>JAYVFJ010000080.1:0-16758 GCA_043773225.1 Chloracidobacterium sp.
CGTATCGCCGCTGGCAGTGCCCGGGAACTTCTTCACGGTGATCGTAAAGACGTGTGGGTCGCCAACGGCATTCGTATCGGTATTTGGCGTAATGCCGATGTTCATATCGACATAGTTCTTGACCGCAGGGCCGCTTCCACCCGGGCCTGAGCCGATCGAACCGGTCGCGGGATCAGTGTCGCGCGTAACCGGAATCGCCGGATTGCCGAGCATCGCCGTCGCCGAGGCGTTCGCTGTGAACGTTCCGAAAGTCGTGCTGTTAATGGTAATTGTACATGTCGCAACATCGCCCACGAAGGCGACTGCCAGACCGCATGTAGTCATGTTCGACGATGGAACAGGACTCACGTCTGTCGTAATGTCAACGGTGCCTCCAACAGCCGGAACGCCGGCCGGATACTTGGTGACCGTCACCGTGAACACGTGTGGATCATTAACACCGTTTGTGTCAACGTCCGGCGTGATCGCGATCGACATATTGACATAGTCCTTATGAGCATCAGCGCTGTTCAGACCGCCCGTTCCCGTTGCACGGGTCAGGCTGACGCCAAGCACGTTAAACGTAGTCGTGGCATGAATGTCCACTCCTCCGGGCGTGCTTGTATTGATCTGAACTGTGCACATGCCCATGCCGCCGGTCGTCAAGCAAGTGTTGCCACCGACAAATGACGCATTTGCGACGTTATTCAAAAGGCTGAACGTGACCAAAGTGCCATCAGGAGCCGGGCCAAATCCTGTTACAGTATCGCCGTTGGGATCACCTGCCGGCAGCATGTCATCCTGCTGGACGGTTGCTTTGATCGTATGGGGACTGTTGACCTCATTAGTAGCCGTCAACGGACTCAAATCAATCTGCGCATCCGGCTTCGTGTTTGTGTATGTACAAGTCACAAGATCGCCGGCCCCAAGCTCGATCGAGACACCCGGGCTGGATATTGAGACCATGCTTGTTGTTGGCATTACATCACCGGGAGTAAAGCGGGTTACCCCGCATGAGATGTTCGTCAGCGACCAGCCCGTGGGCAAAGTGCCTTCAGAAGCCGTATACGTGCGACCGCCGGGGTCCCCGCTGGGAAATAGCATTGTCTGAGTGTCGTTGCTGCCTCCAGTTAGATTAAATCCAAATGGGGGGTTCGGTTCAGGATCGTTATTGGAATTGTAGTTTCTGATAAACGGGAACTGAGTTGTGGTATCGGAACTGGGATTGGTGGCTTTTACAATTCTGATCCTACCACGAGTTTCATCAGTTTCCGTGTTCGTAAACGTGCAGACAGTGGTCGTGTTTGGGAGGACTACTATCGCGGCTGGCGTGCCGTTGGTACAAGTCGCACCTGGGTTCAACACCCAGCCTGCCGGAAGACTCGTTTCTGAAACGCTATATGAACCACCTGCAGTCAAATTTCCGAAAACAGCGGACATACCCATTCCGTTCACACCAGTTGTGCCCACATTGATTACGTTACCGCCATTGAATCCAACGGGTGAGAATCCCCAATTATATGGCTTGTTGGGAATTCCGCCGATGGTATTTTTCTTGATCTGAATCGATCCGGTTTGCTGGGTGTTCGTGTATGTACAAACAATATTCTCGCCGTTCGACATCATGATCGTCGCGGTTGCGCTGGATGTTGTCGTGCCGCCATTCGGATCGACGCAGCTTAGGCTTGTGAAATCCCAACCCGGGACCGGCAGAGTCTCGGTAACGCTGTAAGTACCCGGAGTTATATCCGCATACACACGCGTATTACTGAGCGTTGCATTGGCGTCATCGTCCAATGAGAATGTTGCAGGAGATAATCCGCCCGTTGTAGTGTAAGCGAAATCCTGAGCGTCATTTGGTATGGCATCTTTAATGATCGTAATTCTGCCTTTCGGGAGGATAATGTCGGCGCCTTTGATCTGATTGTCCTGCGAACCAAGCGATTCGCCGCCATTGCCGTTCGCGTCTGTATTCAGCCGTTTCAGGTTGAAGTGATACGGGCCGCCGCTGATTTGAGACGAACCCTGCCCTTGCCCGCCGAATGTTCCCCAGTTAATGCCTGTATTATCAAGGCCGGTCACTGACAAGTGGCCCGCTACCTCGATCAACACGCTCGTTGCGGTAGATGTCCAAGACAAAACATAATTTATGTCAGAATCGCCGGTGTCTGGACCGGTATGTCCGTTGGGGCCGAGACTGGTGTTAAGCGACATGGTTGCCGCGGTTATAGGGGCATTTGCGTAAATACGAAGATACCTGTTTCCGTAAACAGCTTCATAGGCCTGGATTCGTTGTAGGGTCGAACCATCCTCAGTGTCATTGAAATTATCATCTGGAAGGTCGACACTGATCTTATTTAGGCTGTTGCGAATGCTTGTGCAAGTCGCTCCCAATGTGTTCGGAGGCCCTATGTTTTCTCCACACGCGCGTACTGTGGTTAACGTCAAATTGATCGAAGCGTTTTCATACTTCGTGGGATCTGGACCCGAAGTGATGGGCGTGTAACTGGTCGTGTCAACATAAGGGAAACCCAAGTCGGCACCGGCCTTGATCGCCTGTTCATACGATGTCAGGAAATCGTATGCATGAATGCCGCCCTTTGTTGACTGGTGCGACATTGTCATGCGGTGAATGTTGCCATCGGCTGTGGTGGGGGTTATGTCGATAAACATGATCCGCTGCATGTTCGACATGCCTTCGGCATATCTGGCATTGGACTGTTGAACGATCGAATTGATCCAGTTGCAATGTCCCAGGACGAACGGGCTGTCATTATTTGCGCACTGCCTAAAATCGACGCTTGAATCGGTAAACGTCGTCTCCGCGTGCAGGCCTGAGGAACCTCCGTCGGCTGTTAACAGGAGCAGTTGGTTTAAGGAATCCTCCTGCACAAGCCACTCAGCGGCGAAGCCGCCATTAGAGTCGGCCACAACTTCCCACGGATCATGTCCTTGATGAGGCGTGAGCGACGCCTCGTTCAGGGACGGTATATGAACTACCTGAAGAGTGACCGTTTCTCCGCCCACGAAACCTGCACCGGTTATTTGAACGATTTCACCCGGATGGTAATCCGGTCTATCGGTCGTGACCGTGGCGTCAATGCGCACGGCAGTTTCCATGCCGAGGAAATTGCCCAGCGGGCGCAAGATTTTCTCGCTGTTGGGGACCAGCCCAAACAGGCTTGCGGGGCCGTCTGTGCTATAAGCCCAAACACCCGCTGTCAAAAACAAACTGCCGCAGAATAATAGGACTGCTACTATTCCGGTAAAATAATTTCTTCCGATCCAAAGTTTCATGATCATCCTCCTGACTAACTTTCCGTGGGTTAAATTCCGATCTGCAAATGCTTACAGATATATCTAATGTTCCAAGTTTTCCAAAATAATAACTAAATGTCCGAGCAAATAAAAATGCGCGGAACAATAGCCGATTTCACAGCACTCGTCGAAGTGTTATTGGCAAGATAAGGGCAATGCTGCCAACAGTTTAACTTCGTTAAACTAAACGGTCTAAATACTTAAATAAACATTTACGCTCTTTCCAGCCGTTTGTCAAGCATTTTCTTTGATTTTTTTTAATTTTTTTTCATTCGTGCATTCGTGGCAAAGCTCCGGCAAGAATTAGCCACGAATTCACGACTAAACACAGTGGAATCTAGGTGTTCGACAATTACAGTTTAAAATTTCTTGAATGTCATAGATCTTAAAAAACGACAAAAAAAACATGCTCGGTCATTTGTATCGAACTTGCCTCTCCAAAATAGCATCAGACCCACAACTGAATGAGAACTTTGAATTATAGTCTATTATATGTTAGTCTTTTATTGCGGCAACGGCCGCGCGCAATATCTTTACAGTCCGACCCAAGATATTCGGAAACCTGAGACTGTTGGCTATTACGCACTCGACATCATCCCTCACTTAAGCTGTCCGGCGTTAGTCTTATAAATTCAATAAAACAATCAAATTGGTCAACCTGACCGATGCCGTCAATTTGAACGGTCATTTTGAAATAAAATCTGGAACGCAGAGAATATTCAACATATTTTAACATTAGATGATATTGTTCATCAATCGAATTTAATCTACTTGTTAAGACCATTCGGTCCAGCGGAAAAAAAGCTAATGAAAAACATTTTTACACGTACCTGTTTAGGTCTAATCGCGCTTGCCTTTTGTTTTTTGATCTCTGAAACTCCTACCTCGGCAAACTTTGTTAAGAGCGATGAACTTCAAAACTATTTTGAAAAGAGCGAAGTGATTGAAGGCGAACTCGAGATCATCGCCGAGTGCGAAGAAAACGACGGGCGAATGCTTTATTTCGTCAATACCGCATCAGGCCGCGTCCCGCTCCAATTGTCAAACTCCCCTGAGGCTCAACTGACGACAGGCTCGCTTGTTCGTGTAAAAGGCACATATATTGGTGATTCTTTTGTCGCAACCGATGGAGTTGAAAAACTTGACTCCGAGTTGACCGCCCCCGATTTGCTGAACACGACCGGCGAGCATAGGGTTCTGGTTATTCTGGTGAATTTCCAGGACAATCAGGAGCAACCCTACTCTATCGAGAACGCACGTGATGTAGTCTTCACCCAGACGAGTGACCTTTACCGCGAAATGTCTTACGGTCAGACATGGTTGACGGGAGATGTTTACGGGTGGTACACGATCCCGGTCAGCTACACAATTTGTGATAAATCATTGATCGCCACTTATGCACAACAAGCGGCGGCGGCGGCGGGTGCGGATCTTTCCGCCTACAATCATTACGTTTTCGGTTTTCCGCAAAATGGATGTACTTTTTCCGGGAGCAGCACAGTCGGTGGTAATCCATCCAGTCTTTGGCTAAACGCAACACTCGCGTCAAGTAGGCATGAGATGGGGCATAGTTTTGGACTAGTTCATTCACACTCGTTGGACTGCGGTTCGGTCGTAATCGGCGGAACTTGTACCACCAGCGAATACGGTGACCGTTTCGATATTATGGGAGCGTCTAATTATCATTACAATTTGTCTCAGAAAGAACGTTTGGGTTGGACATCTCCTCAGACAGTAACCTCAAGTGGCACATATTGGATGGATGCGTATGAGACAATAGGCGGCATAAAGGGATTAAAGATTCTTAAGTCTGTTGATCCAGTTACTGGTTCACGGACTTGGTATTACTTGGAACATCGCATACCGTTCGGCGCAGATAGCACTATATCGAGTTATCCAAATGTAGTAAACGGTGTGCTGTTTCGTATCGGATCGGATGGGAATGATTGGGTATGGGGACCAAGCATACTCGACATGACGCCTTTGACGGCCTCCTGGTATGACCCAGCCTTGACGGTGGGGCAGACTTTTAGTGACCCGGATGCGGGGGTGACGATCACTACGTTATCGGCAGATTCAACCGGTGCTTTTGTCAATGTTTCCATCGCGGCGCAGGCATGTGTTCGGTCGAATCCGACGCTTACGGTTTCGCAGGCGCAGAGTCCTTGGGTTACGGCGGGGAGCACTGTTAGTTTCAATTTGACGGTAAGGAATAATGATACCGGCGGGTGCGGGGCGTCTGCGTATAATTTACAGGCGCATGTGCCGGCTGGTTGGAATGCTGTTTTTAGTGCGCAGGCACCATTGATCGAACAGGGGGCGAGTGCAGCGACGACCTTGCAGATCACTTCGCCGGTCGGGGCAACGGAAGGCACCTATCCGATCAACATTACCGCCGTTAATACTTCGGCTCCGACGAGCGGTTCATCCACGACCGTTACCTATTCACTCTTGTCGGGACTGGCTGTAACTGCTGCTGCGACCCAAACGTCATATACTCGGAACCAGACAGCCACGGTCAACGCGACTGTCCTTGCCGGCGGAGCGCCTGTTGCGGGAGCGCCGGTTACATTCACGATGACCAAATCGAACGGAGCCGTGATAACGACTACCCGCACGACGGGAACGAACGGGGTGGCAACCTTCATACACGTTCTCAGCCGAAAGAAGGATCCGCTGGGCTTGTATCAAGTCCGTGCGCAAGCAAGTGCAAGCGGAATGTCGGGTGTCGGGAATACCAGTTTTACAGTGCGTTAGTCAGCCACTCACATATAGCCTCTTTCACAAAAGAGCAGGTTCTGAGCGATCAGGACCTGCTCTTTATTTATCAACAATTGAACTTGATCGGACAAGCGGCTAACATCATATAATATGAATATAATGAAACACGTTGTATCGGCTGTATTTGTGCTTGGGTTGTGCATTGGCGTCTCGGCGCAGACCAAGGTGCATAAATTCGAAGATCTCGGCTGGCTTTCCGGTTGCTGGGAATCGAACAACAAGGCCAAGCATCTGACTGTGTCCGAGCAGTGGATGAAACCCGCCGGCGGACTGATGCTGGGCATCGGGCGAACGGTCAAGAAAGAGAAGGCCGTGGATTTCGAATTTATGCGAATTGAGCAGAAGGGCGATGATATTTTCTTTATCGCAAAACCAAAACAGAATAAAGAAGAGACGCCGTTCAAACTCATAAAATTGACCGCCAATGAAGTTGTGTTTGAAAACCCAGATCATGACTTTCCGCAGCGCGTGATCTACAAACGGCAGGACAGCAAACTGACCGGCCGCATCGAAGGCAACAACAACGGAAAATTTCTTGGCATTGATTTTCCGATGACGCGGGCAAAATGCGAATGATCTTTCTTTCAAAAATAGGGACAAGTTTTTTTTCGTTAACGCTGGTTTGTTTTGTGAACCTTACCGCAGCGATGCTTGCCGACGCTCAGGTTGCCGAGCCGGTAAAATGTACCGGTGTAAATGGATTAACCAGAGCCGAGATCGTTGAGATATTGTACGCCCACAATCAAATACGGGCGGGCCTAAAACTTGCTCCGCTCACTTGGGACTGCAAGTTAGCCGATCTTGCCCAAGAGTGGGCGATGCGTGGCGTGGCCGAGCATCGGGACGATACCATATTTGGGGAGAGTATTTTTGTTTCGGGAGGCAGCGATGTCGCAGCCGTCGCCGCTGTCAATAAGTGGCTGCTTGAGAAACCATCTTGGGACAACAAGACCGGAACCTGCAAGTCCGGAAAGGTCTGTACACACTATACTCAGATCGTTTGGAAAAAGACCAACCATATTGGCTGCGGCATTAACCGGAATGCTCCGGGGAAATGGAAGACCATGCTCGTATGCAACTATAAGCCTGCCGGAAATAATCCCGGACCAGCCTACTAACGAATCAGAACGCCTTTTATTCATAGCGCAGACATTCGATCGGGTCGAGGCGCGAGGCTTTTCTTGCCGGAAGGACGCCAAATATTAGGCCGACGCCGATTGATGTAGTTAATCCTGCGATGACCGCCCACGGCGGAACTTGCGCCGGGATGCTTGGGATCAGCAGCATAATCAGATTACTAATGCCGATAGCAGTGACAACGCCGATGATGCCGCCGAAGAATGTGAGTGTCATTGCCTCGAGCAGGAACTGAAGAACGATCGCTCCTTTTGTCGCGCCGATCGCTTTGCGAATGCCGATCTCTTTGGTGCGTTCGGTGACGGAGACGAGCATAATGTTCATCACGCCGATGCCGCCGACCAACAGCCCGAGGCATGAGATGGCGATCGCGGCGAGGCCGACGCCGCCCATTATCCCGTCGAACTGGGCAATAAAATTATCGGCTGTCTTTATATCGAAATTGTTCGGCTCGCCGTACTTGACTCCGCGGCGCTGCCGCAAGATCCCTTCGGCCTCGGCGACCGCATCATTTAGCTGGCCCGGTTTCGCCTGTATAATAAGGAGTTCTTCTTCGCGGTCGGGGGCATCCATTCGGGCGGTGCGATAGGGTAAAAACACCTTGCGGTCCTCTTCGTTGTCGCCAAAGAAGCCGGCCTTTCGCTTTTCCAGGACACCGACGATCTCCCAATTGGTGCCGTTCATACGCACGACCTTTCCGAGAGCATCATCCTCGTGGCCGGGGAAGAGAGCCTCGACGCAATTCACGCCGACGACCAGCACATGGCGGCGCTGGTAATTGTCCGCCTCGGTTATAAAACGGCCGGACTTCAATACGAGGTTTGTAATCTCCAACTGGTTCGGCATCACGCCGTCGGTGAGTGCCCAGCGATAGTTTTTGCCTTCGTAAACGAGATTATCGTCAAAACCGCCGTTGAACGAGCCGATGTTAGGGGCAACGATCGCGACATCGTTGATCGAAGTCGATTGGGCGAGGATCGCGGCTGCGTCGTCGTCGGTCAGAGGTTTGCGATTGCGTTCGTCACGGCTGCGCGGGCCAAAACCCGTCGAGAGGTGAAAAGCGTAAATATTATTCGTGCCATATTCCTCGACGATCGAGACTATCGAGTTCCGCATTCCCGTAAGGATCGACGCGACGACTATTGCCGTTATCACGCCGACGACAATACCGAGGATCGTCAAAAACGATCTGAATTTATGCGCACGGATCGACTCTAGGGCCATTCTCAGCACTTCGTAGGGTAATGATGTCGTAATTCTCATATAGATTTATTCACCACAAAGGCACAGAGAACACAAAGGTAAGAAGTAATGGCAAAGAAGAGACATGGATCCCTGATTGCTCGTACAAACACTCATCTTCAAACCTTTTCTTTGTGTCCTTTGTGCCTTTGTGGTTAATTTCCATATCAACTCTGCGTCAAAGCCACGATCGGATCGAGCCGCGCCGCCTTCCACGCTGGATAAAGGCCGGCGATGATGCCTATACCGCTTGAAACTGTCACGGACAAAATAACGTAACCCATGGTGATCGTCATCGTCATTCCGGCGAGCATGGTAATAAGCGCTGTCGCGCCGGTCGCGAGTAAGAGGCCGATAATGCCACCGATGATGCATAACAGTGCCGATTCGATCAGGAACTGCAGCAGTATCTGTTTTTGCGTCGCTCCGAGCGCTTTTCTCAGGCCGACCTCAAATGTCCGTTCCGTGACGGAAACGAGCATTATGTTCATCACTACAATGCCGCCGACTATCAGAATTATCATCGTTATTGGCACGACAACTGCCGCGATCGCTCCTGTGAACTGATCCATCTGCGTGTTAAATTCGTCGACATTTACGAGGCTGAAGGTTTCTTCCTGGTTGCCCATTAACTGCCGCTTGTTTTTCAACAACAATCGCGCATCTTCTATGGAGGCCAGGAACATTTCCTTATTCGGGGCTTTTCCATGTACCTGAATTCCGCCGGTTCGCGTAAACATCTGATTATGAAGCGTGATCGGAATATAGATCATCCGATCCATCGATTGGCCGATAAATGAGCCTCGTTTTTCCTCGACGCCAAGCACTTGTAATGGTATGCCGCGAAGCTTCAGGGTTTTGCCGGCCGCCGAGCCGTTCGGGAAGAACTTGTCTTTTACATCCATTCCGATCACGCAGACATTCGCGGCACGGGTGACCTCGTCGGCTGAAAAGAAGCGGCCTTCGTCAAGGGTCTTGTCCGTGATCTCGTACATATTGTCGGTCGAGCCAAAGATCTGCGTCGAAGGCATTTCGATGCCGTCCTGTGCGAGGTCGGCGTTGGCACCGATCTCGGCCCCGACGTACAGGCAATTCTTGCAGTTATCCTTGATATAAAGATATTCGTCCCAGATCACATCTTTGTTCAGGCGATTTTTGCGTTCGAACTCATCGTCCGACATCTTTCCCATTGACGCCATTCGCGTGATCATAAAGTGATTCGTGCCGAGGACCTTTCCTACTTTTTCAACGACATAGGTCTTGAGACCGCTGATCGACGCACCGACCACAACCACCGCAGCGACGCCGATGATTATGCCGATCAACGTCAGAAATGCGCGCAGCTTGTGCTCAAGGATCGATTTGACCGCGATCCAGAAGGCATCTGTATAAAATGAATAGAGCTGACGCATAAATTTTGCTCAGAGTGGGCAATTTATCAAGTATTGAGACGCGATAAATCGCGCACTCTAAACTAAGGTCAACATTTCAAACGTAAACGGCAGACATATTGTTCTGAAAATTCCTCTTTCATATGGGAACAGATTGTCCGACAAAGTATGACAATTGTCGGACAAAGTATGACAAAGTATGACAAATGCGGACGAGGCAAAACCAACATGTTTTCAGCTAAGTATTGAGTTGGCACAGAGTTACGGCGTTTTTTATCGACTGTTCCACGTGTTCCAAGTGTTCCAAATGTTCCGCTGTTCCAAGTGTTCCAAACGTTTTTTCGATTAAATTCATTTTGCATTGCAGCTAGTTTGTGAGTTGAATAAAAGATCATGCGTTTCAAGCATAGCACGAAATTGCACAAAAGTCAATATCATAATGTTGACGCATCGACGGTTTTATGTGTTCAAGGGCGGCGTGTTATACTTTGCCTTTGTTTTATTCAGCTTAGGAGAAAATAGGAGACTTTCATTGAGCGTCTTAGTTGACAAAAATACACGCCTGATCGTTCAGGGCATCACGGGGAAGGAAGGTACGTTTCACATGCTGCAGATGCGTGACTACGGCACAAATGTTGTTGGCGGCGTTACGCCCGGCAAAGGCGGGACTACGCACGAAGGCGTGCCGGTCTTTAATACTGTTGCTGATGCTGTCCGCGAAACCGGAGCAAATGCTTCGGTCATATACGTTCCGCCTGCGTTTGCTGCTGACGCGATAATGGAGGCTGCCGACGCCGGTTTGCCGCTCGTTGTATGCATTACCGAGGGAATTCCGGTCGCAGATATGATCAAGGCAAATGAATACCTGAGCAGCCGCGAGACGCGGATGATCGGCCCGAATTGTCCCGGCATCATATCGCCCGGCAAATGCAAGATCGGTATCATGCCCGGACATATACATAAGGAAGGCCGCATTGGCGTCGTGTCGCGTTCGGGGACGCTGACGTATGAGGCTGTCGGCCAGTTGACAGCACTCGGCCTCGGCCAATCAACCGCCATCGGCATCGGCGGCGACCCGATCATCGGGACAAATCACACCGACGCATTGAAATTATTTCAAGCCGACGACGAAACCGACGCCATCGTAATGATCGGCGAGATCGGCGGCACGGCCGAAGAGGACGCCGCGGCTTACGCAAAAGACAATGTCACAAAACCGATAGTCGCATTCATCGCCGGCCAGACAGCTCCGCCGGGCCGCCGAATGGGCCACGCGGGAGCGATCATTTCGGGCGGGAAGGGAACTGCGGCGGAGAAGATGGCGGCATTGACTGACGCGGGCATCAGTGTTGTTCAATCGCCGGCGGATATAGGCAGAGCTGTAGTCGAGGTTCTCAAAACAGGAGTTAGTGCCTAATCTAAATCAAACCGTTGGCCTGGTAATTGTGACTACCGAGGCATTGCAAGAATAGTATGGAAGACGTATTCAAACCATCGAGCCTTACCATTAAGCAACTTTTTGGTAATACGGACGCCTTGTATCAAATTCCCCGCTACCAGCGACCCTATAAATGGGCGGATGAACAGCTTGAAAAATTGTGGGATGATCTACTTGATGCACAGGAGAATGAACCCAACTATTTTCTTGGTTCAATTATCACGGCGAAGCCGGAAGATTCGTCGACTTATCTAGACATAGTTGACGGCCAACAACGAACGACGACGCTGCTCATCCTATTCTGCGTTATCCGCGATCACTACCCAGAGATCAATTCCGCCCTACTAGATAGTGATCCGCATGCAATCGATAATCAGATCATTGCGAGTTCTATCAAATTCAATGATCGGTTTGAAAGATTGAGGCTTAAGACTCATTCAAATCACGAGAGCGATTTTCAGAAACTGATACTTAATCCCGGCGCGACCAAAGAACTCGAACGTCCGTTGAAGAAGGATTTAAGACGCGAAGAAGAACCTAAACATAAGTTTATTAATACAGCCTGCTTCTTTCGTGAACGCTTGTCAGAGTTAAACGATGCCGCTGCCGGTGAGTTCATCAACTACCTGTTCAATCAGGTCAAGATCATCCGTATCGACTGCCAATCTGTAACATTCGCGATCAAGCTTTTCCAAGTTCTCAATGATCGGGGAATGGATCTCTCTAATTCTGACCTAATCAAGAGTTTTTTGATGGGGCGTATCCATCGACTCTTCTCCGATGATGACGAGCAGCGAAAACAAAAAGAAAACCAATTTATAGATGATTGGAAAGCCTGCGAGGGGTTAGCTGTCGATACAAACTACAGCGTCAACGAACTCTTTGTCATCTACGAATACTACCTCTTGGGAGAAAACCCCCGGCGTTCTCTTTACGAAGAGCTTACCAAGCTGTTCGCTGACGCGGACCCTAACGAAACAATTGCCGATTTCAAGCAGTTCTTGTCCCTTTACAAGAAAGAGATTTATGATAAGGAAGATTCCGTCATTTACAGCTTTTGGTACATCCGATGGGGAATGTATTGGCGCAGCATTCTGCTAACGGCGTTGCATACTTCTTATCCAGATTTTGGCGAGTTAGCGAAACTTCTTCGTCGATACTATTACCTCAACTGGATGGCTGGGTTTACGCTCACTCGGATCAAACAAACTTCTTTCAACCTGATTAAATCTATTAAGGCGAAAAAGCCTATTGACGATATTGCAGCCGACCTTGAAAAATCTCTTGCGGACAATGATGCGATCAGTCGAGCGGGCTACAGACTTCGCGGACAAGTATATTTTGAATCCTGGCTCAAGCCGTTACTTTTCTTAGTCGAGTATGAACAGCAAGACCGCCCTCAATTTCACCAGTTGGATGACAAGAATATTCATGTCGAACACATTATGCCGAGAGCGTTTCAGTCAAATCCGGATTGGGCGGAGGCTCATGAAAAACCGGAATTTGCGAAGCGAGTAGATGTGGCGGGCAATCTTACTCTCCTGAGTGGTAAAAAGAATATCGCAGCGAGCAATTCAGGTTTTGGCACGAAGATTAAAGCCTACACCGGAACCGGACTCCATAGCGTTTCGGACGAAAAGGTTACTTCGTTTCGTATTACTCAGAAGATTGTTGATGATTACAATAGCCGTAAGTTCGATGGCGAGTGGAACCTCAATGGGATGGATGATCGAGAGGCATGGTTTTTCGATCAAGTAGAAAGGCTTTTTAATATTGGCCTGAAATGAATTTGAAATTTGAATTTGGTTTGGCTATAAGAAATGTTGTGATCGCCGACGGAGTTTCGTTTCGTGATAAAATTTGGTTGATATGAACGAACGAATCTCAGTGGATACAAATACACATTTTGGCAAGCCAACTATTGCCGGAACGCGAATCACCGTTCAAGATGTTTTGGAGCTTATAGATCACGGGTTGTCGTTCGAGGAGATCAAGACAGATTATTTTCCCGATATTTCCAATGACGAGATTCAGGAGTGCATTAGCTATGGCAAATGACAAATATTACAAATTACCGCTTGTCTTGGATCCGCAACCCGAAGGGGGGTGGACAATTACTTGTCCTGTTTTACCCGAACTTATAACGGAAGCCGATACGTGGGAAGAAATTGGACCTAACGTCAGCGATTGTCTCCAGGCGGTTCTCGAGATTTACGAATACCTCGACAAGCCCTTGCCATATGTGCTTAGTCCTATTAATGGCGAAGCTCCGCTTCTTACTGACACAGTAGTTCATTTAGAAGCCGCATGAGGTATCGGGAAGTCGAGAAAAAATTAAAGAATCTTGGCTGTATCGAGATTAATACAAAAAGCGGTGGTTCTCATCGGAAATGGATAAATCCGATTAACGGTCGCGGTGCGCCGATTCCCGATTGGGGAAGCAAAGACTTGAAGAAAGGAACTCTGCGAAGCGCAGTGAAATTACTTGGATTTGAATGGGACAAGTTTGAGGCCGCCTAGATAAAAATATTTTATAGGAGATCTTACATTTACTTAATGAGCAATTTAACATTTGGAATCATAAAGCCCGACGCGGTTCGGGCGGGGAATTTTGGGAAGATCATTGACCGGATTTTGGGCGGTGGTTTTAGGATTCGCGGGATGAAATTGATACATCAGACGCGTAAGCAGGCCGAAGGGTTTTATGCGGTTCATGCAGGCAAAGGTTTTTTTGACGAACTCTGCGATTTTATGTCGAGCGGGCCGTGCGTTGTGCTGGCGCTTGAGAAAGAGAATGCTGTTCCGGCGTGGCGCGAACTGATGGGCGCGACTAATCCGGCCGACGCGGCTGAAGGCACTCTTCGCAAGGATTTTGCTTCGTCAATCGGCGAAAATGCCGTTCACGGTTCGGACTCGGACGAGAACGCGGCGATTGAGATCTCGTATTTCTTTAGCAAACTTGAATTAGTTTAGTTGCGAAGTTGCAGGGTTGCAGAGTTACAGAGTTGCAGAGTTACAGAGTTTGCAGAGTTTGCAGAGTTGCAGAGTTTGGAGAGTTGCGGATGGACTAAGGAAAATGTTACAGGTGATTTTCGCAATTGCTGCATTGCTAGTAAACTATTTGAAACTTCTGTAACTCTGTAACTCTGGAAACTTATAAAAGCTATGAAAAAATGCCCCGCGTGTGGAAAGGAATTTGAGGATTCGATGAAGTTCTGTCAGGTTGACGGAACTGAGCTTGTTGCAGATGAGCCGGCTTTCGATCCGTATGCGACTGTAGTTGGACATAAATTGGATCTGACGAAAGAAGAATCGTTTGATAAGCCGGGCGAAGACGTTTATGCATCGGACGACGCAGTTGCGGGGCCATCGGCAGAAGCCTCGGTGGAAGAAACTGCCGCCGGTGAGTCGCTTGTGGCGGCTGAAGTGTCGCCTATACACGAGACCACCGGATCTATTCCAATTGGAGCTCCCGATGAAATTTTGGAATTGCCCGGGATCGATCCTCTGAAGACGATGTATGTTACGGAATCGGAACTAAAGGAAGCATTTGGCACAGGAGCTAACGAAACGCTTACTGAAGAATCAATAATGTCAGAACCGCCTGCAGCCGGTTTTGGCGAAATGGCTCCGCCGCCGTCTCCGTTTTCTGCACGGGAAAGCCCGCTCGAACAGGCGGCTGTAGATCCATCGCCGTATGCTGACGCTGAAACCGTGCTCGCTCAGGACGTGATCCCGCCGTTCCGGCAGCAAGAACCGGCGCCTGTTGCCGAATGGAATCCGCCGGATGCTGCGTGGCAAGGCCAGCCGGCCATCTCGAACACGCCTGCTGAAGAAGAAGGACAAAACAAAGGCTTGGCGATCGGGGCGCTTGTTGCGGGTATTTTAAGCTGCACGGTGTGTTGCTGGTTGGGGCTCTTTGTTGGGCCCGTTGCGATGGGACTGGGTTTTATGGCAAAGAAAAAGGCCGAGGAAAATCCAACGGAATTCGGTGGAGGCGGGCTTGCTCTGGGCGGCATTATCGCGGGAGCGGTCGGCTTTTTGATCGGGATCATAATTATTATTATTAAACTCTTTTTTGGGAGTGTTTTCGCCATGATGTTTGGCGGCATTTCGAATGCTATGCCCAACTAATTTCACCTATCTATGTCTGTTGTCTCCGATGTAATTCAATCAACTGTTGCGGTGCTTAAGGGAATGAAGAGAACGCTCTCGGAGATTCCGCGTCAGAAATGGACCGTGCAGTATCCAGATGTGCCGGTCACTGTTCAGCCGCGTTATCGCGGCCAACATTTGCTGCACGTTGACGAGAACGGCAAGGAAAAATGCGTGGCGTGTTATCTCTGCGCGGCAGCTTGCCCGTCTGACTGCATATATATTGAAGCTCAGGATGATCCAAGGCCTTACGCCGAACGCATCGGACGCGACGAGCGCTACGCGAAAGTTTATAACATCGATTACGGCCGATGTATCTTTTGCGGATTCTGCGTCGAGGCCTGCCCTAAAGACGCGATCACGCACGGCTACAACTTCGAGATCTCGGTTTACAACCGAGCTGATCTGCTAAAAACAAAAGACGACCTGCTTATCACAAAACAAAAGCAATCAAAAAACTACCGCGTTGCTCTCTCAAGCGAAGATGTTGATTCCGAGTATAAAGAGGTATGATTTCCGATGCCCACGGTTCTCAGAATCAGAGGTTATAGATTTTTCTTTTTTAGTCTGGAAGGCAGCGAGCCGCCCCATATTCATATTGAGCAAGCTGAACGTGTTGCTAAGTTTTGGCTCAGTCCGGTAATTTTTGTGAAATCGCGCGGGTTTCGTAGCAATGAGTTAACCGAATTGCATAAAATAATAGAAGAGAATCACGAGCTATTATTGGAGAAATGGAATGAGTATTTTAGCAGTTGAAGTTGAACCATTGGCGATGGATGTCAAATGTGACGATAATAGTTTCACGGTTTTTCTGGCCGACGGCAGAGAGATAACCGTGCCGTTGGAATGGTCTGCGCGTCTCCAAAAAGCAACACCCGCTGAGCGTCAGGATTGGCGATTAATAGGTGGTGGAATCGGGCTTCACTGGGAAGCCATCGACGAGGATATTTCCGTTGAAAGCCTATTGCGTCTGAAATAGTTTTCTTTATCCAATAACCCATTTCTTCAAGAGGAACGACGGTCGTGAATCCAACTGACCTGCCTCCAACACAAAAGGGACGACATTATGAGTTAAGGGCGCAAGGATTGCGTGAATTCGCGGGACTGCGCCGCGACGATCAGCGTCTCAATCCGTTTGAGCTTGCCGAGTATGCAAATCTGCTTGTCGTGCCTTTCGAGAATATCGAAATGCTCAGCCCGGAATCGGTGGCTCATTTGACCGGCGATGGCAAAGATGCTTGGTCGGGCGGAGCGGCTTCGGTCAAACTGCCTGATGGAAAGAAACTCATTATCCTTAACCCCACTCACGGCAAAAAT
>JAYVFJ010000081.1:0-2317 GCA_043773225.1 Chloracidobacterium sp.
AAGATGTCGCAAAGATCGATCCTCGATTTGTGACTTATAACGATAAAGGCGATGTCGAAGGCGTCAAGTATGATCGTCTAAGCGTTGCGTTTGTAAATGCTTTTAGTGAACAGCAAACGCAGATCGAAATATTGCAGCAGCAGATCAAGGAGCAGAAAGCTGAGATCGAGGCCTTTAAAGAATTGGTTTGCTCGCAGAATCCGGCGGCGAAGATTTGTTTGCCAAAGAGATAGCTTTGAAAAAAAAGACATTCCGACCAAACTGAAAACTGAAATGTTAAAACTGAAAATTTAGATCTTAGTTTTCAGTTTGTTCGGTAATGCTGATTGGTACTCGCGGCGGGATTTGAACCTGCGACTTCTTCCTTCGGAGGGAAGCACTCTATCCACTGAGCTACGCGAGCTTAAAAAGTTAAAAAGGGAAAATGTGAAAAAGGGGGAAAGTTGGGTTGTGAAGGGGCGAGACCCTTTACTTTTAACCTTTCACTCTTGACCTTTTCCACTTTATCTTATCACTTTGCCTGGATCGTCACGCTCTTCATCTTTACCGGATCCATCGGTTTCTCGCCGTTCTTGGGAACGCCTGAGATAACGTCGGCGTTATTCATACCTTCGATTATTTTTCCGAACACGGTATAATTTTTGTCCCAACCCGGGTAGCGCTTCATTGTGATATAGAACTGACAATTTGCGCTGTTTGGGTCGGAGGATCGGGCGGCGCCGACAATGCCTTTATCAAAAGGAACGTCAGAAAATTCCGCCGGCACGTTTGGCTTTGACGATTTGCCCATTCCATCATTGTTCGGATCGGCGTCTTTTGAATTTGGATCGCCGCCCTGTATGACGATGTCACTGACGCGATGGAAAGTTGAGCCGTTGTAAAAACCTTCGCGCGCGAGTTCTTTGAAGCGCTCGACTGCTTTCGGCGCGATGTTCGAGTAGAGCTCCATTTTCATCGTCCCATAGGCCGGATTTTCCATTTCGATGACGGCGATTTCGCTGTCGGCAACCGGAGCAACGCCGGTCTTTACATCGGGCTTGGCATTCGCGTTTGCAGTGGCATTTGCAGGCTTCTTACTATCACTGCATGACGCAATGAACACGAACAAGAATAGAAGGAATGTGATTTTTTTCATATTAATTATTTTTAGATTGGATTTTTGCTGTCCATGAGAATTGTGACGGGGCCGTCGTTGACGAGTTCGACATCCATCATTTCGCCAAAGGCTCCCGTCTCAACTTTTTTCACAGTTTCACGCGCCTTGGCAACAAAGTATTTATACCATTTCAAAGCATCTTCGCCCGAAGCCGCGTTGATAAATGACGGGCGACGGCCGCGACGCGTGTCACCGTAAAGCGTGAACTGCGAAACGACGAGAAGTTCGCCGTTAATATCGGCAAGCGAAAGATTCATTTTATCGTCAGCGTCACTAAAAATACGTAGATTCACGATCTTATCAACAAGGAAATCGGCGTCTTTCTCATCGTCCTCGTGCGTCACGCCGAGCAAGATCAATAAACCCTGGCCAATTTCGCCGACGATTCTATCTGCTACTTTTACCTTCGCCCGCGTTACTCGCTGGATGACCGCACGCATTACGCTTCTTCGATGTAAACGCGATCCATCACGACCGGGTCACGCGGTTTATCGTTGGAATTACGGTCAACCATCGCAATAGCGTCAACTACATCCTGTCCCTCGACGAGACGGCCGAATTTTGTATAGCTGGGCGGCAGCGGATAATCAATGTGCATGATGAAAAACTGCGAACCGTTTGTGTTCGGCCCCGAGTTTGCCATCGCGACTGTGCCTTTGTCGTAAACACCCGCATAAAGAGCCGAATTGCGTTCTATCTCATCGTCAAATTTGCCGCCCCAAGCCGATTCGCCGCCGTAGCCTTCGCCAAGCGGATCGCCGCCCTGGATCATAAAATTTGGTATCACGCGGTGAAAGATAACACCGTCGTAATAATTCTTATCGGCAAGAAGCCGGAAATTTTCAGTCGTCTTCGGAGCGTCCAATTCAAGAAGCTCAAATTTGATCGTCCCCTTGTTTGTTTCTAAAACCGCAATTCTATTTCCCACTAATAATCTCCTTACTTTATTTTTACAACCGGTTGATCGGGGTGAGCCGGATTAGGGATCACTACTTGATTTCTGCAATCCACTTGCATATCTAAAACTTCCAAAATGGTTGGGCCAATAATGACTTCGTCGCCAAGTACCATCGCACCCTCGGCAGTTTCACGACCGATAATATCGAAAGTTATCGGCTCTGTTAAATCCACGACTTCATTTCGTCCGTCGGCATATTCCGC
>JAYVFJ010000082.1:0-3144 GCA_043773225.1 Chloracidobacterium sp.
ATCGGGCTGACTTGGAGCGAAAATTCGTAATTGCCATCTCTATGTCTTTGTTCATAATTTTGTTTTCCTGTGCGTGTGGCACAAAGGGTTCAATTCCTCATTTCAATATCGCGAAAACCGCCGCGCCGATCAGAATGTCGCCCAAACGGCGCCACGGCGAAGTTTTTTTCTTTTTTAACGCCTCAACCAGTTTGTCTTGTGCGCTGACAACGGCGTCCTTTGCGGTGATGGTTTCGTTCT
The DNA here is from genome assembly GCA_043773225.1 of Chloracidobacterium sp. Lineage (GTDB taxonomy): Bacteria > Acidobacteriota > Blastocatellia > Pyrinomonadales > Pyrinomonadaceae > OLB17. Next base: position 241 of record JAYVFJ010000082.1, read on the forward strand.
TTGCTGTCACAACCGAACGCAAAGCGTCGGCCTCGCTTTTTTGCGTCTTGTTTAGTTCCGTCAGAACAACGGTCGTCCGCTTTTCTGTATCCAGCCGCCCGGCTAGCGCGTGGTTTTCGCTTTCGAGCGCCAAAACCAGAACACGTGTCTGCTCCAGCTCGACCGCCGCCGCCATGCACGCCGGAATCAGGTTCTGAGTTCCGGGTTCCAAGTTCCGAGTTGGATCGTTAAATTCCTTAATCTTTTTACTCGGAACTCGGAACTCCGAACTCGTAACTTTCTTATTCGCATCCGTGTCCGACTTCGGCGAGTTTTGCACAGAGTTCGGCGGCGGTGGCGGCGATTGACCTGATGCGGCGGGCACCCATTGCATCGCCGCGAGCGCCAGAGCTATTCCTATTAAACTTTTCCAATTCTTCATCTTGTTTCCTCGCTATCAATTGAATTTCACCGAGCTGCCGTGTCAGATATTCGATCTTTTGCTTGTATTCGGCGGCCTCTAAATCTTTTTTATTTGCCATCTGCTGTATGTTGTCGGCTTCTCTCTTTGCGGCTTCGACTATGTTTTCGAGGGTTGCGATCTTGTGATTTGACCACACTGCTCCGCCTAAAAAAATTGCGGCAACCGCCAGGCTTAAATAGATTTTCGTTTTTGTATTCATAATTTTCTTGTCGCCACAGAGGCGGAAACACGACCCGTAGGGAGTGTGCTTTCTACACGCGGGCAAGAAGCACGCTTCCTACCGGGCGCGTTTCCGCCTTTCTTCACGCCGTCGAAAGTAGATCTGGAGCAGCACGTCCACGGTCTTGCCGACCGCAAAGAACATTATCGGCAGCACGATTGCGGAAATGATCGTAATCCATGTCCGAGTCTCGATCGCGGCAAAAACCGTCGAAATAGAGCTGACCCAGGCCAGTAAGATATTTTTTGTGTCGTTCATAATGTTCCTTTCGCCTACGCTCTTTTCTCAGTCCGTTGAATGGCCTTCTCTTCGCGAATCCGTCCGAGCGTGAGCTGCCGGTACAAATACGCAAGGATCAAAATGGCCGCGATAATCGCAACGCCAATCCAAATTCCCTTTGGCAAACCTATAAAAAAACCGAAAATCGCCCATAACGCCTGCCAAAATGTTCCGATAATCGTCGTCCACATCGATTTCGCGGCGTCGCGTCTAACGACAAAGGCGTTGACGGTATTGTCCACGCGATCAAATCCGGCGGCCGCCGAAGCCACGATGTCTCCGGCTTTCTGGAGAACTGGCGTGCCTGCGTCGCCCGTGTTCACTGTCTCTGCTTCAAAAGTTCCGCTCGCGGTCTGAGGCGAAGCGGTCGCTGCTTCGGCATTGGTGAAGTCTTGCTCTTTTGGAAAAACTGGAAACATGGCATCGGCAAGCCGAACACCGTGGACATTTAACGGCAGCCGCAAGTTCCAATTACCTATCGCAATCTGATCCAGGAAAAATTTTGTGCGGTAACTTGTGACCTTTAACCGCCGAATATTTGTCAGCCAGAAATGGCGTTTGCGGATGTAATTTGTGATCAAAACCCTCTCATCGGCGGGCGTGCGTTTTTCCTGTTGGGCGCTTGCGGGCGCAATGCCCGCTCTTCGGCTGATCCGCTCCCACGAGCCGTGCGTCACCGAGTCGTAAATCACGGCCAGTGAAAGCGGCATGACAAAACCGCATCTTTCGCAGATATCGAGCGACGGGCCGAGATATTTCTCAAAGGCGATCTGTTTTTGAGCTGCTTTCATCTCGCGTGTCACAGCCGCCGACCGCAAAGCCCCCTTAAATTGCTGGTCAATCGAGAGTTTGTTAATGGCCGCGACCGACGTGTTTTTCAAGTTCGGCAGCACCGTGCTAAAAATTTCTCTTCCGACCAGACCACCGCCGTTTAGATAAGCCTGAACGACCGCCGCCAGCGAGCCCGATCGATGCGTAAACTGATTTATCCCGTAAGAGACACCCGCTCCGTCATTCAAAACGACGCACGCCGCGTAATCGCCAAAGGGCCGCGACGTCTCAAAAACGTGCACGATCGCTATTGCCTTTAATTTGTCGGTTTCTGTAAACGTCATCTGCTGTAATTTATTTATTTGATTTTTCACAATGATCGGACGAGAATGGGCGAAGCAGTTTTAATAAAATTTCTTTCGCCGCTTACATATCGTCCGACCATGATCAGGCTAACCGAGGTACTAAAAAATTGATATACCACAATACACAAAGCGAAGTATTATGAACGCTGTGCGTAAATTGCGTATTTTCAAGCCAAGTATGCAAAATCACTGATACAATGAATGTTGGATTACATCCGAGAGAAAAACTCCATCCAAAGAAAATCGATTCTCTCCGATCTCTGCGTCAACCTCAGCGTTCTCAGCGTGAAGAAGTGTTTTTACCGCTGAGAACGCCGAGAGGGGCGCAAAGACCGCTGAGCAAAATGCAGCGGTTTATTCGCATGGTTTTGAAACTGACCTTTTTCCGAAAAAGAAAACTATGGAAATTGATGTGAAAAATAGGTTATTCTATTCATTGCCTCACCTTCCACGGCCTTATCTATGAACGATTCCGAGATAGTCCGTCGCGATTTAAAGCCGACGCTCGTTTTTTTGAGCGGCGATCTGATTGCGGTGCCGATACCGTTAGAGCGTGAAGAGGTGATCCTGGGCCGTGCGCTCGAGGCTGATGTGCGCGTCAATGACACGCAGGTATCGAGACAGCACGCCCGGATACTTGCGGTTCGCGATGAAAAAAAACTTCTGACGGAGTACGTGCTCAACGACCTCGACTCGCGAAACGGCACATTCCTAAACGGCCGTCGTGTCCGCCGCGAAACGCTCGAGAACGGAGATAAGATCACCGTCGGGGAAACGATTCTTCGCTTCGATCTGCTCGATGAGAT
>JAYVFJ010000083.1:0-2426 GCA_043773225.1 Chloracidobacterium sp.
ACGTTAGTAAGGGCGATACACTCAACGTTGAGTGTATCGCCCTTACTAACGTGCGGGCTTGTGCATTGGTCTGCACTAAACCTTAGTTTTCTTTCGTTGTTTCGGTTGTGGCGGCAGGCGTTTTTTGACGCTGCTCACGCTGTTGGCGGCGTTCCTCTTTGCGCTGCTTCATTTCCGCCTTTTTCTGTTCAAGCTGGGCTTTCTGCTCGGCTGTCAGAATGTTCAACATCTGCTCGTGGACAGCTTGGGCCTTAGCTTTCATCTCTCCCTTCAGCGTATCGAGCCGTGTCTGCTGTTCAGCGGTAATCGTGCCGTCGTGCTTTGCTTTAGCAAGCGTGCGAATTTCGTCGTGCGTCGTCTGGTCGGGCTTGTTCGCCTCCATGATCGAGTGCATCTGCGTTTTCTGAGCGTCGGTCAGGTTTAGCATGTGCATCATCCGCATCATGCCGCCGTGACGATTGCCAAAGCCTTTGCCGTGACCCTTGTGCATGCCGTGGCCTTCGCCCTTATGGTATTTTTCAGCCTTTTCCTTGTCTGGAGCCGGTGTCGCGGCCTTGTCTTGCTGTGCCAGCGTGAATGTTGAGAACGCAAAAACCGCTATCGCAACTGTTAGTATCGAAGAAAATCTGTTTATTAATGACATTTTGTACCTCTTTAGTATGTATTCAAGCTTTCGCTCGTCGTTCTTTTGATGCGTGAAGCAAGAGATTAGTCGAACAAATCTTGGATAATGATCTCGGTTATACGTTTACGTTATTCTCTATTCGTTATTCCGAGACATGTTCCGAAATAACGAATATCGAACAACGAATAACGAATATCCGTATATGGACACGGTTCGGCAATTTAACATTTGCCCTTTAGCAAGGTAAAATGCGACATTTGAGTATTATTACATGAGATTCTTATCCGAAATAAATTCGCCCGCTGATTTGCGCGAGCTGCGGGTTGATGACCTACAGGAAGTCGCTGACGAAGTGCGGCAATTCATTATAGATACATGCTCGCGTGTCGGCGGCCATACGGGGGCGAGTCTCGGCGCGGTCGAGTTGGCCGTTGCGATGCACTATGTTTTTGACACGCCTAATGACCGGCTTGTCTGGGACGTCGGGCATCAGGCTTACGCACACAAGATCTTGACCGGCCGCCGCGACGAACTGCACACGATCAAGCAATACGGCGGACTGTCAGGGTTTTTGCGGCGGGACGAATCGGAATATGACACATTTGGCGCCGGGCACGCTTCGACTTCGCTGTCGGCTGCATTGGGAATGGCAGTTGCGCGCGATACCAAAAACGAAGATTTTCATGTCTGTGCCATGATCGGCGATTCGTCGCTTGCCGGCGGGATGGCGATGGAGGCAATCAATCAGGCCGGCCATCTTAAATCGCGGCTCATCGTTCTGCTCAACGACAACGGCATGTCGATCGCCCCTGCGGTCGGTTCGATCAACGGTTACCTCAACCGCATCAAAGAAGCTCAAAGTTACCACCACCTAAAGGAAGAGATCGGCGACGCGCTTGAGAGTGTGCCGGGCATCGGAGGCTCACTTCGCCGTGCGGTAAAATCCGTTAAGGATGCGATCGCTGCGGCCGTTTTGCCGGGTGCATTGGTCAACGAACTTGGATTCAAATACATCGGCTATGTTGACGGCCACAATGTGCCGGATCTCGTTCGCGCACTTGAGGCGGCAAAAAAGATAGACGACGGCCCCGTCATCGTTCATGCTTTGACCACAAAAGGAAAAGGCTTTCCCAATCCCGAAAAGAATTACTACGCATATCACGCAACCGGCCCGTTTGATCCGCAGACCGGCCTGCCGTATAAATCGAGCAAGGTTTCGCCGCCAAGCTACACACAGGTTTTTGGCGAAACAATGTGCGAACTGATGGAGCGGGACGACAAAATCGTCGCGTTGACCGCAGCAATGCCCGATGGAACAGGCGTTGACAAAATACTCGAAAAATTTCCCGCGCGTTCGTTCGACGTTGGCATCGCCGAGCAGCACGCCGTAACATTTTGTGCCGGAATGGCTTGCGAAGGGTTGAAACCGGTCGCGGCGATCTACTCGACATTTCTGCAGCGGGCGTTTGACCAGATAATTCACGACGTCTGTTTGCAAAATTTGAACGTGACCTTTGCGATGGATCGTGCCGGAATTGTCGGCGCTGACGGCCCGACGCATCACGGGTTGCTGGACATCGCTTATCTTCGCGGCTATCCGAATATCATGCTCATGGCGCCGAAGGATGAGGCCGAAATGCGTGACATGATGCTGACCGCTATCGAACATCCCGGTCCGGCCGCGCTTCGCTATCCGCGCGGCAATGGTTTTGGCGTCGATATAAGCGACGCCCCAAAAAAACGAGGAACAGCCTTGAAGCGCCCGACGCGGATGTCATCGCGTTCCAGGCGCGGAACTGAC
>JAYVFJ010000084.1:0-16941 GCA_043773225.1 Chloracidobacterium sp.
TTGGAAACAGCAACACTCGCGGCAGGATGTTTTTGGTGTGTTGAGGCGGTTTTTGACGACTTGATTGGCGTCGCGGACGTTGTTTCAGGGTATTCGGGCGGGCATACGGAAAGCCCGACTTATCAACAGGTCTGTTCCGAGACGACCGGCCATGCCGAGGTTGTGCAGATAAAATTTGATCCGGCCGACCTTTCTTTCGCCGATCTTCTGCGAGTCTATTTTACCGTTCACGATCCGACACAGCTAAACCGGCAGGGAAATGACATCGGCTCGTCTTATCGCTCTGCAATTTTTTATCATTCCGAAGAACAGAGAAAAACCGCCGAAGAAATAATTGCCGAGATCACCGCCGAGGGAATTTATGATAATCCGATCGTGACCGAGATTACGCCGTTCGGCAAATTCTGGCCCGCCGAAGACTATCATCAGGAGTATTTTGCAAATAATCCAACCCAACCATATTGTGCTGCCGTCGTCGCTCCAAAGGTAGCAAAGTTCCGGCAAAAATTTGTTTCCAGATTAAAACGCTGACTCTCTCAGATATTTTTTTATCCACAGAGTAAAATATTGTTTGATATTTTAAAGTAAGTTTGTTATCTTGTTTATCAGGGATGAATCAGCCGTTTCGCGCCGGCTGTTTCATGATCGTTCAAAAAATAGTTCCGAATCCGAATAAGAAACTAAATCACGTTGTTGCCGTTTCGATTTCTGAAACGCAAATTTTCTCAAATAAATACTAATATGAACTTCTCGAATCTGCTGAAGAGCCGTAAGGCTGTGGCTGTAATTATTTTTGCGATAATGCTGTCATTCTTTGCAGCCATCTCGCAAGCCTATCGTTCAAACATGTCTAAGCAAGCGAGCCTGTCCGACACGACAGAAGCTTCGGCTGCTGCGTTTACTGCGCCTGAAGCAGAAAACGCAGCGGTTCCGGTTGCTGCTTCGCTCACGATCACGCCGATCACATGGGGCGTCATCGGACTAGACAGCAACGATGTGACGGTCGGCCCCAACATATATCCCGTTGGCGCGCGCGTTTGCAATACCGGCGACGCGGCCGCGACAAATGTTCAATCGGCATTTATTTTTGATTCGGCAAATGCTTTTATCAATATTCGGACGGGATCGGTCTCGTCGTTGAGCCTTGCTTCGCTCGCGGCGGGTGCCTGTTCGGATTTTTATTACGAGGTTCAGATAACCCGCGATGCGGCGGCCTTTAACACCGCGCGCGGATTTCACATCACTGCGACGGCAGACACGCTCGGCGTCATAAGCACTCCGACGCCGCGCGAGCTTTATATCGAAAGACTCATCTCGCAGAACCGAAACAGCGTCACCGGCATCAAGCTTAACGGCGCGAATGTAGCGTTTGGCGGCACGATGAGCATGGCCGTCGGGCAAACCTACACGATCGAGCTCAACGCATCAACCGCGACAAACGGTTATGAGCAGATCGAGAGTTTTATCAATTTGCCCAATGTTATTTTCCAAACGCTAAGCGTCGCATCAACCTATACAGCACCTCCGGCTTATACGAGCAACAAACTTTACGAGGACGGCTGCGGATGGGACCCGGTTCCGACGAGCCCGACTTACCGCTCGTGCATCGGCCCGGTTGGCGTCCCCGGCGGCAAGGCCGGCGGCACCGTGACGATCATCTATACCGTAAAGGTCCTGTCGGGCGTCGGCACTTCGCAGCCGCTCAATACGCTTATCTACGACTTTTCGGGTAGCAGCTATCACTATAACAACGATTTTTCGTCCACGTTCGTGACCGCGCAGATCACAGGGTCAACTGCTTATTGCAGCACGGGCGCGGCTGTTAATGTCACCGATAATGGTTACGACGGCACGCTGGGTTCAATGGCGTCAAAGACCGTCGTTGTTCCGGACCCGGGCCTCATAACGGGCGCAACGGTCACTAATCTCCAGGTAACAAACACGCAGGTCGGCGATTTAACGATCAAGCTGCAGCATCCCGACGGAACCGTTATCACGCTGTTAAACCGCCCGGGCAGCAATGCTCCGGATACCGGCGTGGACACGCCTGATGGCGACACATCGAATATTTCTGCCGCGTTTCCGATCAGCTTTGCAACCGGAGCGGCCGTTAGCGGCGAGTTGATGGGATCGACGATCAACGGCAACAGCACCGTGTGCGATGCCGATGGTATTTGCTCGTATTCGCCGGCAGCAGACACTGCCTTACCGGCCGGCACTCTGACGACATTAAACGGCAAGCCCGCCGCCGGGACGTGGACGCTATATGTTGGCGACAGCAGAGCCGGCAACGTCGGAACATTAGCCGGGTTCTGCCTGGATCTCAATATCGTGGCTGCCACCCCTACAAACACCGCCACTCCGACGGCTACGAATACTCCGACAAATACCGCGACTGCAACTGCAACGTTTACCGCGACAGCTACGGCAACAGAGACATTTACGCCGACCGCAACCGCGACGGAAACATTCACGCCGACAGCGACAGCAACAGCGACCGACACTCCGACCGATACGCCAACTGATACGCCGACCGACACACCGACGGCCACGGCAACAGCAACCGATACGCCGACGGATACACCTACCGATACACCGACTGATACGCCGACGGATACTCCAACCGATACTCCGACAGCGACGGCCACGGCGACTGATACTCCGACTGATACTCCGACGGATACGGCGACGAGCACTCCTACAGCATCGCCTGGCTGCACGCCTGTAATTGAGAATTTTGATGCGATGACAGCACCGGCTCCCGCAAACTGGGTTGTCACTAATCACAGCGAGCCGATCGGAACAAACGCGAACGGATGGAATCCGTTTGGCAACTCTCCATGGGCTCCACAGGCAGGTGCCGGCCATATAGGAGCAAACTTCAACTCAACAGGCGGAGCCGGAACGATAAGTGCCTGGCTGCTGACTCCGACAATTACATTGCAGGATGGAGCTACAATGACATTCTGGACGAGAAAGGCAGGCACCGACACGTTCCCTGACCGTCTGCAGGTGAGAATGAGCACCGCGGGCGCGAGCACGGATGTTGGAACGACGTCAACTGACGTTGGCGACTTTACGACACTCATGCTGGACATCAATCCGACATTGGTTACGGGCGTTTATCCGACGACGTTTACACAGTTTACTGTGACGGTATCGGGTGTGCCGACGGCAACAACGGGGCGATTTGCATTCCGTTACTTTGTTACCAACGGCGGGCCTAGTGGAGCAAACTCAGATATCATCTCGATAGATACCTTTGAGTTCACTCCGGTTAGCTGCACTTCGCCGACAGCAACTGCAACAGCGACCAACACCCCCACGGATACTCCAACGGACACGCCGACGGCGACCTCAACAGCTACGGACACGCCAACGGATACGCCTACACCGACCGCAACTGCGACCGATACTCCAACGGATACGCCTACACCGACGGCAACCGAGACATTCACACCGACCGCGACGAACACGGCAACGGATACGCCGACGCCGACGGAAACATTCACTCCGACCGCAACAAATACGGCGACTGACACTCCGACGCCGACGGCAACCGAGACGTTTACGCCGACGGCGACAAATACGCCAACGGACACTCCGACCGCGACCGCGACAAATACGTTCACGCCGACGGCGACTGCAACAAACACGGCGACAGATACACCAACACCGACGGCGACGAATACATTCACGCCGACGGCAACTTCAACAAACACGGCGACAAATACGCCGACACCGACGGCGACGAATACGTTCACGCCAACGGCAACCTCAACAAACACGGCGACAAATACGCCAACACCGACGGCGACGAATACGTTCACGCCAACGGCAACTGCAACAAATACAGCAACGAATACGGCGACAAATACGCCGACTCCAACTGCCACGAATACGTTTACGCCGACGGCGACTTCGACGAATACGGCAACAAATACGCCGACATTCACACCGACGAGCACGCCGTGCCCGACGATAACTCTCAGCCCGGCGACTTTGCCGAACGGCATAGTTGGCGTTGCCTATTCGCAGACGATAAGTGCAACCCCGGCAGGAACTTACACCTTCACGGTGACAGGCGGCGCGCTGCCCGGCGGCTTAACTCTCAATCCGACTACGGGTGTGCTTAACGGCACACCGACCGGAGCCGGGTCGTTCTCGTTTACGATCACGGCAGCCGGATTTGGAACCTGCACCGGCTCGATCGCCTACACGATGACCGTTTGGGCACAGTCAGCCGTATGCGGTCAGAATTTTGACGGCGTGGTTCAACCCAATCTGCCGTTTGGCTGGACATCAACCGCCACCGGCAGCCTTTCGCCTTGGGTCACGACGGTTCTTAATCCTGACAGCGGAGCAAATGCCGCACGGGCCGGCTCTGCGGCCACGGTTGGCAGAACCGAGATGCTCACGCCGTCCTACTCTGTAGCGCCGATGGATCATCAGATGCGATTCCGCACGGCGTTTAATCTCGAAGAGGAAAGCGCGACCATCGGCCGCGACGGCATGGTGCTTGAAATAAGCATCAACGGCGCAGCCTATCAGGACATCCTCGCCGCGGGCGGCAGTTTTGTGACCGGTGGTTACAACCGGACGATCAGCAGCAGCTTTGGCAGCCAGATCGCCGGACGCATGGCATGGAGCGGCCTCTCAGGCGGCACGGCGGCAACACCGGCGTATATTACGACGACGGTCAATATGCCTGTCGCGTCCTTTGGCCAGCTTGTGCGATTCAAATGGGTCGTCGCCACCGACAGTGCCAACACCGCAACCGGCGACGCCGGAGCACGCGTTGATACAGTTCTCGGCACCGCCTGCCAGCCCACGGCAGCCGGGGTCTCGATTTCGGGACGCGTTTTGACGCCTTATAATCAGGGACTCGTCAACGCGACTGTTGTCATCAGCGATGAGACCGGCGCAACCCAAACCGCCAGAACAAGCTCGTTCGGCTATTACCGTTTCGACGGCGTCACAGTCGGCCGGACGTACATCGTCCGCGTTGATTCACGCCACTACATCTACGATCCGCAAGTCATCGTCCTGTTAGACAATGTTGTGGACCTCGACTTTATCGGTCGGGAATAATTCCGTCTTTGCAAATATGCTTTTACGAGGCTCTTATGAAAATAAGGGCCTCTTTTTTTGTGTGATTAAAATGTTTTAGATACAAATGATGGCCAAAAATCTTTGTGGCAAACAGCATAATATTGCGCTAGAACACAATGAAATTACTACGATCCATCCCCCGTCGCTTAGTTATTCAGCCGATGAAGGATCCGGTTGATATGTCAAGGACAGTTAGCCGGGGGCTTTCGGTGCTTTTAAATCTCAGATTCACCTCTGGAGGAGCACCGGGTTCTATTTCGCCTCTGACGTTTGAAAAGATGATGTTCAACGAAGGTGATCCCGGAACGACTGTCGTCGATGGACAAGTTGAGATTTCCTATTGAACAAATCAGAGCGGGGGAAGATCGGCAAGAATTCGGAAAACCACGTCATATTCGGAAAGTTGCGTCAAATCGAGAAAACCACGTCATATCCGGAATGTTGGTATTTTTATTTGCCCGGTGATTTGGTACGGTGATGCGGAATCAGATATTTGACAAACAGTAAGCGGTAAGCAGTCGGCAGGAAGACAGACTTGCCAGCGTTGTCCCAGCGAAGATCACCGCGTTCCAGAGCTGTGTTTCATAGTAAGTTATCTATCCATTAGGGTTATGGATTTGCAACACAATGCGGCGAATTTTTTCAAAAATCGTGGGACAAGGGCATTTTTGCGATGTTAACTCCGTTAGATGCAATATTTAGCTCGTCCCACAGCGGTGTGGGACAAACTTGGGACAAAAAAAACGTTGGGACACTTGAGACAGACGAGACACGAAAAGGCTGCCTTTTCAGACAGCCTTTTCATCCCGTTGTTTCCCCCTCGAATTAGAAATTGAGCCGCAGGGCAAATTGGATTTGCCTGTTTGTTCCGAGTCCGACGGTTCTTTCGAGCGTAGATCTCAAAAGGCCGAACGCGGTTCCGGCACGCGATTGCGTAAACGGGTCGCCGGGCTGGAGAAAGCCTGAGTTCAGCGTATAGAACGCCTGGTTGCCGCCGCTTGCGGGCGTGACGGTAAATGTCGGCAGCGGATTGCCGAGAACCGACGCCGGATTGCTGAAATTTGCGTGATTGAGGATATTGAATATCTCGGTGCGAAATTCTAAATTGTATCGTTCGCTAAAACGGAACTTCCGGTTAAGGATCAGATCGGCTTGAAAGAACTTTGGCCCGACAAGAGCGTTTCGCGGCAGGTTGCCGAACGTTCCTGCGGCAGGTGCGGCAAAGGCTGCCGGATTGAGGAAGTTGCGGTCGTTGCCGAGATACGGATTGACGCCCGCGATCAGATTAGGCCGCCGCGTCTGACGCGACGAGCCGCCGCCGGGGGAATTGATAACGGCAATAAATCCCGGAGGCAGCGGCGCATTCGCATTTGGGTTAAACGCATTGACCGTGTATCCCTGGGCATAAGTTACCGTGCCGCCTGTCGCATTTGTCGGCACGACGCAGCCGCCCGCCGTTTGGCAGACAATGACGGTGTCGGGTCGCGTGATCGTAATGTCTATCGGAACACCGCTGCGGGAATTGACGATAGTTCCGATCTCCCAACCTCCGAGCAGAGCGTTACCGAAACCTCCCATATCGAAAGTCCGTCCCGTTCCGATCGGCAGATCATAGATCGCGCTCAGATTAAAAGTGTTGCGAACGTCGAATGTGTTTGAGCCGAGGTCGGCTGCGTAATTATTCTGATCGCCGCTCGCACGAACGTCGCCGCCAACCGGCTGAGCCGCCGTTCTCGCCTCGTTCGAGCCCGAGGTGGTGCCAAAGCTCTTTGATAACGTGTATTGAGCGTTCAGCGTCAGGCCAATACTAAGCCGTCTTGCGAGAGAGACCTGAAGTGCATCGTATTTGTCCGAGCCGCCGCTTGTTTTTGTGTCGATTTCGGCAAAAGGACGGCAGATCGCATTGCTCGCCGATGCACCGCAGGCGGCAATTGCATCCGCATTGAGAATGTCGAATTGACGAATGGTTGTAACGCCGATCACCCGGCCATTGGCGTCAGTTCGATTGACCAATCCGGCGTTTGTCGGAAGAGCCGAGCCGTTAGCGATGGTTGCGATGCCGGAGCGAAGTGTGTTTGACAAGCCGCGAAGGAATAAATTTCGGCCACGGCTGCCGACATAGCCGGCCGTGAGCGTGACCTTACGGGGCAATTCCTGCTGATACGAAGCGGTGAAACTGTAGATCTTTTCCGGCACCAGATATTCCGGCGCGTAGGCTCTCGGCTGATACGTCCGGTTGTTTGGATTATTGATAAAGTTGGTTCTTATCACATTTGCAAACGAGGCAATATTCGGGTCAAAACGAACCGTCGAACTTCCTGCGAGCGTCGAATTTATGCGATCGCTTTCGATGGGCTGAATCTGATCCTCGACTTGGCCGGGTCCGTAATAAATGCCAAAGCCGCCGCGAAATACCGTTTTGCCGCCGCCAAATAAACCCGTGCCTTCAGGATTTGGCGACCACGTCAGGCCGACTCGCGGGCCAAGGCCTTTTTTATCGGTTTTGAAAGCCGCGTCGCTTGACGGTTTTAGAGTGCCGGTTGTCGTGTCGAACAAAACTTGTCCGTTGTTTCGCTCACGCAGCGGTTTGTAAAACTCGTATCGCAAACCGTAGTTGAGCGTCATGTTTTTACGGATCTTCCATTCGTCCTGTGCAAAGCCGATGTAGTATTCCTGCTTTGCAAACCTGTTGCCGGTCAGGTTGTTATTAAAAGGGCTCGGGTCGCTCAGATCGCCCTGATATTGCACCGATGCCAGATTGTTGGCGAGAAAATCGGTGAGGCTGTTAAAGACGAATGTCGTGCCGCCGTTGCGGTCGGTGTATATACGCACCTGGCGGACCTCAGCGCCGAACTTGATAATATGGTCGCCTTTTATCCACGTTAAGTTGTCGATGTAGGACACGGAATATGCGGTGTAAGGCTGGCCGCGTCCGTTGGCGGCACTGTTCGCACGAATGAGGCCGCCGGGATTTGAAGTTCCGGCTGACGCGCCTTGGCCGGCGATGCTGAAATTCGCTGTGTTACCGGAAATATTGATAGTGGCGGCCGAAAGATCGAGGCCGGGAATCGAGCGGGCAATGCCGTTTGTCCGCGTAAATGCGCTGTTGTAACCGATCTTGAATTCGTTGATGAGAGTCGGCTTGATAAAAGTCTGCCAACTGATCACGCCGTTCTGCGGATTGGCGATAAATTTCAAATTGCGGCCTGAGACGCCTTCGGGTTGTAGGTTGCTGCCGTTGTCGCGGAAAAAGCGGAAGTAGAATGAGTTTTTTTCACTCGGCTTGTAATCAAAGCGAACGGAATAGGCATTTTCATTGACCTGTTGGTTGGCTTGTAACTGAGCAACATCGAAGAGGTTGCCGCCCGTGCCGCGTGAGATAATGACGGCTCGCGGGTCGGTGAACGCGGGCAGGGCCGCGATAGTGCGTGACGTAACACCTGCTGATTCCTGACAGTTGGCAGTTCCGGTTCCGAGCGGCGCGGCACAAATACGCGAAACCGCGCCGGGAACTGCTTCAACGAAGTTGATGCCCGCTCGCAAGCGATAGCCTTCGTAACTGGTAAAGAAGAACAGTTTATTTTTGATGATCGGCCCGCCAAACGAACCGCCGAATTGATTCAGCCGAAGCGGTGATTTGCTTCCCGCTACATTGTCAAAAAAATTGGCCGCATCCAATGAGTCATTTCGCAGATACTCAAAAAGCGAGCCGTGAAATTCATTGCCGCCCGATTTGGTTATCAGGCTGATCTGTCCGCCCGTTCCGGTGCCTAACTCGGCAGGAAAGTTGCTCGAGTCAACGCGAAATTCCTGCACGTTCTCAAGGCTAGATTGCAGGCGAAACGGCGATGAGATCTCGCCGTTCAAATTCCCCGGGCTGGCGTCGATCACCGCCGTGCCTTCGACCCCGTCGTAGCGGATGATGTTTTGCTCGACCGCACGTGCGTTGAACCGAATATCGGCAAAAGTTCCCGAACCGCTGTTTACCGCTCCGGGTGCCTGTAAATAAAGCTGCGAAACCTGGCGTCCATTGAGCGGCAACCCGCCGACCTCACGCGGGTTCACGTTGACGCTCATGCTGGCGGACGAGATATTAACTGCCGAATCGTCGGTCGCAACTATGTCAACCTGAGCAGTCACGCCTTGTGGATGCATCGTCAGGACAACATTAGCTTCTTGCCCAACAAGAAGTTGGATGTCTTTTTGCGAAGCAGGCTCAAAAGTCGCTGCACTTGCCGTGACGGAATATGTCGTCGGCTTTAACGCAAAGACCTGAAAGGCACCGTCTTTGTCGGTGACAACTGTCCTTGGCTCACCCGTCTTGTCGTTCGTTACAACCACGGTTGCCCCGACAACGGCTCCGCCATTCTTATCAATTACGGTTCCGGCTATGCGAGACTGATCGGTCTGCGCCTGTGTGTTTATGAATAAGGAAAATACTATTAATAAAATGATCGAGATCGTCTTTGTGAGATCGTGCGTTTTCATAATGACTCCTCTTGTAAACCTAATGGAAAGTGAAAAGCGATGACATTTAATAAAGCTATCGCCCGTACCCGCCCTGTCCTTTGGTAAAGATTATTTAAATTACTTGCGTGCAAGACTCAGGATGAAGCCGTGAGGTTAACGAGATGTGACGTGGGTGTTAAATGAGTGTTAATTTTCGGGCGAGCGTGTGAGGCTGCGGGCGGAAACGCGAGTGTGAACGAGCGTGCGTGTGGCGAACTAACACGAGTGTGATGCACGGGCACGCTTCCTAACGGTCGCGTTTCTGCCCGTATTCGCTGCGGAGCTGCATCCAGATCTCGCAGTATTTCCACTCGGGCGGCGGATTTTCTTCGCCGTGGTGGTCGGGTTTGAGGATGAGATCGCCGGTCGCAAGCAAGATGCGTTTTACTTCGGGGTTTTGTTCGAGTTTTGCACGCATCGCGGCGACGATCAGACGGTAATGTTCGCCGGGTGTTGTGGAACGATATGGAAACCGCTTGCCTTGATAAGTGCACCAGTCGATACCGAGTTTCTTCATGTTCTCCTCGGCGAGGGTTCCGGCGGATTTGGCTTCGAACGCCGTCATCTGCGCGACTTGTTCGCGGGTGAATTTCCACTCGACACCTTTCGCCTTTGCACGTTCGTCGTCCGGCCCCTCGGGATAAAACATCATCTGCCAAAAGCCCTCGACCGATCGGTATCGCCTGCCGTCCAGCTCAAACGGCGTCGCCGCAAAGTTCGACAAAATGCCAAGCTCATTCCGCTTCGACAAAATAACCTCACCCGCCTTAGCCTCCTGAGGCAATATTTCCCAGTCGGGTTTGTTAGGGTCGTTCACAGGTGTGAACCATTGGGAAGGATAGAAAGGCACGGAACGAACATTATTACTACAAGCGAGTAATCCGACACAGATAATCGAGAATACGAGGAAAGTGATCTTCAAATGTTTTGTTCGATCCTAGCTAATGAATACCCGATGCTTCACGCACGTTAGACAATTCGTTATTAGCGTAATCGTGAACCCAGAAGGATTGATTCTTGATATACCGCCAGAAGATAAGCAGTTCGTCGTCCGTCAAGGTTTGTTGATTGGTTGAAACGCTTACCGGATTCGCATGAAGCAATCTGCTTGTATATGAATAGATAAAATCGTAATCATTGGTCATACCGACTCGCTCAGCTCGCTTGTTCCATTTCCAAATAATCTCGCCGTTTTTATTGAACTCCTTCTTTTCAAAGTAGGAGTGGATGACAGATATTTGCGTCTCCCACATAATCTCGAAACTTCTTAAGGATTCACGGTTAAGACCGGCTTGCCGATCGATTTCAGGCAATGTCCGAGTTTCTATCAGATGTGCCTGAGATGAATAACCATTTTCCGCTATATCATCCGACATTAAAATTAATTCCTTTGACAATCGTGCATCAAGCAAATCAACAATCCGTTGAGTTTCCGCGGCAATTGCTTCGCCAAGCTTTTTCGGGTCGGATAAGTTCTGACTAAGCACATCAATAGTTTCTTTGTGAAGCTTCCGTTCCTCATATGCAAGGGAGCGATAAAATTCGATCTCACGTTTATATAGATTCGTCAGCCTTTCATAGTGTTCAATCTGACCTTCATAGACCCGCTTAGTAAAATATAGGGCAAATCGATCATCGAGTTCTATATGTTTGAGCCAAACTACTAACTCAAACATGTATCTACATAATGAAAGCGTTCCTAACGATTCGATATGAGACAAATTATGCTCAATAAAGTGTCGTAGGCGTAATATTACATCAGCGAGAATCTGAGCTTTCCAATGATCTATTGAATCTACTTCTAACCCCTTTGTAAATGTACTTAAGCGAATTTGCGCTTTCTCATACAGCTTAATTAGATTGGGATTGAGATCTCTAATCTCAGAAATAATAGCAGACACTTTTGTTAGTGATGAGTTCATTTCCAATGGATTATACAGTTACTAAATGATCGTCGTCACGATCTCGCGGATGCTGCGTTGGAGTTCGCGGTCGTCGGTTATCGGTGAACAGATGGCGACCTCGGCGGCGGCGATGGGCGAGATGCCTTTGGCGATCATTTGGGCGGCGTAGATGAGGAGGCGGGTTGAGACGCCTTCTTCGAGGCCGTGGCCGCGAAGATTGCGCACCTTTTGGCCGATCTTTACTAAGTCGGCGGCGGTTGATTCGTCAATGCCGCCTTCTTTTGCGACGATCTCGGTTTCGGCTTCGGCGTCGGGGTAATCGAATTCCATCGCTACGAAACGCTGACGCGTCGATTGCTTGAGATCTTTCAGGATCGACTGATAGCCCGGATTGTATGAGACGACGAGCATGAATTCGGGTGGAGCCTCGATGACGGTGCCGCGTTTTTCGATCGGCAAGCGTCGGCGGTCATCGGTCAAAGGGTGAATGATAACTACCGTGTCCTTTCGCGCTTCGACAACCTCGTCGAGATAGCAGATCGCGCCGCTGCGAACTGCGGTCGTCAGCGGGCCGTCGTGCCAGACCGTCTCTTCGCCTTCTAATAGAAATCTACCGACGAGATCGGTCGAGGAAAGGTCTTCGTGACAAGCGACGGTAATCAGCGGACGGTCGAGGCGGTGGGCCATGTATTCGACAAAACGCGTCTTGCCGCAGCCCGTCGGCCCTTTGAGCATCGCCGGCAATCTCGCAGCAAACGCCGCTTCGAAAAGCTCGACCTCGTTCTTGAGCGGCAAATAATATGGTTCATTTGCGACCTTGTATTTTTCGACAGCCAGTTCCATTGCTTTTTATTTTCAACGCAAAGTCGCCAAGACGCAAAGGCGCAAAGGAAGATAAAAAACACTTTGCGTCTTTGCATCTTGGCGTCTTTGCGTTAAAAAATCATTAGTTAATGTTGGAGATCGTCCAAGCCGAAACTGCGGAACAGATCGACGCCGCTCGCAAGCTCTTTCGTGAATACGAGGCGTGGCTCGGACTCGATCTGTGTTTCCAGGGTTTTGAAACTGAGTTAGCCGAACTGCCGGGTAAATACGCTCCGCCCAACGGACGATTGTTGTTGGCATATAGCGATGAAAATCTCACAGGCTGCATTGCTCTGAGAAAGTTGAAAGACAATATATGTGAGATGAAACGGCTATATGTTCGTGACCAATTTCGAGGCCAAAAGATAGGTGTTCAGTTAATCGAAAAACTAATTGACGATGCATGCGAGATCGGTTACAAAAAGATGCGGCTCGATACCTATCCCACAAAAATGGCAAAAGCCGTGAGTCTTTACGAATCTCACGGCTTTCGTCGGATAGAAGCTTACTACGAAAATCCACACGATGGCGTTCTATTTATGGAGATGAGGCTATAACCTCAAATATCTCCGTCGAAGATGCTGACGTATCCGCGGGGCGACACGAACGGCTCGCCAAAGAGGGGAAATACCTGACGGTAGGCAAAGACCTGCGAAGCGAATATTACAGGAATTGCTACAAACATACCGACGCATAGAGACAGCAGACCCAAAAGAGCCACTAAACCTCCCCATAATCCGAGAACGATCAACCCGCCCAGATTGCTGAACACGGCCCCGAAACTTAGTTTGATCGCATCGCCGATGCTGATACCATGCTCCATGATGAGCGGTATCGCAAAGATCAAAGCGTAGGACCAAATCAGGGAGAAAAGCACATACCCAATAAGCATGATCACAAAAGCTACAGTAAAAGCGGAGAACACGAACGGGTCGGACGCTGTCTGAAAGAAATTCGGATCCGTCGTTTCGCTTGGCCTGAGCATCTCGTTGATGTCCCACACTAATCCGATACACTCGTAGATGATGCCGGGAATCGCCTGAATCAGGCCCATAAACATCAGAGGAATAAACTTTTCAAAGCCCTTGAACATCGTTCCGAAGTCCACCGGTTCGTTTCGCATGTCTCTAAGAACGAGATACGCGAATCCGCCCATTACAGGACCCATTAGAAAGACACTTACAAATGGGATGAATCCTATCAGGACTAAGGTTAAAAGGGCAACGCCTATATAAAGCCAGAACCGCCGCTTAACTAACTCCCATGCGCTGCTTATGCAGTCGGAAGCGTCGATCGCACTTGGAAGATAATTTATACCCGTCATAAATTATGATTTGAGTGACCGAGTGATTGTAAGCCAATTCAGTCATTCTGTGCAACAATAGAGTCACACCCACAGGGTTATGCAACGAAAAAGGTCAGCTTATTTGACAGTCTTTCGCGGCATTTTTTCATCCATCATCGCGGCCTGGTAAACAAACGCGGCGACGATGATTGAGATTTGCTTCATGTCGTCGGCCTGGATGCGGTCGAAGACGTCCATGTTTGAGTGGTGCGTTCGGGTGTCGTATTCGATCTCGTCCTGGATGAACTGAAAGCCGGGCAGTCCGATCGCGTCAAAGGCGAGATGGTCTGTGCCGCCTGTGTTTGAGAGCGTCAGAGTGTTGGCGCTCATGTCTTTTTCGGCGGAGAACCATTTTGCGTCCTTAAATGGCTCAAACCATTTGCGAAAGATCTCTCGGACGCCGTTGTTGCCCTGCATATAAATACCCCGAACCTTGCCGGTGCCGTTGTCTATGTTGAAATACGCAGACAGCTTATCGTAATCGGCGCCTTTAATAAGCTCCGGTTTCGGGGCATTTGGATCAGGCGGGCCAAACATATTTCGCGCGCCTTTCATCTCACCGAAATGCTGTTTTACATAAGCGCGTGATCCCAGCAAACCCTGCTCTTCGCCTGTCCAGAGAGCGATGCGGATCGTGCGGCGCGGTTTTAAACCAAGAGTTTGGAGTATGCGCATCGCTTCCATCATTACGGCACAGCCCGCGCCGTTGTCGGTCGCGCCGGTTCCGCCTTGCCACGAATCGAGATGACCGCCTAGCATAACGACCTCGTCGGCTTTGTCGCTGCCGGGAATCTCGGCGACCGTGTTGTAGCCGTTCAGGTCAGCGTCGTCATATTGGACTGCGAGATCAACGGTCATCGTCACCTTTTCACCGGCGTCAACTATGCGGGCGACGCGGTTAAAATGCTCTGCCGCCGCACTGATCTGAATCGGAATTTTAGCGTCTTTGTCATATAGCCGAATCGGCGTCACACCCGGTGCGGGCGGGCCCGGCTGAACTGCCGAGGCCTGTTGCACAAAGATCGTTCCGCCGTCGCCTCGTCCGGCGTCAATCAGGATCGCTGCGCCTTCATCGGCCAAAAACTTCAAACGCTTGCCGCTGAATTGCTGTTGCTGCATGAATCTTGCAAATTCGGGATTTGGCGTTCCGTTTGGCTGTGGCCGCCTAACAATGCTGGCCGGATCGGGAGCGTCGGCTAGTTCGAGCAGATCCTTATCCGTCGAGCGTTTTGCCTGCGCATCGAAATGCGCTTTTAGTTCGCGCAAGGCGCCAACCAGAACGATCTTGCCCTTCAGTTTGCCTTTATACTGTTCGAGATCTTCCTCCTTTGTCGCCGTAAAACGCACGACCTCGCCCGTATAAGCCGTGCTCGGGTTGGCGGGCATTGTCGTTTTGCCTTTCTTTGCCGGCGTCGGCATGGACATCAATGTGTCCGTTCCGGGCGACCAAGCCTTTGGGTAAGCTATCATCGGAAAAGCCGTCGGTCCGTCAACCATTGCGTAAAACTTTTTCAACGTCCAACCGCGACCGAACGGCCCCCAGGATTCGAGGTGCGCGTTCTGCACGCCCCATTTGGCAAGCGTGTCGCGGGTCCATTCGTTGGCGCGTTTTGCACCGGTGCTTGCAGTCAACCGAGGGCCGATGACGTCGGTCATATAGCTCAAGGTCTGCATGACCTGCGAGCGGCTGAGCCCCTCGTCCTTGATCTTGTCTATGTCCTCTTTTGGTGCCGAGTAAACTGATGACTGGCCGAACGTAACTGTTGGAATTAAGAAGACGGACAGCAATAATGCTGCTAAAGCTCTGCGTTTTACCATTGATAATTCTCCGAAATAGTTGAATTGATAACGAATGAACTAATACTACAATTGCGGTAACAATGTTTCAAATCCACAATCGAGGCGCGTCCCTGAGATCGGAAAGTGGAAAAGGGAAAAAGTGAAAATGTGAAAAAGTTGTGTGTCACACTGTGACACAAGCGCGTCCCAGAAACAGGAAAGGGGAAAAGGGAAAAAGTGAAAATGTGAAAAAGGTGTGTGTCACACTGTGACACAGGGCGCGTCCAAGAGATTTTTTTCACCACAAAGGCACGAAGGACACGAAGAAGAATTACAGGCTGTGTCACACTGTGACACAATGCGCGTCCCAGAGATGAAAAGTGAAAAAGTGAAAAAGGGAAAATGTGAAAAAGGTGTGTGTCACACTGTGACACAGCGCGTCCCAGGAATTTTTTACCACATAGGAACATAGGACACATAGAGCAAGAACCCAGTCGCTACCGCTCGCGGTTCTGACCGAGGCGCGTCCCGGAATAAATTTTCAAATATCTAAATGGATTCGATCCTTTAATTATTTCTTGTCGCCGAAGGTGACAAATAATATAGCGTAGGGTGCAGCGAGGCTCGGCGAGCGATACCCAGGTAGAAGATTGCCCGCGAAACACGCGAAATACACGAAAGAAGAAAATCTTTTTTTCGTTTGTCTCGCGTTTTTCGCGGGCAATCTGCAACCTTGGGGTTTCGTTCGCAAAGCCTCGCTGCACCCCGGGCTATATTATGCGTCGCCGTCAGCGACAGGAAAACGAATTGACGGTTTAGCGAAAGGAAAACGAATTGACGGATCAGCGACATGAAAACAAATTGACGGTGCAGCGAAAGGAAAACAAATTGACGGTTCAGCGACAGGAAAACGAATTGACGGATAGAAAATTGCGGGCTGTTATCGGCGAACGTTTGGCAAATACTATTTTGGTTCATGGACTCAACATAGCATCGAAATTAATTTTGCGATACACCAACTTTCCGGATATGACGTAACTTTCCGAATATGACGTATCTTTCCGAATATGACGTGGTTTTCCGAATATGACGTGGTTTTCCGATCTGTTTCAACCGCGAAACACGCGAAAGGACGCGAAAAAAAGGCCGGTCAAGCCGGCCCATTTTTAGGAAGTTAGCTGCGATAATTAGTGAAAAACAATTCCGGCACCAATGCGGAAGTTGCTTTGCGTTCTTCCTTGAATGCTGAAGGTTCCATAATCCTGATCACGGAAGAAGATAGGATTATAGTCGGCTTGGATCACTCGTATGCTTACGCGATCGTTCACCCGCATGTCAATGCCGCCGCCCCAAACCATTGCAAAGTTGTTGGTTGATTCGTTGATGTCAAAAGTAGTTGTTCCGACAACCCCTTGCGCGGATAATCCC
>JAYVFJ010000085.1:0-4425 GCA_043773225.1 Chloracidobacterium sp.
CGGATCAAAAAGTCCTTGCCGACGCTGACAATATCGATCCCCTCGATATCGCCGCCCGCCATCCCGATGGCCGTCGTTATCTCACCGAGTTTTCCCGGCTGGTTATGGATTCGGACGCGAAGAGTAAGGCTGTAACTCGCGTTGGGTGTAGGTTTGGTCATAGAAAGTGGGGGCGTAAACTCATCGGCCAAACCGTTTTTCAACCTTTGCGAACACTTCCTCGCCCGGTATCATCTTCGATTTGCCTGTTCGAACATTCTCCCTTCGCCGTTCGACCTCCGCGAGCCACATATCGGCTATTTCTGCAGTTGTTGTAGTCATATCGAGTAGAATTCTACCACAAAGCATCTCAGCCCGCCTGCGATGGGCAGATACCATGGTGAAACTCGGAGAGCGAATGCACAAGCCCGCGTGTAAGCAAGGGCGAGACACTCAAGTTGCGAGTTTCGCCCTTGCTCACGCGCGGGCTTGTGCAAAAGAGTTTCGAAGAAGGCGGTGGTAAAGGCGTTCTGCTCTCGATCTGTTCTCGTGCTCCGCCGTGGCGCTTGTGTCAAATTGCCTTCACTTTTATCGGCCGAGCCATTACCGACGTGCGTTAGGGCATTTACCGGGATGCGCAGCGCCGTTACCGACATGTTTTGGGAGCTTACCGACCTGTGCAGCTTCCGAGTTTTCTTGATAAGATAGAGGTCAGGCATCAGGTTTCGCAGGATGAGGCTGAAGAAGTCTTTTTTAATCGTCCGCGGTATCGTTTTGTTGAATCGGGACATCAAAAAGGCGAAGATGTTTATTCGGCACGAGGACAAACTGACGCGGGTCGTTACCCTAATCATATTTTTTATTCATAAACACGCGAACATGGCTTTGATCTTGAGTGCGCGGTATATGGATAAAAAAGAACGCAACCGATATGAGCGAAAATAAAGCAACACCACGGACGAACATTTCAAAGGCTCAAACATTAGAAGAAATCGGCGAGTTTTGGGACACGCATAGCCTTGACGATTACTGGGACGAAACCCATGAAGCTGCTTTTGACGTGAGAGCCAGGCAAAGAAAGCGGATTACGCTTGAGCCGAATATCTACAAGGAACTCGAAGTCGAAGCGCGGGTTCGCGGCGTTGTTCCGGAAACTCTGGTCAATCTGTGGTTAGCCGAAAAACTGCAAGGCTCTAAATAAGGCGCACGAACCAATCAAATGGACGTGAGGGCGAAACAGCGACTTTCTTATCACGTTGCTTTGTTTCCCCTAACTTGCGTGGTGGCGGTTTCGCCCCACGTCATCTCAAGCGTTAGGCCTAATGATGGATGAGGAGGAAGGTATGTCTGAGGAGAAAAAAGTCCCAGAGAGCTTCAAAGCATACGAGGACGGGAAGCACAGGCGGTATAGCCTTCTGTTTGCGGTAAACGGCGGGGCGTTTGCTGTCGCAAAGGCGTTCTCTGATGAGAAGACGGCCACTGGCTTGGGAAACCTTACCCTCCGTCAGCTCTCTTTCGGGATGATATTGTTTACCATTGTGATGGTCGTGGACATCGTCATGTTCGGTGAGAAGATGCGTGGCACATACTTGCCGAACGCCTTCGGTTGGCAAGGGAAGATGGTGCTGGTGTTAATCGGTATCTTGATATGCAGCGGATGGTTTTTGGTTGCCGGATTCGCTACCTAGTCCCCGGCCTAACAAGGCCTTGCAGCTGACGGCGCGATAGCATGCTTCTCAAGTAACTTCCTTCTGTTCAGCTTGGACATGAGCGTAAAAAGTTTGAAGACGCAATCGAGAACTGATTGGGCGAGAATTGACCAAATGACGGACGAAGAAATAGACACTTCCGACAGTCCGCCGCTGATGAATTTTTCGCCAGAGCCGAATGGCGGATGCCTGAAAAAAACAGGGCAGTTACTTTAAGCGTTGATTCTGAAGTTCTGAAATGGTTCGAAGGACAAGGAGCAGACTTTCAGAAGCGTGTTAATGTTGCGTTAAAAATCTATGCCCAAGCGCATCAAGAATAGACTAATTGAAACGCGCCATCGAACAATACAATTGACGTGAGGGCGGCAGCACCGTTTCGCCGACAGGTTGAGGAAAGCGGCATTACGGATGAAGAATTGGACGGTTTATTTACTGAGGCGCGGAAGGAAGTTTTCAAAGCGAAAAAGGAACGTCAAAAAGCGTGAGAGTCCAAGCGTGTTTGTGATGCTGTTTATGACTTCAACATCTATCTTCAAGCCGCCGCTCGCCCAAAAAGTCCGGCTGGCGAGTGCTTGCCGCCGCATCGCTTCGTTGTAAAATGTGGTCTGTGAGGTCAAACGAGATATGACACCGAACGAAGTTTTGAGCGAGATTCAGAAGTTGCCTTTGAGCGATGCGCGGCGAGTTGCCAATCAGTTGACCAACTACCTGCGTGAAAAGGAACAGCGTAGCGAAATTGACGAGGAAATGGAACGCCATGAGGATGAGTTTGAGCGTTATCTTCTGGCTAAGGGCGTTGTCAGCCATATCGCTACGCGGGACGAAACCGACGAAGAATTTGATGCCTTTGAAATGATTGAAGTCGAAGGCGAACCGCTCTCCGAAACAATTATCCGTGAACGCCGCTAATGCCAGCCTATTTTTTTGAAAGCAGTGCCTTTGTCAAACGCTTTGCGCCCGAACGCGGTAGTAAATTTGTTTTGAGTTTATTGCGCCCTGCGGGAAGAAATCGTTTTTACGCGGCAAGAATAACGGAAGTCGAGGTTTGCGCAGCTCTGATTCGGCGCCAACGAGGCAAGACAATTTCCGCCGACCAAGCAACAAAAGCATTACGCCGTTTGCGGCGAGATTTCCCGCGACGTTTTACTCATATTGCGATTAATGAAGATGTAATCATCGAGGCATTGCGCTTGGCAGAAACTTACGGTTTGCGAGGTTATGATGCAGTTCAATTATCTGCGGCTTTGAGAGCAAACAGCGAAAGGCTTGGACGTGGATTAGTGCCATTGATTTTAGTTTCCGCAGATACAGAACTAAACAACGGGGCACAAGCCGAGGGACTAACGACTGAAAACCCAAACAACTATCCGTAAATCACGAGCTGGCTAACAATTTAATGGACGTGAGGGCGAAACAGCGACTTTCTTATCGCGTTGTCTTTTTACCCTAAACTTGCCTGGCGGCGGTTTTGCCCCACGTCATCTCAAGCGTTCGATGTTTCGTCGGTTCCTCGTACAGCCTACTAAAAACGGACAATGATTTATTCCGAACTCGCTCTTTTCTCTGAAAATTGCATAGAATGAGTTCGAGAGGTTATAAATTATGCTGACAGCGATTGAAACAACCGGAACAATTGAGCAAAGCGGAAGAATCGTCATTGATGAAACCTTTTCGGTAGATTCTCCGACATCCGTGCGAGTCATTGTTTTGTTTCCCGAAGCCGAAGATTTAAGCGAAAGCGAATGGCTGCAATCGGCTTCAAAAAACGGAGCCTTCGATTTTCTAAACGACTCGGACGAAGATATTTATTCTTTGACAGACGGGAAACCACTCGAGCGATGAAATATGGGGACTTCCAAAAAAAGCAAAACCCTCAACACAAAGTTCACAAAGGGAAGACACAAAGACCACAAAGTTTCGATATCAAATGATTTCTAGTGTTCTCGGTGTCTTCCCTTTGTGAACTTTGTGTTTAAATCTTCTATTCTTAGAGGTGCCCATATAAAATTGTTCTCGTGCCGTTCCCGTTCGACGATTTAACGGCAAAAAGGTGCGTTCGGCTGTTTGTTTGACCGATGAGATCAAACCGCATAGTCATGTTGTTCTGGCATTTATCACGAGTCGAATTTCTACAGCTGCATCGGCAACCGATTTTGTGATTGACAAGTCGGATCAATCACCCAGCGTGAACTCGGTGAGTTAACTGGATCACAACAGACGGAAATTGACAATCGGTTGCGAAAGCTATTTAATCTTTGAGGTTCGGCGAACACAACAATACAAAAGAACCGGTCCCCTTATATTCAACGGACTAAAATACGGCAACGTGGGGTAAATCGATATGACCCTCACACTGGGGAATTTGCTATTATCAGAGATGCATTCGGAGGAATAGATCTCTATCAACACCGTTCACGGATTTACCCGCGGCCTTAAGCAAAACCAACTAAAGCGTATCGAGCGGCTATCGACACGCCGTGTTCCGGCTGACGCGATTGTCTCACCCGAGCTTGCCCGTCAGATGAGCGAGATCTCGCTCGAGACGAATCGCCAGATCGGTGTGCTTATCAATCGCAAGGGACAGATCGAATACGTCATGGTCGGCACGGCGAAGCAGATCGAGCTGCCGGATTTTGGGCGCGCCCGCGTGTCTGAAGACAGATTTCGCGGTCTGCGGTGTGTTCATACGCATCTGCTTGGCGAAAAACTAACGCAGGACGATCTGACCGATCTCGCC
>JAYVFJ010000086.1:0-3183 GCA_043773225.1 Chloracidobacterium sp.
ACATGTCCCTTGCCACGGGCAAAATTTGCGACGTAGCCGATGACGAAATCATTCTCCGCAAAGCCGAATTCAGTCCTGACCCGCATCCTGTCTTCGGTATTTGGAGACAGTTTTTGAAAATCAAATCCGAGATGGACGACTTGGATATCATCACGTTTTATATGATCGATGTCGATCATATAAGCTTGGGCGGCATGCGAAACGGTCAACACATGATCGGCCTTTTTGGCCATCCATTTGTCGGCGGCCACGTGAAACCGCGAACCGAGCATCCGAACAACGCTGGTATGATGACGCATCAACGCGACGATCGTTTTGCTCCGCAGCCACTTTGTCAAAACACCGATCAGACCCGAATAGAAGAGATGCGTATGCAGGATATCCACATTCTCATCTTTTAAAAACCGAACGAGCCGCCGCACCGCAACCGGATATTGAAGTTTGCCGGCCGCGCCCAGACAAAAATAAGTAACGCCGGGAATGTCTGAAAGCCATGTCGGCGATGTGCCCTGGCCGAGCTCAACGAGCGATACACGCACGCCCTTTCGCGTTAGGCCGGCGGCGATATTGCGAAAATAATCGCCTTCCAACGACGAGTCGCAAAAATGACAGACGTGCATAACTAAAAAGGTAACAAATTAACGTCAAAGAGCTCAGCCTGCGAGCAAAACCAATCTTTTTCAACCGGTTGTCCGTCAAAAACGACATTTAGTTTGTAGTCGGACAAAACCCGCCAAATGTCATCCAGCGACTGCCTGTTTTCAGCAATAAACGGTGGGTGCAAACCGAGCCGGGCGACCGGTCGTTGTGTAACAAAGGTCTCACGGGCGCCCCTTAGTAGATCAAGCTCGGCCCCCTCCACATCTATTTTTAGACAAGCAATTTTTAGGCCGCGTTCCTTAACAAAATCATCAACGCTGATCATTTTCACCGTTAACTCACTTGTTCCTACATCAGTCTTAACCAGACTGTTCGCGTTGGAAACATCAACTCCGGTATCATAAAAAATTGCCGTTCCGCTCGAACGCGAAACCGCTTCGCCACGCACCTCCACAATGCCCTCGCAGCCGTTTATCACTATCACCTCGCTCAAAACATTTCTTGTCAGAGGTGTCGGCTCAAAACTAAAAACGCGGCCACCATGACCTACGAGATTGGACAGAGCAACGCTGAAAAGCCCGATATGAGCCCCGATATCAAGTACCGTGTCCCCCTTTTTTACATGGGTCTCCAAAAACAGAAACGTTTCCGGGTCGTAAACCTTAGCGTAATATCTGCTCCATTTAGCCGGAAATTTGATCGTTCTGCCGTCGACCGTGCGTTTGACGCCCCGGCGGCCGGTAATCGTGTCCAGCGCTGTATATGCAATTGTCTTAACCATGCTCACGCTTTAGTCTCCCAAAATTCAAAATAAATTTGACCATCTCATTTAATGAATGCCTATAAAAAATTCCAATCGCTAAGCTTAATATCAGACATATCGATAACGCCAGCCAGGCCCGTTGGTAAAGAGCATAGGATAACACGCCTCCGATGCTGGGAACGATCGCCATAAACGTCCATGAAACCGGCATTTCAGCATTTTTATTTAATAAAATCGCAAAGGTGGCGACACTGATAAAATACGCAAATAGCGTAGCAAGGGCGCATCCGGCCATTCCGTATTTTGGTATCAGGATAAAATTTCCGCCGATGTTGACGGCCGCCGAAAGAAAAGCCGCGATCATCGGCACATAGGTTAAGGAGGCTGCATTTGAAAGCGCCGAATATCCGACAGCCAGAGGAAATGCTACGACCGAGGCCGTCAACAATATCCAGATCGGCAGCACCGCTCCGCCGAAATCGGCCCCAAATACGGCGGGCACTAAAAAATAAGCGATGAACGAAAGGCCGGCGCATCCCGCTCCCCATAACAAAGTCAGACCGGGCACGATATTGCGAAAGTAATTTGTCTTGCTCTGATCTTTCGCTTCGCTTTGCAGCGTAATAAACAGCGGTAAAAGGATGGCGTTGGCAAGCGCCGGAATCTGCATTGCCATTCCGTTAACCTGCGTCGCCAAAGAATATATGCCCAAATCACGAGTCGAAAGGAAATTCGAAACGAACGCCGCGTCGATATAGCTGCCGGAAAAGTATCCAACCAGCGAAAACGGCAGCAGTGGGAGCGAATATATGAGGATCTTATAAAAAAAACCGATTTCTAACGAAAATCTCGAAAAGATGAAGGCGCGCAGCTTATAGACCCCAACCGCAATCATTACTGCCGGAGCGGTTATGTAACACAACACGACATACTTGAATTCGAGACCATTTATCGATATCAGGAGTATGATCCCCGCAAAGATCAATAGCCGCTCGACCATTTGCAAAAACCCTTGTGTTTGCAGCATCTTAGCACCTTGCAGACTCAGTTGGATGTGGAGCCAAAAGGCGGTGAAAATAAAATGAGCTACGACAAGCCAAAAGGCATCAGGGGTGAGCTTTAGCCAAGCGGCCAGCGGCGTAAACCATACCCACGAGAGAGCCAGCGCGACGATCATGTTGCCAAACAGGATAATTAATCGGCTCCAGAACGTCCGTGATATTACCGCTGTCTCGACAAATTCATCGACCCCAAAACGAACAACCGCTGTGCTCGTCCAATTTACGAGAATTTGCGCGACCTGCGACGCGGCGATGATAGCGACGATCGCCCCATAACCTTCGGGCCCCAGGTGCCAGGGCCGCGTTATTAGCCAAACCGCGCCAAATGAAAGGGCGGCGCTGGCGATCTGCAGGACAACCAGAGCAACGTAATTGCTCGATGCGTTGCGTATATCCCACCCTGAGCTTTGGCGCTCGGACGATCCCAAGATTGGCGTTTGAATTTCGGTCGGGATTTCAGGAGGAACAGGATTCACTTAGCAAGTGTATTTTTCGTCGCGGATAGTGTCAAACCAATAAAAATCAGGCCCGTTCGTTGTGGAGCCACATACAAATTGGAGCCTGTTTCTTGATCCCAGATTACCCAATAGGTTTTTGATCTTCCTTTCTTCCTTTGCGTTCTTTGCGACTCCGCGTGAGACTGCTTTTTTCGATGGACAACTCTCAAAAAACATCCTTAACGCCGCCAAATAAATTGAAGCGGATATCATGGGTCGTATCCAAACAGAGGTCAAAGACTATTAAATCGTTGGTTTGCGC
>JAYVFJ010000087.1:0-24498 GCA_043773225.1 Chloracidobacterium sp.
AAGATGGTACCGAGGGTCGGAGTCGAACCGACATGGGCGTTAAGCCCGCTAGATTTTGAGTCTAGTGCGTATACCAATTTCGCCACCCCGGCACACGAATTTATGATAATAAATCCCAGGGTTCAATAGGTCAAGACAGATTCTCTGCTTTCCACTTTCAGTTAACAGTTATCAGTTATCAGTTTCAGTTAGCTTGTAAATATTCTCAGCGCGGTTGGTGTCAAGCAAAATAGTAGTCAGGAGTCAGCTCGAACCAGTAATGAAAAGAACCTGAGAAATAAGATAACATAATGTATTATGGTTCTTTTAGACATCGTATATAATCGTTCTTGTTCTACAAAAGGGTTCCAATCGTAGGTTTGTTTAATAGGAAATAGGATGGCACGCGCAGACCTTATTTTAAATCTTATAAAGGCCGCTACTCGCAGCGATCAAGCACAGATTCAGAAAACTGTAGAAGCTCTCGCCGCTGATGAGAGAGCAAAGAATCACGGGATTCTGGCCGATAGACTAGTTGCCCAACTTCAAAATACGAATGGAGGTTCCCGCCCACTCCCGTCCCCAACGAGCCGACCTTCGTCCGGACCACTTGTGGTAGAAATTGTTCCTAATAGACGACTAGATGAGTTGATTCTTCCAAGCGAGGCCCAACTGTCCATAAGTGAATTGGTCGAAGAACAGCACCGGGCAGACCTGCTTCGATCATTCAATCTTGAACCACGGAACCGCATCTTGCTTGCGGGGCCTCCGGGCAACGGAAAAACAACCTTGGCCGAGGCCATTGCGAATGAATTGAACGCTCCCTTTTTAGTCGTCCGATACGAAGCTGTAATCGGAAGTTATCTGGGCGAAACGGCTCAACGTATCAGTCAGGTTTTCGACCTTGCGAAATCTCGTCAATGCGTCTTATTTTTTGATGAGTTTGATGCTGTCGGAAAAGAACGAGGAGATACTCACGAAACGGGGGAAATTAAACGCGTAGTTAGTTCTTTGTTAATGCAAATTGATGCGCTCCCTAGTTATGTTGTGGTTGTTACGGCAAGTAATCATCCAGAACTGCTTGACCGAGCCGTATGGCGCCGCTTCCAACTGCGGCTGAATCTACCAATGCCGACGCTCGTTCAAATGGAGGAATGGTTTCGGCGGTTTGAAATTAGGACCGGGCATCGATTTGGAATATCTCCGCGAACATTGGCTCAACGTTTAGCCGGTCTTAGCTTTGCTGAAGTTGAGGAGTTCGGGTCGGATGTGCTTAGGCGCATAATCCTGAACGAACCTGAATCGAACGTAAAAAGTATAGTAAAGGATTGTCTAACCCATTGGAAAAAGCGTTTTTCACCGGCCACCTCTCATAAGCCTTTAAGGCGAGCGTAAAACAGTATGCCCGAACACCCTCTCCTAATTTTCCCCGCGCCAACTCTAGCTAAAAAAGCCGCCCGACATGGCGGCGGCGGAAAGCTTAAGAAGCCTTCAGCAGAAAGTCAAGGCCGCCGACTAATCCCGCAATTTGAGCGACTCCAGCAGGCTCTTGAAAATAAGAGGCTGACTCTGCAAGACAATCCATTCGGAATTCAACCTGAGCAAGTACTCGTCCTAGAAACCATTGGCCCTATAGATAATTTCGTTAAAGCGGCGCAAAAAGTTGGCCTGGAATGGATTGGCGAATTTGAGCTTGAGGATATGGAACCAGCGGATGGATTTGCCGACGAGAATGATCCTGAGAAATTGTTAAAGGGTAGACTATTTCTTGTAATGAGCGACCAGCGGGCCTTGGCCCAGCTTAGGAGGCTATTTGAACTTTGGCAGGGCGATCCCGATGCGAAATTTCCACATGGCCTTGCGCCTATTAGAAACGCTTTCGTGCATTTGAAGGCTATTCGACCATGGGATGCAGAAGACCGCATTCGCGATACAGGCATATATGATGATTGGCAGATGCGTCAAGAGATCGGCCAAGCCACCGTTCCGTTTGAAGCAGAGCTTTGGTTTCGACAAAGCGCTGAGCAAAGGGACCTAGCAAATCGATATGTATCGAACATTATCCGAGAACTCGATGGGACTATCGAAGATGAGTGCATGATTCCAGACATTGCTTACCATGCTATTCTGGGGAGAATTCCCATCGAACATGTTGCCAGCATATTAGAGCTTCGAGACGTTAGTTTGATACGTTGCGAAGATGTAATGCAATTGCGGCCAATCGGCCAATGCGCATTTCGAAGCGCTCAGGATTTGGATACGACGGTTCCCTTGGGAGACGATCAAATTGGCGACCTTCCCGAAGGCGATCCCGAGGTTGCTTTATTTGACGGACTTCCATTGACAGGCCACAGATTACTTAACGGCCGTATAATTGTCGACGATCCAGACGGATTTGAAGATGGTTACCAAGCTCGTGATCGAGGACACGGAACAGCAATGGCATCCCTGATATGTCACGGAGATCTATTAGAAGCAAATCCCCCGTTAAAAAAACCAATCTATGTGAGGCCCATTCTGAAGGCGGTTTCGGGTTTTGGAGGTCGAACACGCGAAGCGATTCCTGAAAATATATTACCCGTCGATCTCATCTATCGAGCCGTGCGAAGAATTTTTGAAGGTGATGGAGACGAAGCGCCGGCTGGCTCGGGAATTCGGGTTATTAATCTCTCTGTTTGTGACCCTTCGCATCCCTTTGATCGCGGCATGAGTCCCTGGGCTCGGCTGCTTGACTGGCTTTCTTGGAAATACAAAGTGCTCTTTATCGTAAGCGCTGGCAACCATGCGGACAATATCGAGCTCGACCTGCCCCGGCAAGGCTTTGCGGCCCTTTCTGCTCAACAAATTGAGGAGGCGGTCATTAGGGCAATCGCAGCGAATACAAGACATCGGCGCCTTTTGTCGCCAGCAGAAACCCTTAATGGACTTACGCTTGGGGCTGAACACTATGATATCTCCGTGCCCAAAGTAATTCAGAACCTTATTAACCCATTTACTGCCGGTGGTCGGCCAAGTGTTATTAGTGCTCATGGGCCAGGATATCGTAGAAGTATTAAACCGGACATATTACTTCCTGGAGGTAGACAATTTCTAAGTGAACGCCACGGCAATACGCATCCGAACGCGACCCTCCTTCTTTCAGATTCAACTAGCGCTCCCGGACAGCTTGTTGCATCTCCGGGACCAGCAAATCAATTAGACCGCACCTTCCATATGCGGGGAACAAGTAATTCGGCGGCTCTTGCTACACGATGGTCGAGTCAGATATTAGAACTAATTGAACAACTACGAAATGAATACGGAGGCGACATTCCTATCGAATATGACGTAGTTTTACTTAAGGCCCTTTTAGTCCACGGAGCTGACTGGTCTGGAATTGATTCCCTATACAGATCTGTATTAAGAAATCCAGCAAATAGCACTTTGTTTAACGATTACGTAGCTCGCTTTTATGGGTATGGAAAAGCGAACGTCGCCAAGGTGCTTGAATGTACTGAACAACGCGTTACGGTTTTGGGGGTGGGAGAATTACGTGAGAATGGAGGCAATGAATTTGTCTTTCCTCTACCGCCTAGCCTCTCTGCAACCACCGAGAAACGAAGGCTAACAATAACGCTTGGGTGGTTGACGCCAATAAGTTCAACAAATCAGAAATACAGAGTTGCCCAGTTATGGTTCGATCCGAAGAATAAGCTCGCTCCTAGTAGAATGTGCGGCGATCATGCAGCGGTAAAACGTGGCACGGTGCAGCACGAAGTTTTGGAAGGTTCTCAAGCTGTCGATTTTCAAGATGGCGAAACAATTAATGTTCTTGTTAGTTGTGTCGCGGATGCCGGTCCACTAGCTACTCCAATTCGTTACGGACTAGCGGTAACGCTCGAAGTCGGTGACGGTGTTGAAATTCCTATCTACCAAGAAGTGCAGGCTAGATTGCAAATACCTGTGCCTGTTCAACAATGAGTTGCCTGAATATTCGCCCCTCAGTTTCAGCTCTCGCGGACGTAGGAGATCACGACGTACTTATCTGGGCACCGTATGAAGTTTCAGGCCCAAAGCGTTGATCACCTTGAGGATCGTGTCAAACCCCGGCGTCCGTTCGCCTGAGAGCGCCTTGTAGAGGCTCTCGCGCGACAGGCCGGCGTCGCGGGCAACCTCGGTCATGCCCTTTGCCCGCGCGATGTTGCCGAGGGCCTTTGCAACGAACGCAGCGTCGCCGTCTGCCTCTTCGAAACACGCCGCGAGGTACGCGGCCATTTCTTCCGGCGTTCTTAAATATTCGGCGACATCGTAACGGGTTGTTTTTGTTTTTGCCATATATCTTTCAAAGATTTTGTGCCAGAGTCTTTGCCTTTCTAATGTCTCTTGCCTGCGAGCTTTTGTCACCGCCGGCCAACAGAATGATCAGTTCCAAGCCGCGCTGAATAAAGTACACGCGATAACCGGGCCCGTGATCAATGCGCATTTCCGAAATACCTTCTCCGACAGGCCTCACATTTCCGGCGTTACCAGACTCGAGACGGTCGATCCTGGCCTGAATGCGGGCACGTACTCGTAGATCGCGAAGTTCCAGAAGCCATTCCGAAAAGGCCTCGGTCTGTCGAATTTCTATCATACCAAAACTGTAGCCCGCTGGCTACAAATAAATTTGATCGGTTCGGCAAAATTATATAATAGTCTGCACCCGGTCACGATAGGATTGGCGGAGTGGGCAGATCGTGCGATCCGTATAGCGAGCTAATATCCTTCAAACTTCTATTAGGACCTCGATCTCTGTCCGGCGTTTTGCCTCATCCAGAAATCTCTCGATCCCGGCAGCCGTTTTTTGCTGGATCAGGGTTTGGTTGATCTCTGCGCGGGCTTCGTCGAGTGTCGGCATGAGACGGCCGGGCGAGTTGCGGCGAAAATTGGGCACAAAAACGTCATTGTAATATTTGGCTTCCTCGTCGCCAGTTATGACGATAAAAGAGCCGAATCGAAAATCGACGTATTTATCAATGGCGACGCGCTCTGCGATTATGCGCTGAAAAGCCGGGTCGCGGACGGAATCGAACCCGACGGTCTTCAAACGAGCCTCGAAAACCGCCGGCGAAGGAAAATACGAGAGAATATCATTGATCTTTTGATTGATCTCAGCCTCGGTTGGTTCCACGCGGGGCAGCCGTTTTGCTTCGAGGGCGAAAAGGCGTTGATTTATAAGGAGTTGCAGAGCCTGATTCAGGTCTTCGGATGCAGGCGGCGCAAGCGGCGCGCCCGGCTGCAAAGCCAATTGCCACAACAGATCGGAATAAGTTATCAGTTCAGATCTTGCCCTGTCACTGACCACCGCGACCGTTTTATCCACGATCTCTTGGGCAAATAAGCTCACAGAAAGCGCAAAAAAAAGAGCGGTTACCAGCGTAGTCCTTACGATCATTCTTAAATTGATGCTAACTACTTCCAAACTTTTGCCTCAAATCCATTTTTATCCCAAAAAATCTGCCTGTCAACAGTGATCGCAACGTGTTAAATCTGTTGACAATATGTTTAAAATCGTTTTTAATTGATAAGGAGGTCTCCAAACACCTCGTTTCGCAAATCTCCTTTTCCAAGAGACTTCAAAGCACCGATTCACCTCCGGCTGCGTCAATAAAATGCTCACATCTACGCCGTCGAAAAAGGACGCACGGCCTATCTCTACGATAGGACAAGCGGCAGAAAACTCAAATGACCTTAAGTTCGTTTCCGAGCTGGGGCGGAGCCTGCTCTTTACCGTGCATCCAAAAAAAGTTGCCGAACGCGTGGCCGAGGCCATTCAAAACGCGGTCGAAGCCGAGGTCTGCATGTTTGTCGCCGAGCTCGAGAACATCGGGCTCATAAGCTGCGCATTTAATGCGAACGGCGAAATCACTTCGGAATTTCTCGACCGGGCGAGATTTGATAAATGGCTGAACTTTATGCCGCCGCAGATCGCGTATTCCGAAACTTCCAAAGATGAATTCCTTATCGGCGACGATCATGCATTCGAATACATATCTCCGCTGCACATAAACGGCGAAATACGGGGAGCTCTCGTCGCCGGTTTTAGCAACGAGAACGAATTGACCGAGCACACGTCCCGTCTCATCGACGCCGCTACACAAATGGCGGCCATGTCCATAAATTTATCGGCTCATTACGGTGCGGCTCTTAACAGTTCGATCAACGAGGCCCGCGAAGAGCACCGCAAATTTACCGAAGCCATTCTCGACGCGCTGCCGGTTTCGCTCTACGTCGTTGACCGCGATTATCGTATCGTCACGTGGAATCGCCACCGAGAGATCGGTGTTCTCGGGCTGCCGCGCGACGTAGCTATCGGACGTGATGTGTTTAGCGTCCTTGAAAAGTATCCGCAGGGCCGTCTTCGTCAGGAATTTGAACGGGCCTTTCGCACCGGAAACATCGAGCGTATCGAACAGCAGACAGCCGCTGATGACGGCTCGTCAAAGCATTGGATGGTAAGCAAAGTGCCAATGAAAAATGCCGACTCGGAAGAAGTCACGCATGTGATCACAGTCGGCGAGGATATAACGGCGCGGGTCGAAGCTATTCACGCCGTCAATCGGGCCGAAAAACTAGCCGCGGTTGGCCGCCTGGCTGCCGGCGTCGTTCACGAGATCAACAACCCGCTTGCGACGATCGCCGCCTGTGCCGAGGCGCTTGAACAAAGAATCGACGAAGGCGCGTTCGAGATGTCCGATTCGGCTGACGATCTTTCGGAATATCTCGGCCTTATAAAAAGCGAAGCCTTTCGCTGCAAAAGCATCACAACCGGCCTGCTCGATTTCAGCCGCATCAGGACCGGCGACCGCATCACGACGGATATTGGCGAGATTGTCCATTCCGCGATAAATCTGATCTCTCACCAGAAGCGCGGAGACCGCATTTCGATCGAGGTTGATGTCGCACCCAATCTGCCAAAGGTAAGTGCCAACGGAGGACAAATTCAGCAGGCAGTGATCGCTCTCGCAACAAACGCCATCGACGCAATGCCCGACGGC
This sequence comes from Chloracidobacterium sp., assembly GCA_043773225.1. Taxonomy (GTDB): domain Bacteria; phylum Acidobacteriota; class Blastocatellia; order Pyrinomonadales; family Pyrinomonadaceae; genus OLB17. The sequence continues at coordinate 6,996 of JAYVFJ010000087.1, forward strand.
GGCAAACTTGCATTCCGCTTGTTTCCAAAAGGCAACCGTGTCTGCATTGATGTCGAGGACACAGGTGCGGGCATTCCGCAAGAGAATATGTCCAAGATTTTCGAGCCGTTCTTTACCACCAAAGAAGTTGGCAAAGGCACCGGCCTCGGCCTCGCGGTTTGCTACGGCATCATTTCCGAACACGGCGGCCGCTTGAGTGTTCGTTCCAACGTAGGCAAAGGCACGACGTTTTCTATATTTCTTCCAATCGTTCACGATCCCGCCGGTTAATAAGTTATGGCTAAGTTATTAGTAGTAGATGATGAAAAAAATCTGCGGCTTGTCGTGCAGAAAGAGATGTCGCGTCAAGGCCACGATGTTGAGTGCGCCGAGGATGGCGAAGCTGCGTGGGCTATGCTCGAAGAGCAGGATTACGATGTGCTGTTGTGCGACATCAATATGCCTCGGCTGGACGGCATGGCTCTGCTGCGTCGAACTCGTGAACGAAGCCAAAACCCACCTGAGGTCATAATGCTGACCGGACAAGCAACAGTTGAGAGCGCGATCGAAGCGATGAAGCTCGGCGCGTATGACTATCTCACCAAACCTTACAGGATCGGCGAGTTGTCTGCTTTGGTCACGGCGGCCGCGGAAAAGCAGCAGCTAAAAGTCGATAATCAGCGGCTGCGTGCGCAGATAGCAAGGACGCATCACAGCCTGCCCGACATCGTTGCCGAATCCAAGCAGATGAAGGAAGCACTGCGGCTTGTTCAGCGCGTCGCTCCATCGGAAACATCCGTGATGATCACCGGCGAATCGGGCGTCGGAAAGGAATTGATAGCTCAGGCTATACACAAAATGAGCCGCCGAAGCGAAAAACCGTTCATCGATCTAAACTGCGCGGCATTGCAGGACACTCTGCTCGAAAGCGAGCTTTTCGGCCACGAAGCCGGCGCGTTTTCAGGAGCGAAAGCAAGAAAGTTGGGTCTTTTTGAGATCGCCGACGGCGGCACTTTGTTTCTCGACGAAATTATGGAAATGCCGATGCAGCTTCAATCGAAACTGCTTCGAGCGCTCGAAACGCGTTCATTTTTCCGCGTCGGCGGCGTGAAAAAAGTTGAGATCGACGTGCGTCTGCTCGCTGCAACAAACCGCGACAAGGATCGGGCAATTGCCGACGGCATTTTCCGCGCCGATCTGATGTATCGAATAAACAGCTTTGAGATAAACATCGCCCCGCTGCGAGAACGACGCGAGGATATAGAACCGCTCGCGCGTCATCTGCTTTACAAACTCGCCGGTGCGCAAGCTCCGGAAATGTCGCCCGCGACCATCGAAGCATTGTCTGCGTTCGATTGGGCGGGCAACGTCCGCCAGCTTCGCAACTGTCTCGAACGAGCCATGCTGCTCTGTGAAGATGAGTTGATAACGCCGCGCGAACTGCCGCCCGAGATCGCTTTCCGCACCGAAACGCGCAACGTCTCGGTCAGCTACGCAACGCCGCAAAACGGCAGCGTAAACACATTCCAAAACGCATCGCCGACAAATCTGCGCGATTCCGAACGCCAGCAAATAATCGGTGCGCTCGAAAAAACAGGTTGGCATCGCGGCAAAACCGCCGAACTTCTCGGCATCTCGCCATCGACGCTTTATCGCCGTCTGCGCGAATACGATCTTGATGTCCGCTAAGGAGACTTTTATGTTTAGAATATTTGCCCTGACCATTTTTACGTCGTTTACAATTCTAACTTTCATCGTTGCTGCTTCTGCTCAACGGACTATTCCGGGCGAGGTCGTTGATGTCATAGACGGAAAAACCGTTCTCGTTGCCATTCCCGGCGGCAAGGTCAAGGTCGAGCTGCAATACATCGACGTGCCTGATTCGAGTCAGCAACTGTCTGACACTGTCAAGGAACATCTCCGCCAGCTTGTCGTCGGCAAGTCAGTCGAGTATCGCCCAAAAAGTTTGTTGAGAGACAAGGCGATCGGGCAATTGACAATAAAAAACATCGACATCAGCCAACAGATGCTGCGCGACGGCGCCGCATGGCACTCGCCGCTGGAAGGTTCTGGTCAGGAAAAGTCCGAATACGTTATCTATGCTTCGACAGAGGCCGCGGCAAAACAGGAAAAGATCGGCGTTTGGTCAATCCCGGGAATGAAACCCGCATGGGAGCGTCGCGCAGAAAAAAAGGATAACTCCTGGCAAAAAGAGCAATACTCATTGGCAGCAAATCGTGTCGCCGAAACTGCGCCAAATCGCAAAACAAACATGCCGACAGGCGCAAACCCGTCATTGGGAAACGTCGGAGCGCTTGCAAACGGCTACGACCCCGTAACCGGAACAGGCTATCTCGGCACATCGTTTCTTGGCGTTACGGAATTTGACAAGACAATTGCATACAAAACGGCCATCGACGTTTCTTACTATTACAAGCAGGACAGTAATAATAAAAGAAAAGGCACGTTCGTTTTCAGCGTAATTTCAATTTCAAAAAAATGGCGATTTCTCGAACGTAACAACCTGATTCTCACCGGCAACGGAAAGGACATCGTCATCGGAAAGGCAAAACGGACATCCGAAAAAGACGGGGACGATTTTAGCGAAAAACTAGTTTACGCCGTAAACCGCAGCACTCTGGAAAGAGTCGTCAACGACGACGAATCACAGGTAAAAATTGGCGGCTATCTAATCAAACCCGCCCCGGGACTAAAATATCTGCTATACAATTTGCTTCAGGTCACGCAATGAGGCATTGTGCCGATCTAAGTATTAAACAAAACACGCTCGTAAACATCCGATAGCTGAAAAGTCAGATCAACCGATTCCAGATCGAATTCCGCGTCCGATTCGTCAAAGGAATACGAAACCCACTGGCCGTCCAGCTGTTTGCGATGGAGATCAATAGCGATTTTTTCCTGGTCAATGATTACTATTTCGAGAACGCTGGGCATTTTTTGATATGCAAACAGCTTTTCGCGTCGGTCGGTTTGAGCAGTTGACGGCGACGTGACCTCGATTATCAGCGTAGGGCTTTCACATACATATTTATTCTCGAATTCACCCTCGCAGGTGACAATAACGTCAGGGTAGTAATAAACCTCTTCGCTCGGCGATACTTTTATATTTTCGACATAAGTTTCGCACGGCGAGTTTGAAAGATGATTAAAAAGACGATTAGAAACATTACGGATTATTCGATTATGATTCTGACTCGTCCCGGACATTGCGTAAACTTTTCCATATAGAAATTCATGCCGGATCGGACTTTTTTCCTCGCCTTCAAAGTAGTCGCCAATGTCCAATTTTGCTTGCAGTTTTGCCAGTCCCATATAGGTGATTTTAACGATATTTGCCGTGAAAAGCTATGTTTTAGATTTCGTTAAGAACAGAAAACGCTGTTCGGACAAAGGCATGAGTTTGTGTTCAAAAATGGCCTTTTGAAATTCGAGCGCTTTTTTGAGGTTTTCTCCTCCGAACAGCAAAAGTTGCCGCTGTTTGTTCCATCTCAGTAATCCCGAAAGTTTCTCAGTAAATTTATCTAGCGCACGGCAGGTAACGGATTGGCAGTCAGCCAAATCGAACTCTTGAAACTGCTTATTTACTACCGTTGTTCGATCAGAGATATTAAGAATCTCAACTGCAAGGTCGAGGAATTTTGTCTTTTTCTCTTTCGACTCGATCAATATGGCTTTTAGATCTTCACGGACGAGCAAACACGGAATAGACGGCAAGCCTGCGCCTGCTCCGACATCGGCGAACTTTGCGTCTTTCGGTAAATATTCCATCAGCGTCAGCGATTCGAGAATATGGCGGATGGCAAATTCCTCAGCCGAACACGGCCCGACGAGATGCAGCAGAGGATTGTGCTCGTTTACAAGATCGTAATAATCCGCAAGCCGCTCGATCGCCGGATTTGACAGATCAAGGCCAAAAGCAGTTTGGTGTGTTTTTATCGCCTCGACAAATTCTTTACGCACAACAGGAGTTTCACGCAAAGCCGCCAAGAACGCAAAGGAAAGGGCAAAAGAACTTTATCCTTTCGCCTTTATCCTTTAAGAGGTGGTGCGGACGAATGGAATCGAACCATCACGGCCTCGCGGCCACGGGCTTCTGAGACCCGCGCGTCTACCAGTTCCGCCACGTCCGCATTAGAGGGCGAACATAGATGATACGCGCTTCACCTGTGAAAACTCAAGAATGGAAGATAATGACCGGAAAACCACGTCATATTCGGAAAGTTACGTCATATCCGGAAAATTGGTATTTCATTTTGCGTCAGAATTTGCTAGCGTGATGCGGGAATAGATATTTGACAAACAGAAGCAGTAAGCGGTAAGCAGTAAGCAGTCGGCAAAAGAGCGGACTTTGATCTTTGATCTTTGGGCTTTTGTTTTGAACTTTGCCTTTTGACTTTTTACTTTTGACTTAGCAACCGTGTCCCAGCAAACATTGCCGTGTCCCAAGGATATGAAACGGTGTAACTGCAATATTTATAAGAGTTACGAAATTTTAATGGATCGCGGCAATTTTTTTCAAAAAATCGTGGAACGGGGCAAGAATACAACTCCAAGCCGTTTGTTGACAACATTTACGCTGTCCCACGCACGTTTGGGACAGCTTGGGACAGCTGGGACGGCACGAACGCCAAAGCTTGCGGATTTTGTTATATTTGACGAGTGCTGACTGAGATACAAATAAACCTGGCCGAGGTTAGGCGGCGAATAGAGCAAGCCGCTGTGCGCGCCGGACGTAACGCCGATGAGATAAAACTCGTCGCTGTTAGCAAAACGCATCCCGCTGAAACTTTGCGAACCGCGATAGCGGCAGACATCACTGTTTTTGGCGAAAATAAAGTGCAGGAGGCCGAGGACAAAATCGCCGAAGTTGGCCGTGATTCTGCCGAGTGGCATCTTATCGGCCACTTGCAATCGAACAAGGCACGAAAAGCCGTGCAGCTTTTTGATGTTATCCATTCGGTCAATTCGCTCGAACTGGCGGAACGATTAGAGCGTATCTGTATCGAAGACGGCCGCGAAAGACTTTCGGTATTTGTGCAGGTCGATCTTGCCCGCGAAGAAACAAAATCCGGTATTGCTGAAAGCGATCTGCCGGAACTAGTCGCGTATTTGAAAAGCTGTAAATGTTTAATGTTCAATGGCCTAATGATATTGCCGCCGTTTTTTGACAAAGCCGAATCTACGCGGCCATTTTTCAAAAAACTCCGCGAGTTACGCGATGAAATTTTACCGAACGGCGAACTTTCAATGGGCATGAGCCACGATTTTGAAGTGGCGATAGAAGAAGGAGCAACAGTCGTCCGCGTCGGCACGGCAATCTTTGGTGACAGGAAAATTAACCACAGATGAACACAGATAAACACAGATCAGTTTAATTTTGAGAAAGTAAATTATCTGTGCTTATCTGTGTGTATCTGTGGCAAAAACTCTTATGCTTACTCGTGAAGTTTATCCGATAGTCAGTCTCGTTATCTGGAGCCTTTTCGGAGTGTTTCTCGGCATCCTGATCATGCGGATGATTTTTAACTATGCCGATCCGAATCCATTTGGCAAGGTTGGCAGGTTTGGTTTTAAGGTGCGAAAGCTGACGGAAAGATGGGTCTATCCTGCGGCTAGATTTTTTGCAATGTATAACATCAACACTCGATGGGCTCCGCTTCTGACGATGTTTATCGGGTTGGTTTTGACGTATTTTTTCCTGCAGATCATCGGTAATACTTTTTTTGTTATCGACGGGCTAACGGCTGGCCTTGTGACGGGAAAACCAAAGGTTGTTGTTGGATTTGTTCTCTACGGATTGCTTAGTATTTTGGTGCTGTTTATTTTTATCCGTTTTCTCGCATCGTGGTTCGTTTTTACGCAGAAAACGTTTCTTGGGTTTGTAATGAAAGTGACAAACCCGATCATGCTGCCTGTCCAGCGCTTGATTCCGCCGGTCGGAATGTTCGACATCTCGGCGATGATCGTATTGCTGCTGATCGGTTTCTTGCAGACGATCGTTTTGAACGTTTTTGTAAGAAATTGATAAATATCGCCGACAGAGATGGAGCAGTAACCTTTGATGTGCGGGTCGTGCCGCGGTCATCGCGGAGTGAGATCGTCGGCGAACATGACGGTGCATTAAAAGTGCGGATCGCATCGCCGCCTGTTGACGGCGCGGCTAATGAGGAATTGATCAAATTGCTGGCAAAGCATTTTGACGTTTCAAAGAGCGATGTCGAGATCGTCGCCGGCGAAACTTCAAAGAGCAAGAGAATAAAGATCGCAAACCTGTCACAATCGAGATTTGAGGAAGTGATGAAATGAAAAGCCAGATCTCTTTTACGACTGATATTTTTGAAAGTAAGAATGTGAAACCTTTTGGCAAAGATCTTGCCGAGTGGCTGGTCGATGCATGTGGCGGTCGTGAATTCAGTTTCGCTGAACCGTTTCAAGACGACTGGGGCTGGACCGTTTTGGCCGAAGCAGGCGGTGAGAAATTTGTTGTCGGGTGCGCGATCATGGACAAATCTATCGGCGACGAACAGGCGGATTGGCTGATTACGGTCGAGAAAGAGCGTAAATGGATGTTCGGTTCGAAAGATTCACCTCTGCGGTCTGATCTATGTGATCTCATACAAAATGTTTTGCGTGATAAGCCGCATATAAGGGAAATTCGATGGACGGATCAAATTGGGCATTTTGCACGTTAAAAAGCGGCATGATATATTCATCTATTCGATTTTAGTTCAACAAAATAAGGGTTTCTATCAAATGTCAGGACACTCCAAGTGGCACACAATCAAGCATAAGAAAGGCGCGACGGACGCCAAACGCGGCAAGATCTTTACCAAGATGATCAAAGAGATCACCGTCGCGGCCCGCACCGGCGGCAGCGGCGACGTTGATTCGAACGCACGGCTTCGCAAGGCTGTTACGGAAGCCAAGGCGGCAAATATGCCGAACGACACCATAGACCGTGCTGTCAAACGCGGCAGCGGCGAACTCGAGGGCGCAAACTACGACGAGATCACATACGAAGGCTACGGCATCGGCGGCGTCGCGGTTCTGGTCGAGACAATGACCGACAACCGTAATCGCACGGTCGCGGAACTTCGCCATATCTTTTCAAAGAACGGCGGCAACCTCGGCGAAGCCGGTTCTGTTGCTTGGATGTTCGACAAGAAGGGTTATTTTGTTGTCGATAAGTCCGCAAAGAGTGAGGACGAACTCTTCGAGATCGCCATCGAGGCCGGCGCCGACGACATGCAGGACGAAGGTGACGTTTTTGAGATATTTACTTCGCCCGAAAGTTTCGACGCCGTAAACGACGCGCTAAAAGCCGCCGGCATCGAACCCCAGGCCGCCGAAATTTCGATGATCCCGCAAAACTACATCCGCCTCGAAGGCGGCGACGCCAGCTCAATGCTCAAACTATACGAAGCCATAGACGACAACGACGACGTGCAAAAGGTCTATGCAAATTTTGACATAGACGAAAGCGAGATGGAGTAGCCTAAAGATAACTTAGCAGCCAATGTTTGTGCTGTCGTTTATATTCGCTATACCAGGCGCAGCCTGGGTATAGAATGATAAGCCCGACGATCCATGCGGCATAAGTGACGGCGAGCGAAAATCCATGATCCGGCGGCGGCGTTGGATTATCTGCAAAAACCCAACTGAGGTCTTTGCCGGCCAGAACTGCGAGAAGTATGCCCATGATGTGGGCGACAAAAAACTGCTGCAGATAAAAGAACAATGGAACTCGCCCAAACGTGATCGCGATTCGCTGCCAGAGAGCCTGCCCGTTGAAACTGTCGGCGACAGCGAGAACGATCATTGACGGGCCGAGCGTCATAAGAATAAACAAAAGCGACGGGCCATATTTTGTAGTATTCAGAAACGAGAGAATGGTAAACGCATTCGTGTCCTGAACCGCCCACTGGGCGGGATCGCCATAAATATTGATTAGCCTGAGCACAACAAATAAAACAGTTGCCGTGACGGCCAATGCCAAGAGCCATTTTCGCCGCCGTTCGGCATTCCAGGAATAGAGAGTGCCGAATGCAAATCCTGCGGCCATCACTCCAATCCACGGCAGGAGCGGATACAGAAAAAATACCTGAGATGCTCCGTCAAAGACCTTGACTGTTCCTGGTTGGTGAAGAATGATCCAGAGTGCTTGTGAAAGACTTGCCGCACTATCGAGCATAATCTCGTCCGGCACTCGAATGCCGTCGAGCAAATTATGCAGCAAGATAATGGCAACTCCGATTACGCCGACTGCCCTGAGCGGCAGAAGCACGAGAGCCGACATCACGACCATTGACATACCGATGGCCCATATCACTTGGCCTACGCCAAAGAAACTGTAGTCTAAATTGAAAGCGAAACTGAATCGAACGATTGTGAATTCGAGAAAAACTAACCAAAGGCCGCGCGTTAATAAAAACCATGCGAGTTCGCCGCTGCTCTTCCCGTTTTGTTTCTGAAGAAAAATGCTGACCCCGGACAGGAACACAAACGCCGGTGCGCAGTAATGCGTGATCCAGCGCGTAAGGAAAAGTGCGGCGTTTGTCTTTGTAAGATCGGTCGGATCAAATCCTCCGGTATGAACAAAATCGCGCGTGTGGTCGAGCAGCATGATCATCATCACAACGCCGCGCAAAAAGTCTATTGAATAAATGCGTTCTTTAGTTTTGTCTGTTTCCACTATTTTAGGCTTTCGAGCAGTTTGACCGCCTGGCTGCGGCCGGCAAGCGTGGCCTTGTCATTGATCGCCGCAGTTGATCTCAAATATTCGTTGAGCGCGGACCTTGCATCGTCTTTTCGGCCCAGCTCATTGTAGAGCATCCCTAATCGGAGAAATACGCTCTTTGACTCTGGCAGCAATTCACGTTGGGCCTGTTCCCGCACACCTTCGAGTTCGCGCAAAGCTTCAGCCTTTTGTCCGGCTTGATAAAGCACCACAGCCATTTTTTCGGTTAACGCCGCTTTGTAAATAGGTAGATCGTCACGAGCGTCGCGGAAAGTTTTAACGGCGGCGTCATATTTTCGCTGCTCAATGTATGCGATGCCCAGCGATTCATAAGTTTGATACAGCGCGTATGACTCCTGTCTTTCCTTCGGCATCGTGAGCGCAGCCGTCAAGTCTTTTTCGGCGTTTGCGTATTGTTTAGCCGTATTGTAACCCCGTGCCCGTCCGAGGTATCCGCGAAGAGATGGTTTTTTTACGATCGCGGCTGAGTATGCTGCGATCGATTCGTCATTGCGTCCGGATTCCGCCAAGGCATTTCCAAGCTGCATTGAGGTAAACGACGAATCGTCAATTGCCGAGGTCCTCGTCCAAAGCGTCAGATTGTTTGCCCACGCCGTGTTATACCTGAAGGTTTGAAATGAAAGTGCGGCGGCAATTACCCAGCCGGCGACCAGAATATAGCGTTCATTTACAACTTTGGTTGTAAGAGGCACGAGCAGCATCAACGCGCCGAGCAGCGGCAGATAAAGATAGCGGTCGTGGACGATCTGCTCTGAGATAAAAGCCGTTGCATTCATCGCCGGTATCAATGGAAGCAAAAAAATCGCCGATGCGAGCCGTGTTTTCGGCGAAGTTTTTGCAAGATAGACAATGCCCGCGACAGCGGCGGCAGAAACTGCAAGCGGAATAATAAAATTTGTCGCACCGATCTGTGTGACTGGCATCACCGGATAATTTACCGCAACCGAAAGCGGTGCAAATATCTGTTGCAGATAAAATGCAAACATCGCCGGAATGCTCATAACGGCATCACCAAACGCGACCGCATCGTCAGGCGGCCGCGAAACCGCTCCTAGCACCGCCCAGCGGATTAAGAAATACGCGACCGCAATTGCAGCGAGAGCAAGCAGCGGAGTGTTATGGTCAAAGGCCTTCTTCTTTTTCTCCTCAACTGGCTTCTCGATCAACACAAAATAATAGATCGGCAGGCAAACTATTCCGATCTCTTTTGCACCGAGCGCAATGGCATAGAGTAAGGCCGTCAACATCAAATGGTTATTTGAGCGGGATTCGCGATAGCTTGTAGCAAACCAGAGTGAACCTAAAAAGGCGATTGAAAAAAGCAAGTCCGGCGAGCCGGCGATCCAAGAAACCGATTCAACATGAACAGGATGCACGGCGAAGATAAGCGCGATGGTGAACGCAACTATTGCGGAAAATGCCCAGCGCCTGAGAAGAGCAAAAGCCATCAAACACACGCCGGCGTGCAGGATGACGTTTGTTACGTGCCAGCCGAATGGATTCATTCCGAAGAGGCGGAAATTGATAATGTTCCAGAGCGTGAAAGTGGGCCGCCAGTAGTTGCTCGCGGCCTGTGTACCGTCGCCCTTAAAGGCCCATACGTCAGAGGTCAGAGCTTTCCAAATTAGCGAGTTGTCCTGAATGAGCGTATTGCGAACGATCTGTCGCGTGTCGTCATAAACAAACTCGCCGCCGAGAGAATTGGCAAAGACTACGACGCAAACAGCGAGTATCGGGATCACCCATTTCCATTCATCTCGAAGGTTCATTGGCAGTGCTTAATATTCTAGCGCAAAGCCCCGTATCTTATAGCCGCTTTCTCCTTAGCACGCGCGGCTTCCGTTTCGCGGTCGCGCGGTGGTGCGTTTGTCACAAGCGAATTTAACATCTCCTGCGCGGCGGCAGAGACACGCTCGATAGCAAGATAAAAAGCCTCTTCGTTTGCTTTGGATGGTTTATTGAACCCCGACAATTTGCGGACGAATTGCAGCGACGAAGCCTGAACTTCATCCGTCGTCGCGGGTGGATCGAAATTAAAAAGTGTTTTGATATTTCTGCACATACTTTTATATTACGGGCGGAAACGCGAGTGTCAACGAGCGTGCCTGCGCATCAGAACGTGCACGCTCCTTTACAGTCGCGTTTGTGCCCGTGCCCATTCGGCCGTTACGCGGGCCAGCTCGGCAAACACATCTTCGTCCGACTGACGCGTTTTCTTAAGGATTTTGTAGCCGTGATTTGCAGTATCGAGCAGGTGAAGTGTGGCGTGTTTGCCGAGGTTTTTAACGACAGGTTCGAGCAGGTCAAGCGTCGCAAGCTCATCACGAGTGCCCGAGAGAAAGAGCATTGGAATTTTGATGTTTGCCAGATGCTCGGCACGTTTTGTGTCAGGCCTGCCGGGCAGATGAAGCGGAAATGAGAACAGGACAATGCCTTTTACATTTTCGAGCGGTTCTTCGCTCTGCGCCGTCGTCGTCATTCGCCCGCCAAATGAATGCCCGCCCGCAAGTAGCGTCAGATCAGGCGCGGCTTTGTGTGCGGCTCTAACGGCATTCCTGATCGTCTCGACACAAGTCGCCGTCGAATTCCTCGCCTTGCCATGTTCCGAGTATGGAAAATTATAGCGAAACGTTGCGATACTAACATCGGCCAGCCGCTCCGCGATTGTCTGAAGCGTTACATGCCGCATCGTCGTACTCGCACCGTGTCCCAGCACAAGCAGATGCGTCGCATCATCAGGTCGCATTAGTATCGCTGATACGTCACCTTTGTCAGAAGTGGCAGTGAATTTTACTTCCATTGATTAATCGAGTTTTCTATCAATGATGTCCTTCAAGCGCTGAACAGATCTTGGGAGCTGACTCTTGTCCTGTATAGCGTCGAGGCACCGCTTTGCATCTAAATAATCCTCTTGTCGAAAGCTTTCGCGAGCGTTAAGAAGCAGTTGTTCATTAGAAGTAACGGCGAGCGATGACCATGCCTTTCCTCTGAATATCCTCAAATTGTGTAACCATACGAACTCACCGCCTAACGTGGCGTTTTCGCCCAAAAAGTTAATGTTGCCAACCAGGCGAGCATGTGTGTTTCCTCCGGCATCCTTTCTAACCGAAACAAGGCGCAGGTCACGAACTTCCGCAGACGGATGAACCGCCGCATTGAGTTCATTGTCTAGTTTGTGAACGAAGTCCGCGTAGAAATCACGGTTGCTGTCACCGAACGCACCCTCAAAATCTTTGGTTGAAATTTGATATTTTGATTTGTCTTCTATTTCCACCGCAATTATTTGAGTGTTGCCTGTAGGCTGATCTCGGCGCCTGCCAAGACTTGCGATACAGGGCACTTCTCTTTTGCGGTTTTGGCGATGGTTTGGAATTCATCGTCCGAAATATTAGGCACTTCGGCGACGGTTTCGAGGTCTATGTTTGGTATCACAAAACCATCGTCCTTTTTTTCAAGATGGACGACGGCTTTTGTTTCGACGCTTGTCGGTTGAAACCCCGCGCGGCCCAAAAAGCCCGACAGAGCCATAGAGAAACATGCCGCGTGGGCTGCCGCGATCAACTCCTCGGGATTTGTCGCCTTTGTGTCATCGCCGAAGCGCGAGTTGAATGAATACGCCCCCTCAAATGCACCGCTGCCGAGCTTTACATTGCCGCTGCCCTCAGTGATGCTGCCATTCCATTTTGCTTCTGATGTTCTTTTGATTGCCATATTGAAAAAGTCTCCTTATTTATATTTTCCCTTTTCTCGAACTTTTAGAAAGTCAGCGTAATCAAAATCGCTTTGCAAATCAGCGACAACATAAAACGCCGCGTCTTCCCCTATGGCGTCGATGAGATTCTTTTCCACTAATTTCCTGTCAACTAGTTCTTCTTCCTGAAGAAGCCAGGTCAAATCGATCTTGTCCTTTGCTCTTGACGAAAAATGTTTCATCACAACAAGCCATTCGGGAGAGACTATCTTGATTCCGAAATCAGTTAGTTTGGCCTGATTTAGTGCTGCCAGATATATCTTTGCTAACTTATCATTGCGGACTATGATGTCAACAGGAACTTTCCTTTCATCAACATCTATCTCATAGCCTTCGCCGCCAAAATCTATCTGACGCTTAACTTCGAGCGGCAGGACAGCCCGCGCGAGCATGTCAACGTCGGTTGTCGCGCGTGTAAAACCATAAATATGCATTGCAATTCCGCCGGCAAGTGCAATTTCAATACTATTTTCGCCCGCAATTTCTGCAAGTAATTTTGCAGCCTTAATACCGACTTCGGTCGGTATTGAATCCTTGACGCTTGAAGTATTAACGATTGAGTTATCAGACATTTTCACTCTTACGGCCCTGCTCTGTATTTTGTTCCAAAACCAAAGGCTTTCATAGCCCGCTTGCGAAATTCTTCTTCAACCCCTGCCACACGTTGCCGTAATCTCTTTGCAGTTGCGGACATTCCATCGCAAAGCGCGTCGGGCGGATGATGTAGCGCGATTCGAACATAAACGCCATTGTGCCTTCGAGCTTTTGTGGTTTCAGTGTGGCGTTCGAGGCTTTGTCGAATGCATCCTGATCCGGGCCGTGGGCGGACATTTGATTGTGCAGCGAGCCGCCGCCGGGCACGAAGCCTTCTTCTTTGGCGTCGTATTCGCCGTAGATCAGGCCCATATATTCGCTCATCGTGTTGCGGTGATACCATGGCGGGCGGAATGTGTCTTCGGCGACGAGCCAACGGTCGGGGAAGATCACAAAATCACAGTTTGCCGTGCCGTGAAGATCGCTGGGCGATGTCAGCACGGTAAATATCGACGGATCGGGATGATCGAACGAGATCGAGCCTATGGTGTTAAAGCGGCGAAGATCGTATCTATAGGGCGCGTAATTGCCGTGCCATGCTACTACATCGAGCGGCGAATGATCTATCTCGCAAGACCAAAGATTGCCGCCGAATTTTGCGACGATCTCGCATCGGTCATCGCGGTCCTCATACCACGCGACAGGCGTTTCAAAATCGCGCGGATTAGCAAGGCCGTTCGCACCGATCGGTCCTAGGTCGGGCGGGCGAAACTGCTGGCCGTAATTTTCGCAAATATAACCGCGACATTGTGGATCGCCAAGTTCAACACGAAATTTCAAACCTCTCGGCAAAACCGCAACCTCGCCAGGCCCTATCTGCATTGCGCCAAGCTCCGTCAAAATCCCTAGCCGCCCCATCTCAGGCACGATTAGCATCTCGCCGTCCGCGTTGTAAAAATACCGGTCGCCCATACCCTTGTTGCAAGCATAAATATGCACCGCCATTCCAAATTGCGAAAACGGATCACCGTTCCCAGCAATCGTCGTAATGCCGTCGATAAAATCGGTTGATTCATTCGGCACAGGCAGCGGATCCCAGCGAAGCTGATTAGGCGTAATGTCTAGCTCATCAAAACGGCTCTTCCATCCCCGATTACCAATCTGCTCAAACGGCCTGTGAGTCACCGAGGGCCTGATACGATATGTCCAAGTCCGTTTATTGAACGCGCGCGGCGCAGTAAACGCCGTCCCCGAAAACTGCTCGGCATACAACCCAAGAGGCGCCCTCTGCGGCGAATTGCGCCCGACCGGCAAAGCGCCCTTTTCTGCTTCGGTCGCAAATTCATTTCCAAAACCTGTTTGGTATTTAAGTTTCATAAAGTCACTTGTCAAGCTTACGACGCGTATAGAAAACCAAAGGTAGAATATCGTTTCATATTTTCCTTGATCATTACAACTAGATCTAAGGAGAAATGGTCGAGGTAAAATCCGTGCTTACTGTTCTTGCAAAACATAGCGGAGAGTTTTATGATGCGTTCCCAATGGAGGGATTCGCTCGATAAGTAGGAGAGCGGATTTGATAATAGAAAGAAATGAAGTCACTTCTCAAGCAATTTTCGGAATACGTTGGAGGCCGAGAAAGCCGCAAAAGTTATTGGCTTACCGTTATTTCCATTTCGTTCTTCAGTGTATTTTTCCTATCGTTCATTAAGAGTGGACATTTAAGTGACGATATCATACTTTTCATTAAGATTTACTCCTACTTGGTTCTACCTTTTGTTTTCGTGGTACTTGCCGCGCGACGCCTCCATGACACTAATAACAACGGCTGGCTCTCCTTGCTAATGCTGATCCCCTGTTTGGGCCCACTCTCGCTACTTTTCTATTTGGTTCAGGCTGGAGATGTCGGTGAAAATCAGTACGGGCCTGATCCGTATGAAACCGAAAAGAAGTAGCTGCCCGATACGAACATCCTTTAATTAAACTCCGAAATCCTACAGGTTTCCCCTTCGCCGCTGCTCCTCTTCTATGGAAACAAACAACGCTTTGAAATTGCCCTTGCCAAAACCTTTGCAGCCCTTTCGCTGGAGAATTTCGTAGAAGACCGTCGGACGGTCCTCGACCGGCTTGGTAAAGATCTGGAGCAGATAGCCTTCGTCGTCGCGGTCAACCAAGATACCGAGTTTCTTTAACGATTCAATATCTTCGTCGATCTCACCAACACGGTCCAACAGATCATCATAATAGGTGTCCGGGATCTTCAAAAATTCAACGCCGTTCTCTTGCAATTTGGCGACCGTCGAGCGGATGTCACGACACAATAGAGCGATGTGCTGCGCGCCGGCCGAACGGTAAAAGTCGATGTATTCCTGTATCTGCGATTTGCCGCCTTTACCCTCTGCCGGCTCGTTGATCGGGAATTTGATATTGTGCTGGCCGTCCGACATTACGATCGACATCAGCGAGGAATACTCGGTCGAGATGTCCTTGTCGTCAAACGTGATGTAACGGAAAAATCCAAGTACGTCTCGATAAAAATCGCACCAGTGGTTCATTTTGCCAAGTTCGACATTGCCGACGATATGATCGACGAGCATAATTCCCGTCGGTTCACCTTCGACCGTTTGCTCGACAAAGCCGGGTAGAAAAATGCCGTTGTAATTATGGCCGTTGTTGGTGTTGTAGGAGATGAACGAATGGATCGTATCGCCATAGGTAGCGATCGCCGCGTGGCGGACGCTTCCATTTTCATCTGCGAGGTCGTGCGGCTCCGTGACGGGTGTCGCGCCGCGTTTCACCGCTTCGTTAAACGCATGATCCGCGTCCTCAACATAAAACGCAATATCGCGAACACCATCGCCATGCTGTTTTATATGCTCGGCAGCAGGATGCTCGGGCAAAAGCGGCGTCGTCAACACAAAATTGATATTTGTCTGCCGCATCAGGTAACTCGTCGTCTCGCGGTTCCCCGTCTCAAGCCCCGAATACCCGGCCCGCGAAAACCCAAACGCCTTGCGATAATAAAACTCCGCCTGCTTCGCATTCCCGACATAAAACTCGACGTGATGTATCTTCTTGAGGCCCAAAGGATTCTGGACCGTTGTGTTAACTGGTGTATTTGTTTCTGTGATCATAATCGTAGAATTTTTCTAGACTAAGAAGCAATTTATATGCCCCAAAGCTCAACTCTCTCAATGATAAACCGCTTTTGAGCAGGGTCGAAGCCGATGTAAGCGTGACAGCCGCCTTCTAAACCCCGGCCATATGTGAATTTCTTCCGTGAAAAAAAGCCACCCTTCTCGGAATAAGTAAACCAGTAATTGTTATAAGCGAAGACCAACTTATCCTCCTTATCGTACAGAGGAAAGATTTTGATAAACGGAATCCCGCGTTCTCGTTCAGCCTTAGGAAGCGCCTTGTATTTTTCGGCCAGCTCGTTATTATCTAAATACTGTACTTTTGTTTCACCGGGTTGAGTTGGCAATTCATGGGTTAAGTCGAATTCGTATGCGACAATTACGTTGCGCAGATTTCTGTTCGAGAATTTTGCGTAGCTTTCAAATTCTTTGTCCAAACAAGCTCGCAGAGCTTTGGCGTAAAGTGTATCCGCCGACTTTTGGGCGAAGATCGAAACTGAGAAGATGAGAATCAACGCCAGTCTTACGCACATCACAGCTTTATCGCCAACTCCAACTCACCACCGAGGCCCGTTTCGACGATCCTTTTCAAGGTCGAATAGCTGGCGTCCATAAAGTTGGTTTCAACTCGCGAAATGTACGTCCGGCTTGTGCCTGCTCTTGCTGCGAGTTCCTTTTGGGTGAGTCCTTTAGCTTTTCGTGCTTGCCGAAGCAGGTTGCTAAACTCAACGTCTCTTTTATTTGTATGTTGAAATTTTTTGTTAAGCATACTCTCTTCTCAACTTTTCAAAGCAAGTTCCGGCACGTTTGCATTCTCGTAATTTTCAATCAATGCCGACAGAACGTCCATCAGCGAAGCAAGCGGATGCGATTCGTCTTCACCCACTTGATCTATTAATTGATCGAGCATAGCCACAATGCGCTCATAATCCGCTTCATTTTGAGGAACAAATACTGTATTAGAAACACTTGTCCAAGACTGAATGTCAACTGTCTGCATAATTACTCCTTCCACTTTCCGGCGTCGTATTCGCTATGAGTTAAGACTGCACGGATATAAACCTTTTTTCGATTATAATGTATCGCCGCTATTAAACGCACTTTGTTTCCGCCAATGTTAAAAACCGTCAATTTCCCAACTTTGTCGGCGGCTGGAAATATTTCACGAATTTCTTCGATCGAAGCAAAATTCTTTTGCTTCATTTGACGAAACCAAGCAGCAAGAGCGTTGTGCGTCTCGGGATATTTAGCGGCAAACTCATTCAACCGCTTTCGGGTGATGACGTGCATACCTTAAAAACTCTCAATATATTTCCGCGTCAC
>JAYVFJ010000088.1:0-2151 GCA_043773225.1 Chloracidobacterium sp.
AGTTTGCGGTCTTTCTCTTGAGCAACAAATAGCATAGTAAATGCGAAAGTCTTTTCTAAACGCTCTTTACTGACCATTATTCGCCAAGCCGTCTTCTTCCCAAATATCCGTAATTTATCAACGTGCTTGTGTTTTGTTCCGGCTAAAAGGCCGGGCGGTAAATCTGTGCCATTGCCTTCTAGTAGGTCAATCTTTTGGTCTACCCGCGCTGTCAAATCAGGGTCTTGCGATTCCTGGAGCCAGTTACTGACTACACCCTGACCGCGACCATCAACAAATTCGTAGATGACGCTTTTCATTTTCGAAAATATCATAATTTTATGATAAACGCAACCGTGGCGGCTTGACAGGTGAATATCATAATATTATGATAATTCTACATTAAGCAAGTCGAGAACATAAAATGAATTGCACTGATTGTAACTCAATAACGAAAAAAACACGGCAAAGATCGCAACGGCAACCAACGCTTTCGATGCCTTACTTGTGGCAAGAGTTCAGTGGAACCGAAAGCCAAGATGGTGAACAATATGTATCTGCCAGAGGAAAAGTCTTTGATGTGCCTGCAATTGCTCGTGGAAGGTATGTCGATTCGATCAATCGAGCGCGTCACAGATGTTCACCGCGACACGATACTCCGCTTGCTCGAAACGGTCGGCCAGAAATGCATCTGGATTCAGGAAACTTTGGTCAAAGATGTAAAGGTGAGGTTCGTGGAAGCTGACGAAATCTGGAGCTATGTCGCGATGAAGGACAAGCAAAAGAATATCCGAGAAATCACGAACGACAAAATTGGAAGCGCGTACACGTTCACCGCAATCGAAGCGGAAACCAAGCTCATCGTTGCTTGGCATTTAGGAACTCGCACCGAAGAACACACCTTTACGTTTCTGCGCAAAGTGCGTGACGCAGTTGACCCTGAAACCGTCTTTCAGCTTTCGACAGATGCCTTTCCGGGTTACAACCAAACCGTTCCGGCGATTCTAGGCCGTCAGGCTCATTATGGACAAGTAATCAAGACTTCAGGCCGCCGTTCAAAACGAAACCCGTTACAGCCCTGCGGCTTGCACCGGATGCAAGAAAACTAGACGGCTTGGTAATCCGATCAAAAAGAATATCTCGACTTCGATGGTTGCACGTCAGAATCTAACAATGAGAATGTCAATGCGGAGAATGACACGATTGACTAATGGTTTCTCGAAAAAGTGGGATAATCTTAATTATTCAATCGCTCTGCATTTTGCTCATTACAACTTTTGCAGATCGCACAAAACCTTGAATGGAGCGACACCTGCGATGGCGGCGAATCTTACAAAGACGATTTGGAGTCTCAGAGACTTGCTGTATGCGGCAAAAGATGTGAAGTCACCGGCAACACACATTTAGGACACTACCGTTTCAGGGAGGCCTCATAGACATCGATCCAGTCGGCGGCGGTCATCTTTGAAGCGAGTTCGCCGAGCAGCGAGACTGTGACGTGTTCGGGTTTTTTGTATCTAATACACGATTTGCCCATGTCAAGCTTTCTGTCCGTATGCTTTGGCCATTCGGATTGAAACCAGGCAAGCAGCAACGGGTCGCTGTAAATGCCCATATGGTAGAAAGCAATATGATTCTTTTGGGACGCAATGCCTAGAAACGGGAGCGGGGCCTTTGGGTCGCAATGATAACCCGGTGGATAGACGTGGTGCGGCACGACCCAACCGAAATGGCCGTTTGACATTATCTCCTCAAATCCAGACGGAATATTGCGTTTGACGGTATCACGCATGGCTGTGATCACCGCTTGCCGATCCTCAGGCAAGCCCTCGATGTAGGCTTCGGGTGACTCTGCTTTTGATTGCATAGATAAAAATTAACCACAGATTAACACAGATAAGCACGGATAGATCAAGTTAGGTATGTGTTCCTCTGCTTTCATCTGTGGTTTCACTTTTCGATCTTAGAAGCGTTTCTAAATGGTGCTTTTCAATTCCGTATTGAAATTTTATTTGGTTGATCTGCTGGTCAAATTCGTCCGGGTCAGCGCGCTGTTTCAGCCGCGTGCCGACCAGCATATTGTTTTTCGGCGTGTGTTCGACCGAGATAAATTCGAACAGCTTTGTCGCGTAGCCGCTTCGTTCGAGCAGCAGCGAACGAAGGCCGTCAGTC
>JAYVFJ010000089.1:0-3522 GCA_043773225.1 Chloracidobacterium sp.
AGCAAACGGCAGTATTCAAATCAGGCTTTTGAAGACGCCGCAATTGCCGCCGCCGCGTCTCAGTCGGCAAATCAGAGCGTTAACCGTCACGAGGATATTATCGAAAGCAAAATGGTCGGTTAATGGCATCGGTTCTTAGTCCGGCAGCATCGGAGATACATCGGGTTTTTTGAGGTTGAGTTTATGAATGAATTAAGAGAGGCAGTCAATCCCGCTTTCGCGCGGGGCAGCATGACGGCTGATAATGACCGTTACGATGTTAGCTATTCGGACAACGGTTACGATTTTGTCGGCGAGGATTCTCTGGGCGAGCCCGTTAAGGGTTTTGTCCAGACTGCCGAAGCTAACCTTGCCGAGAAAGAACTTGAGCGGGCGGGGATCAGGGTTGAGACGATCAAACCCAAACGCGGATTAAAGAAGAAGAATAAACGGCCGTCGGCGATCGAATTTGCGACGCTTGCCGAACAGTTCGGCGACCTTATGGAGATCGGCGAAAGCCCGACGCAGGTTTGCCGCCTTTTGTCATATGCTCAAACCAACGCGATGCTTTCGGAAGCGTTGATGAACGCAAGCGAACTTGTAATAAACGGCCGGTCGCTCTCAGAGGCTTTTGCAGCCCAGCGCGACGCAAAAGGCGAGCCGCTCTACCCGATAACATTTATTTGCGCTCTCCGTATTGGTGAAGAGGTCGGAGCTACTTCGGACTTTGACAGCGGCGGCGAGAGCAAGAGCGCATTTCTTTTAACGCTCCGCCGTTTTGCCGAGGCTGAGAAAAAAGCCGACTCGATACGTTCGAGCATCCGCTCGGCATTGATGTATCCGATCGCGGTAGTCATTTTTTGTATCATCGCCGTCGGCATCGTCGAATATTACGTGATGCCAAAAATGGTTGATCTTTACACTTCACTGCTTACCGGCGAAGACACTCAGCTTCCGTTTATTACGCGGATAATGATCGCGGGTTCCGACCTGCTGACAAGCTGGTGGGGAATCGTTATTATCATAGCCATTTTTGCCGGAGCTTTGATCTTTTACCGTTGGGCAAAATCGCCGGATGGAAGCGACTCATTAAAAGTAATGGCGCTTCGGCTTCCGGTATTCGGTTCTTTTTTCCGTCATTACTACGCCGCACAGGTGCTTAGGACGCTGGCAATTTTGTCATCGGGCATTCCTTCGATGACAGAAAGATTTGCTGTTGCCGCTAGGACGACAACCAACCCGGAATATGCTAAGATGTTAATGCACGTTCGCCATCGTTTTACGACCGAATCGACCGATTTACATAAATTGTTCGTGCCGTATCCGTTTTTAATGGGCAAGGAATTTGGCGGAGTGCTTATGACATTTGAAAAGACGGCCGATATGCAGGGCACGTTTCATAATTACGCAAAGGTCGTCGAGACGCGGGCCGAGCGCGAACTCGAAAAGGTTCTGTTCTGGTTTCAGAATTTTGCGATCGTTCCGGTCGGCATATTTGTCGGTTTTATCGTTGCCGCGCTTTACAGCCCGATGTTCGAGCTGGCCGGCAAGATTGGCAAATAGGATTTATTAGGGTGAACTTTATGAAAAGTAAGTTTCACGATCAAAATAGTGAAAGCGGCGCATCCGTGACAGAGGTATTGATTGTTATTGTCATTATTTCAATCGTCGCAGCGCTCGCCTTTATGCAGATGGGCACGGCGGATACGCGGTTCAAACGTCAGAACGTAGCCCGCGAGCTAAAGGTCGCCTTTGAACGGGCTCGCATTGATTCGGTAAAACGCCGCGCCCAGGGCGCCGCCCGGGCAAACGTCACCGTCAACGCCACTTCTTATGTTCTGCAGATTGATTCAAATAACGACGGAACTCTCGAGAGTTTAACGACGGATGTCGCAGCGGGTAATATCTTATTTGCCGGCTCCGGCTCGACGACGGTGCCGGGCACGGTCTATTTTGACCAACGGGGCGAGGTAGCAACTAGTGGTGCCGGTTTTCAGTTTTTGGTTTGCAACGCGTCTTGTGCGACGCCGACTACAAGCAATGCAAATCTTCTTTTGGTAACGCTTACGGGAACGGTAAACATATTAGGCGGGGATGCGTCGCCGCCGACATTTGCCAACGCAAACGTTGGGACGATACCGCCGACGACCGGCATAAATGATCTGGTTCGGTTGCCGTAAGGTTAAGGAATACTAAGATGGGTATTTTTGCAAACAACAATGACATCAAATGGAAACCGGGTAGTAGTGACGGTTTTACATTGATCGAAGTAATCATTGCCTGCGGCATTATGGTCATACTGTGCGTTGGCACGCTCACAGTTTTTAGCCATGCTTCCAGGATAAACACAGGCAATAATCTGCGTGCCCAGGCTCAGTCAGTTCTTCAGAAGGAAGCGGAGTTTTACAGGAGTCTCAAGTTTATCCCCGGTGCCGAAACGGCGCTTGATCTGCCCAATCATCGCGCCACAATTCTGCAGGGCAGCGCTGCCGGAGTGACATATACCCTTCCGCAGCGAACATCCGCCGACTTAAAGGTGTTCAATATGACCGCTACTGTCAAAAATCTCGCCGTGCCAAACACGGTTGAGGAAACTTGCAGATTCAAAGAGATCACTATAACTGCCGTTCCGGCAACCGCACAGACAGGTTGGCTTGCGAATCTTAACACGACCCTGACGATCCAGCGTGTGCGCGGCAATTAAAGATAATAATGAAGGCACTTCAGCGTAACAATTCATTGATCGGCGACAACCGCTTTACTTCGGCGGGCGGCTTCTCGCTTGTCGAATTGATATTCTCATTGATGTTGTCGCTGCTTATTCTAGGTGTTGCAGTAGCCACGTTTTCCGGTGCATTGGGATCGCGCGACCGCGAGAGCAGCCGAACCGACGCCCTAACGTCGGCACAGGCCGCTTTGAATGTTATGTCACGCGAGATAGGCAATTCGGGCTACGGACTAATCGATAACGGCATCGTCTTAGCAGACTCGAACGCGAACCAACTCCATTTCCGTGCAAATATTCAAAATACGGGCAGTGACGGATATGATACCGCACAGCCGGGCGAGGATATTACGTTTTATTGCGAGACCTGCAATGGCATAACCAGCGGGTCTGTCGTTCGACGTGATGCAAATGTGAATGGTGGTGCTCCCTCAGGGATCATTAATCGTGTAAGCGATGTGGACTTTGCATATTTCGACGTAAATCCAACGACTGGGGTCGTAACAGGCCCTCTTACCGTGCCTTCGGTCAACACAATTAGGGTAGATATTACGTTAAAGGTAGTTCTGCCCAACCTTCAAGGCCAACCGGTAAACAGGATCGAAACGGTCGCATCCGATGTGACATTGCGGAACTCGATCTATATGCGGGAGCAATATTAGATTCGCGGCAGATGAGAACAGGAGGTAACCAATGAGAGAAACAAAAATGGCATTGCAAAAAAATAAGAAGACGCAGCACGGAGCTGCGCTGGTTACAGTCTTGTTTATTTCGCTTCTGCTGCTTACCGCCAGTGCCGCGATGCTGACAGCGATCGG
>JAYVFJ010000090.1:0-9733 GCA_043773225.1 Chloracidobacterium sp.
CGTTTCGGCAAAGGATTTTTTTTCGTAATAACAGGCTCGACCGTTAACACTGCCGCCAGAAACTTTTGCCACAGATGCACACAGATAAACACAGATAAAAGATATTTTTTGTATCTTATCTGTGTTTATCCGTTCAGTCTGTATTCATCTGTGGCAAGAAAATCTTATTTTCCGATCGGAAAACCACGTCATATTCGGAAAGTTGCGTCATATTCGGAAAACGACGTCATATCCGGAAAGTTGGTCTTCCGATTTGTCCGAGAATTTGCTAGCTTGGTGCGGGAATAGATATTTGACAATTTGGGTCTTGGTCTTTGGTTTTGACTTTGACTTTTGACTTTTTGCTTTTGCCTTGGCTGAGACTGTCCCAGCAGAGATCGCTATGTTCCAAAACCGGGCTTTACCCTAAACTAACTGTTTATTGGGGTTATGAGATTTGCTCCACTATGCGTCGAATTTTTTTCAAAAATCGTGGAACGCGGTCAAAATCCGGCTCCAAGCGTATTATTTGCAACGTTTAGACTGTCCCACGCCGGTTTGGGACACTTTGGGACAAAGTCAGAACCACCCTACGGTAGCGGGTGGTTGAACGCGGTAAACTTTTGACCTTTTTTTTGCTTTAAGCGAGAATCGCCTCGTCAGCGGGATCTTACTTCTCCGGCGGATCGTCCGACACCTGGAAGAAATCGCCCGTGCCGTTGTTGGTTTTGAGAAGGCGCATAACGTCTTCGTAATCGAAAGGCCGGGCGCCGCGGCGGCCGAATACGGCGATCTGGTTGCCGCTTTCGTCAACGGCGCGGTCGCGGTCGAGGCCTTTTGAGATGCCTATGGCTTCGCCTTTTGTTTTGAACGTGGCAATCAGCTTTGGCTCGGGACGCGGGCTAAAACCTGCGAACGTCGGCATCGTTTCGGGATCGGTGAGTTGGAGAATCTTGAGGCCGTTCTTACCGTCGGCGACGTAGGCATAGAGGCTGGCATTTGTCATAGCGACCTTGACGGCATGGGCGTCGTTGATCGAACCGTCGGCGTTGAAAGTCTGGTCGAGTTTGGGCTGTTCAGGTTTTTCGATGTCAATGATGGCAATGCCGTCCTCGCCGTTGGCGACATAGGCGTAAGTTCGGGCGACGTAAATATCGTGGGCGTGTGCAAGCGGAACTTCAGCCGAGTCTATCTTGCGAACCTCGCCTGTGGACTGCAGGTTTTTGATGTCGAGCACTTCCATGCCATCAGCGTCAACGACAAAGGCATAAAGGAACTGCACGGCGACGGCCTTTGGTTTGTTTAGCGGAACCTGAGCGGCGATCTTTGGCTGTAACGGCGTAGAAAGATCAACTATAACGAGAGCAGCGTCGGTCGTTACGTATGCAAAATTGCCGGCGATCGTAATATTGTTCGCATTGGTCAAAACGCCGTCGGGATTGTATGTCAGAGATCGCTTGAGGAAATTATTTTGCGGGTCGCCGTCAAGCAGCGTGGCCGCATTGACGAGGATCAACCCCTCGTATTTATCGGCGACATACAGATAGGCGTAAAGCGGATGTATCGGGCCTTCCTCGTTGATCGCGGGTCGCGGCTTTCCTAGCCTGTCGGCTTCATCGTTTAGGCGCAGAGCCTCGTCCGGCGGCACTTGTTTGAACGTGCCGTCCTCATTGCGGACGGTTCGCCAGCGAGCAGGGTCAACGGCTAAGGTTGACGGCGCAGCGACGGCGGCAGCAAATTTGGTCGGCACGTAAAACTTTTGGCCGAGCGGCGAGACAGGCGCGGTTACGATGCGTTCTGAGAACCCTTTGTGGTCTATCTGGGCAACGTCGTAAACGCGCAAGCCGCCTTTGCCCGCTGCTGCGTAGGCATACTCGCCGCGCACCTGCACCTGAAGGACTTCGGGACGGCCTTTGTTCTCGTAAACCGTTTGGAGTTCGCGGCCATCTTCTACAAACTCGTCGTAATTGTCTTTGTATGCGAGTTTGTGCAGCGTGCTGCCGTAAACCGCCTGCGGCTCGGTTCGCTCGGTTACGGGAACGACTTCGAGTGCGTGTGTCGCAGCAATGTAAACATAGCGGCCCATGAAATTGACAAAGTTCGTGCCTTGCAGCATCACTTGGGCGAGCCAAGCATTATTGTTCTTATCTTTTGAAACGTGGCAGTCCGAACAACCTTGCGTTTCCTTGCCGCGAACGGTGTGCGGCACATGCGTATTAAATGCCTGGCCCGAAAAACCTTCGGCAGAAACGGTCTGCTGCTGGCTGTATATCCACTCGCGGTTTTGGTTTCTGGAACTGACAAGAACCGCCGAACGCGACGCGACCGGCGCCACGCGGTGGCCGGTAACAGTCCCGTCCTTGCCGAGCATAAATATATCGTCGCGAAGGACCTGAAAATTATACTGCGTAAAATTGCGCGAATCGTCGCCTTCGTTATGGCGGTTGGGCATCTTGCGGTTGGCCTCCATCGAAAGGTGGCAGCCGAAACAGCTCGTCACCCACGATGTGTGACAGGCGTAGCAAGTCATCTTGCTGTCGTTGTGAGCAAGTTTGTCTTCGCCTGCATTCGAGTCGCCCCAGGTCGCGTTATCCTTCTGGATAGTCTTGGCATAAGCCGACGCCGGGTTATAGTCGCGGCTCTGTGGGTCAACCGTGTCAGCCGTCTGAGATACGCGCCACCATAGATCGGGCTCGACGATCGAGTTCTGAATGATTTCGCCTTTCTTGAGCTGAATGTCGCGTCCGCTGGCATTTTTCTTCTTGACGTCGGCTTTGACGACCTCAAGCACAAATCTCTGCTTGCCGTCCGCAGACCGGAATTTCAATCTTGTCAGATCGCGCCCGATCAGCGGTTTTTTGTCCTTATTGCGCTGATTTATCTGAGCTTTATTTTGCTCGGGCATCGCGGCAAATCCGCTGGTGATGCCGTTTGCTTTTGCATTCACCGAGCCATGACAATCAACGCATGTGACCTCGACCGCCGCGCGCGGTTCGTTATAAAGAATGCCCGTGCCGTGGCTGTCCTGCTGAAAATGGCAGTCGGCGCAGTGCATTCCTTTTTCGAGATGAATGTCCTGTAGGTGAACGGCTTTTTTGAACTTGTCAGGATCGTCCGCCTCGACAACGCGGCCGCCACGATCGAGCAGATTGCCCTTGCGATCTTTTTTATAGACGTTCTTAAACACCCAGCCGTGACCATGCGTATCGGCAAATTGGACGTTCTTGAGTTTGCTGTTAAAGTCCGCCGTGCCGGTATTCTGTAGAAAAACAGAATCCGACCAAAGCCCGCGAAGCGACGACCCTTCGGGATTTTTATCGAGCTTCCTTTTCTCTTCGGATTGGCTCGGTTCGATCTGCTTGTCAGACGGATACATCATTTTGCCGTCCGTCTCGTTGTCCCACCAAGTCTGGCCAAGATATGTGGCGACCATGTTCGTTCCAGGATGCATGTGGCAGGTCATGCACTGAGAAGTGGGAATATTGGAAGTAAATTGATGTTTGATCGGGTGGCCGGACTCGTTCCTCGGAATCTTTGTGTCGGCAGACTGAGAAAATCCCTGATTGCCAGCCGCAGCAAATGGGCCCGACGCTTTCTTGCTTGTATCGTTTGCGTAAATTACATGACACGCGGTGCAGCCCGCCGAGCGGTAATCGCCGGCGTGATCGTTCGTCCCGAGAAAGTTGAGCGTCGGGTCGAGAAGGCGTGTTTTTTGCAAGCCGAGATACACAGGATCGGTTCGATTGTTCGTGCCCAGGCCGCGTGGGCTTAAGCCTTTGTCAGGTTTGCCGTTCTCTTCCTCTTTGTCAGGACTTCCGATCTCAAGGCGCCGCTTTCCGCCGCGTTCGAAAACGCGGAGAATGTTGCCGGGCTGTGAAATTTCCCAACGCGGAAGCGGATAAAGTGATTCAAGGAATCCCTCTTTTGCCTGCTGCTCGCGGGTCGGCGTTGGCGACTGAAACAATACCTGAGGATTGCCGTCTTCGTTATAGCTTTCGCCGAATTGAGTGTCCTTGATGTGATAGCCGCCGTTGTTATAAAGCGCCGCTCCCCAAAGCATCGCGCCGTGCGCCATCATGCTGCGCGGGCTGCGTTTGGTTTCCTCAGCGTGGCATGTGCCGCACGTTTGGGCGATCACGCGAAAATCACCGGGATTGATAAAGCGGACAAAATCGCGGCTTTCTTTTGCCAACAGAGTGTTTGTTCTTTCAGGATTTCGGCTCGAACAATCGCCGTTCTTGCAGCCCCATTCCTTTGGAAACTTTGGGTGAACGTGAGCATCTTTTTGAGTCTTGGCAACCGGATTGCCGCCATGACAGGCCGTGCAGCTCAAATCCTGAGCGTCCTTGCCGTCCTTTAACGTCTCGTAAACATCGCCGCTGCTGTTGAATTTATGCATCGGCTCGATGTTGTTGTGGCATGTCAAGCAACCCTCGACGGTAACGTCTTCTGATTTCGGCACAGGCAGAGAAGCAGGTTGGGAATCGGCGTGAGCAGAGGTTGTCGTTGCCGGCGCAGCGTCATTCAAGTCCGCAAGCGTTTCGCTGTTCCAAACTGCGGCCGCAAAAAGGCAAGCAAAAACCAGCAAGACGATCAGCTTGATCCGATTGTGCATGTGAGTTGGTGCGGCCATTTTCTTCACCTCTTAGAAAATAAGTTTCATCTGGCTAAACAGCGAATACTGCGGCTTTGAAGGATTTACGACATCGCCAGTGCAGAAATTTGGTATCGGGCAATTTCGTGCCCTGTCAGTATAGACATCTCTAAATCCCTTGCCTGCCAGAAACAGGCTGCCGCCAAATGTGAACGTCATATTATTTATCAGCCACGGCCGATAAACAACGCCGAGGCTTAAGTCGCCGCCTATGTCGTGCCGAATTCGCGGCTGGAGCAGCACATATTCGAGCGACTCTGTCCGATGAAACCGCAGGTAGTTTGCGTTAAACACGGCCTTCACGGTCTGCGTCAATTCGGCGTCAACGCCTAGGTTAAAGATCTGGATGCCCGGATTAACAAAATTCGCTTGGCCTTCGGTTTTGCTCGAACGCAGCGTCGGCAAAAGGCTGTTGTTTTGAACTAAGCCAACTTCGGTCGAAACCAGCCTGATGCCCTGTCTGTTCCAATACGAAAACTGACCGCCGACAAAATTCGGGTCATCCAATATCGCGTCAAATCCATTCGCCTTGCCGTCCGTCGGGTCTTTATCACCTGAAGCAAAGAAGATCGATGCCCGGTATCGAAGCCAATCACGGTCAATCGAAGCCTCGACCGCCGCCATGTGAGCACGGATGTCAGTTCGTCTGCCGGCGATCGGATTATCATCGTCACGGCCAAATGCAAAATAATACGAATTGGACAAATTCAATATACCGATGTGGCCGTCACCGTTAAAGCCGACGTAGCCCGCTTTAACTGTGTGCTCGCGGGCACTGCCGATTAGCGCCGGCCTCACCAAAAAGCCATTTGTGTCGTAGTGAGTTCCTCCGCGGTCATCGTTATATGCGGCTATTGCCTGGATCGTATAACCTTTTGTCAAAAAATCCTGTCGGTAAAAATTGGCGATGAAAACATCTTGATTTCGTGTTTCAAAAGTGTTCAGCCCGCTGTTCGTGTCTTTTTCGAGTTGATTGAAATAGGCAACATTGAACTGACTTTTATTATTAGAAAACGCACCGAAAAGTCGTGCCCCGAGATTGTTGTCAGAGTAAAGAAATCCGCGAAAATCTGCATTGAAAGGCTGAATGCCTGCCCGCACAAAAACTGCGTCATAGTTGTCGTTGGTGTCAAAGAGCTTCACCTCTGCAAAAGCCTCTTCAAGCGAAGCATGACTGTCAGTGCGGTTGGTTCCTCGGCGAACGTCTATATTAACGATGCCGTTCTCGCGGGCGTTCAAATAATTCGGAACGCTGAATGTCGGCGAAATCTTGAAAGCCCAGTCGCGCGGTTTGAAAACCGTATCGCCCTTAAAGAACTCAAACGACACCTGAAGGGTTTGATTAATCGATAGGCTTTCCGGGCGGCCAAAAAAGTTGTTGCTGTTCGGGTCGGCGGTGCTGACGTTATTGCCCGATGGCGTCCGTCGAATCTCAATGCCGGTCGTGCTGACACCCGACAGGATCATAAAATACTTGTCGCCGATGACCGGGAAATCGCCTTTCAGAACATTTCTATCGTATGGGTTATACCAGGCATTTCGTTTAAATGGTATGTCGCGCCCACGAGCGCCTTTGTCGCCGTAACGGTCGTATTCGGGAAACTCGTAACGCCAACGGTCGCGAACCTCGCGGCGGTCGGAACCGCTTTTTGATTCTGTTTTTTCCTCGTCCTGATCTGTTGCTGCTTGAGTTTTTGCAACCTTGATTTCGATCTTTCTCTCGCCGCCGTCGATGATCAGGTTTTCGAGGATCGGACATTTTTCTTTTTTCCTGTCACAGAAAAGGTTTGAGAAAACGCCGTATTCATCAGACTTGCCCTGACCAAAACGTGCTTCGTATGGCGGCCCGACGGTTACGCGGTAGGCTCCCGTGCGCAGATTGAATGAATAATGTCCGTCAGATTTTGTAACTTTAGAAGATGATTTGCCGCTCGTCTGGTTGGTGACGATCACGGTGACGCCTGCAACCGGTTTGCCGTTGTCGTCAACAACTTTTCCGGTCAGTTTTCCGCCTGATGTTTGAGCGTAGGCAAACGAAACAATAGATAACGCAATTAAGGCGAGAGAAAAGAGACGTTTGGGAAAATCGGGCGACATAAGCGCAAATTCTTCCAACTAAACTTCGAGGCCTGGTAATTTTATACTACGTTAATTACTGTCTGTTTTTGTAACATAAAGTTATTAGATGCACAAGCCCGCGCGTTAGAGGTTGTGTCGGTCGTGAAGTGAAGCGAACCGTCGAGCGACCAAAATTTGGGTGCCACGGTTATGCCCAGAATATCCTCGCGTATCTTCTGCGTCTTGCGTCCCGTCACGGGCAAAGTCCCGCCGATATCTATCGCGTCCGCCTGCGGCCACTCGGCTCCGCTTGGACAAGGTTCCATCCCGACCAGACGCCGCCCGTCTTTAGTTTTTGGAACTCCGTCCGCAGCACCGAACGCCCGTCGCCGTTGTATGCAGTCTCCTCCGCCGTCTTCCTTTTCGTGTCGCCGGTGTTGTAATGCTCCAATCGCTTCATCCGCCCCGCCGCGTCGTAGTTCCACCATTTATAATCGTCGTTGGGCCGTCCCTGGTAGCCCGGCGGAATCAGGCTTGCTGGCCCGTTGAAATAACTATAAACAACATTCCCCGCCGCGTCATACTCGTCATCTGTCCCGCCCCAGGCCTTGCGGTTGTTCGCGTACGCCGCCGTGAAATCGTCCGCGTAAGTTCCCCACATGAGATTCTCCCTGTGCGTGAGATTGTTGAATGCGTCGTAATTCATCGTCTGGCTAAAAGTGTAAGAGGTACCCACATTCGTCCCGACAACATTCTTTTTCAGCCTCCCCGCGTAATCGTACTCGTTCTTCTGGTTGAAACTGACATTGACGTTATTTGTGATGTCCTTCGGCAGCCCGTCGTTGCCGTAAGCGTAGGAAGCGCTCTGGATATTCCCGGGCACTGCGTTGTTATCCGCAATGTAGTTAGCAGGCCTCAAGGCTTCATCATAACTCATTGTGACCGTCGTCTGTGCCGTCGTGCTCAGCTTCATCTCCTTCACCGCCCCGAACGCCCGGTACTTTATCCCCGAAGCATACGCCGTCTCGCTGCCGGCGGCTCCGATCGCCGTGGTGCGTCCTACCTTGTCATGGGTATAGGTCGTTACGCGGTTCCACGGGTCCGTTACGCTGTCACACTGGTCCGTTATGGATTTCAAACCGCCGCCGATTTCGTATTCGTAGCTCAATGCGAATGGTTCTGTACCAGTATTCCTGACCCCGATCTCTCTTTGTCTTCTGATTGGTTATTCACATAATCTCTAGAACGAGACATTGTGTTTAATTAATTGTGGTGAAGTAGATTATTCCGTCCGAAAGAATGTACAAATATTGTCTGGCCAGTGCTATATCGCTAATCGGGCGTCCTGCCGGTAAATTTGCCGGAAGCCAACTGGAGTTTGGCTCATGTTTAATCCATAATCTTTTATCGTCCGCAATAATTACCGCATCGTGGCTTGCTACAATATGCTGGAACTTACCTGCTTCTGCCAATACATTTGGTTTCCAGACCTCACCCGAATTACTGGTAAAGAATACACGGCGTTCGGTGAGAATAAAAACATTCATGTCATCTTGGAGTTTTAGGTCGACAATCTCTTCATCGGGCATGAGGTCTATAGAGGAGCGCAACGACCAAGATTTTCCACTATCGGTACTGCGAAGGAAGGAACCATCCAGCAGGACCATCAATCCAGTTTTACCTTGAAAATCGATACCTGAAATGGCAGCGTTTGAGTTTTCAGACTGCCACCTAACTTTGAGATCGACTTGGTTCGCGGTGTCAACGAGCAACGTTGGCCGATCATTTAAATACGATGGAAGCAGCACGTCCTTTCCCGTAGCAACCAGTCTTTCGAGTCCAAACATGTCAAATCCGGCTTCACGATCACTGAAATTCCTCACTAAAAGATCAGTATTGGAACTCTTAATGGAAGCTCGCCACAACTGTTTGCCATGATCGCATTCCGCATATACATAAAAAACATCATCAAAGAAAACTGCATTCCGTGGTTCGCAAACATATGGAAAGCTTCGTTGGTCGCCTACAAATCGCTTTTGAGGAGCCATCGCCTCCATTTTAAGACCGTCGAGCGTTTTATATTCGTTTTGTAATCGATACTGCGGGAGCAACATTGTTCTGTCCGCCTCGATAATGCAGCTCCTATTCTCTCCAACAGCAAGGAGTCGTTGCTGTGATTCACCTAATGCCCCGACATCAAAACCGAGTTCGAGTTTTCTCCATCGGAGTTGAAGTGGAGTCATCTCATTATGAGCCTTGCTAAGATCGAGAGAACCCGAAGTCTGTCCCAATTGACAGGTTGCTATAAAGAAAAATGTCATGAAGCTTATAACAATTAAGATGATTTTATTCATAATTCGCTCCTTAGCACTCATAAGGCTACTTCAAACAATTTGTGTAATAATCTAACGCTTCGCGTTTTTGCGCCGCACTCGGTTTGACTCTGTAATTAAAATGTACAGGGTCGCCAGGCTCATTTCTAAAGAACCCGTGTGAATTAAAAATCTGCTCTACCGTCTTACCTTTATTCGGCCCTAAGGGCAATTTTGAATGGATAAATCCAGAGGGCATATCGAAGGAATACCCTGCTCCATGATTGCTATTACCCGGTTTTGCTGCCTTTAAAATATTAGGATAAGGTTTAGGTCTGCCATTGGCCGTGGCTTTTATGTTAGCTTGATATCGATTCCAATAATCTTGCTGCACTTCAAGCGGGCGAAAAAGCTCCGAGAATCCCACGATTCGCCCCGCCATTCCTATATCTGCTTGTGCTGCATTGAAATCATCGACAACTGCCGCATTAAGATATGGAAAATTCGAAACGGCCCTGTCGGTCGAGGCATCACTAACGACAACAGAAACAAGCACGGTTTTGTCGCATGGATTGAAAGGTGGCGGCGGCGGAGGCGCAACCATCGTCGAGCCGCCAGTGAAGTGAACTTCCGTTTCCCATCCGACAATTTCTTCCCATTCGTATGTATCTACATCTATGTTTGTGTCGACACGTATTATTCCATCATTCGAGTTCTCGCTCGTATCATT
>JAYVFJ010000091.1:0-3357 GCA_043773225.1 Chloracidobacterium sp.
GCGATCGCGTTTTTTTTTATTGTATGGGGAATTTTGCATGATGTTGGTGAAGAGACCCCTTGGATTACGGCAGGTGTTGGAGCAAGCATAATTCTAGGCGGGGCCGTGATTTTCCGGGTGGCGTTACTTCGCAGGGCGCGAGATAGATATAAGCCGATCGAACCAGGGCTTGCCCAAAGATATCCGGGCATTCCTCGAGACCGCCGCAGCCGAAATAAGCTGACACTGGAACAGAATGCGGCCATTCTCGGCGAGATAAAGCAAAAATCTAATGCGGCAAATGTGCTTGGCAAATTTTCGGCGGGCCATCGAGAGGTGTTTGAACTTTGCAGCGAGTATATCGAGAGAACCGAGAGCGAACTCGCGTCTATCGGCGCCGGTTCGCCGAGATTCACGGCTCTGCTAAAGGGGCGCAAAACGGCATCGGATTTTCATCGTTATCACATGATGCAGTGGGCTGAAGTCGAAGCACGAGCGTTGACCGGCGAAGCAAATAATCAAATAAATATTGATGATCGTGTAAGGGCGGCAAATGAAGCGCTTGGCGTCCTCGAATATGCCCTCGCAACTTATCCGGCTGAACAAAGTTTGTTGGAATCTCGTGAACTGCTGAGGGAAATGGCCGTTTCAATAAAAGTGTCGGATCTGGTCGAAAGGGCAGAACGGGCTGCGTTCAAAGGCGATTTCCGCGAAGCGGTCAGTTTATACCGTGATGCGTTGTTTTATCTCGGCCGCGATAATGTGCAGACGGACGACCGCCGGCAGGCGGCGGTTCATATAAACGCCGAAATTGACAAGATACGTTTGCTGGAAAGCGGCGAATAGCAGAAACTTAAAGAGATGATCTCACAAAGATGCCCCAGATGCGGAAGCAAACGCATTCGACGCGGATACAGGCCGACACCGATCTTTTTAAAACTTTTGTTTCGCTATAATTTGTTGTGTGACGGTTGTAACTGGGAATTTAAGGGCTTTGCTGTCCCGGGAACCGTGACCTCGCATCCTGACAGGCGAAAGAAAAAACACGCAAAGGCCGGTGAGTCCGATTAGGTTCTTTTTTCGCTTCTTTCAAATATTTAGCGGTTATTTCAGTCGGAAAATCACGTCATATTGGGAAAGTTGCGTAATATCCGGAAAGTTGGTCTTCCAATTTGTCCGAGAATTTGCTAGCTTGATGCGGGATAGTGTCAGCAGCCCGTGTCAGTAGCCCGCACGTAAGTAAGGGCTCAACTCGGCATAGAGCACGGCACAGGATATTTGAAAATGAAATTTGGATCGCAAATCGCAAATCGCAAATCGAAAATTGATTGGGTGTGATTCTGTCCGACATCGTCGGACAACAGGGCCGGAGGCGTTCCAGCAAAGGTCGCCGCGTTCCAAACCATGCTTTCACGTTAAATGCACTATTGATTGAGGTTATCGGTTTTGCGGCACAACATCTGATTTTTTTCAAAAAATCGTGGAACGCAGTGGAAATACGACGACAACTTATTTGTTTGCAACATTTACACTGTCCCACACCGATTTGGGACAGAATGGGACAAACGCAGGATCGCCCGCGGCGGTGGACGCACATAATGGAAAAAAACGAGCGTAAATATTAAAAGTGAAACGTTCTCTAACCATCTTTTTTGCCATTTTTTGCCTGATCTTTCAATCGTTTTCGGCAGTTTCGCAGGCTCCGGTTTCGACTCCGACGCCTAAGATTGTAACCGCCGAAGCCGATCTGATCCATTTCGGCGATCTGATTGATGTGGATTTTGACGGAACCGCAGAATACGATTGGCGAGGCTCTCTAACGCAAGACGGGATGCTTGAAGGGCTTGACGCATACTCGCCTATTTCCGGTCTCTGCCGTTCCGAAACGGATGTCGCCGCTGACATCGCGCGCGCTTACTCGAAAATTCTTCGCGATCCTCGCGTGACGGTAAAAGTGATTGATCGTTCTAACAGGGCCGTCGCTCAGCTAAACGGAGCGGTCAAAGTGCCCATGCAGTTTCGCTTTCAACGGCCGGCGCGGTTGAGAGAATTGATCGTGTCATCCGGCGGTTTTACCGACGACGCGGGCGGCGAGATCGTTATCCTGCGGCCTGATAATTTAAATTGCCTGTTTTCCGGGACACATGAAGGAAAATCGGCGTCTGGCAACGGCATTCAAACGATAAACATCTTAATAAGCGAGCTTTTGTCAGGCAAAGAATCGTTCGATCCGGTCATATTGAGCGGCGATCTGGTCTTGGTTCAAAGGGCGGTTCCGATATATGTGATCGGGGCGGTAAATAACCCAAAGCCGATTTATGCTCGTTCGGCAATGTCGGTATCGAGGGCGATCGCGACCGCCGGCGGCCTTGCAAAAGGGGCAATTGCCCAAAAGGCCACCTTATTTCGCAGGGAAGGGACGAACACTACAGTAATCCAGGTCGATCTGGAAAAAATAAAAAAAG
The DNA here is from genome assembly GCA_043773225.1 of Chloracidobacterium sp. Classification (GTDB taxonomy): domain Bacteria; phylum Acidobacteriota; class Blastocatellia; order Pyrinomonadales; family Pyrinomonadaceae; genus OLB17. The sequence continues at coordinate 2,445 of JAYVFJ010000091.1, forward strand.
GCGAATTAAATGATGTCGAATTGAAAGCTTTTGATATAATAGAGGTCGCATTTAAAGGCCGTGCTCAGAGAAAGTATCCGCCGGTGATCACCGCGGGTGACAAAAGGGACGGACGCGCGCAGGAATTGCCGCTGAAGATCATCGAATGACGGTGTCTCAAGATGCGTTAATCTAATTTTATTTTAATATTCAATGGCAAATAAAAAGAAAACACTCAGCCGACGGATGACAGCCCTTTTCTGGCTGGTTCTGGTCAGCATTGTAATCGGGACTATGATCTATCTCGAGCAGATCTCGATCCTGTATGTTTTAACCACATTGGCGCTTGTGGCGCTTCTTCTGATTGTCGCGTTTTCCAATTTGGAAGGCGTCGGACGAGGTGACGAAGGCGCCGACTCAAGAATGTAATTTTTTTCGATGAAAGCTGTCCGGATCACAATTATTATGTTGCTTGTCATTGCGTGCTCGTCTGCGAGTGTGCTTGGCAATGTTACTACGATGGCTGTTCCGGCTGCCGGCAAGGCTGATTTGCAGCGTCTTCGCTGGAAAGGGAAAACTGTCAGGATCGCGCTCTCAAACTCGCTTACGCGTTTTAGTCCAAATATTAAATCCGACAGCGACGTTCTCGGAGCAGTTAGACGAAGCCTTCAGGCATGGTCGAATGCTGCTGATATAGATTTGCAGCTTGAGTTTTCCGACCGCCAGAGCGTCAGCCCAAATGGCCTGGCGGGTGACGGCGTTAGTCTTATTACCATCGCCCAGACGCCGGAAAATGTCCTGTTTTTTGCGAAGGACTACGATTCAGCATCGGCAAAAACTCGGATATTTTTTAACCGAAAAGACATCATTACTGAAGCCGACATCGTATTAAATCCTTTTCAACAATTCTCGACTGACGGCACGTTTGGCACGT
>JAYVFJ010000092.1:0-24483 GCA_043773225.1 Chloracidobacterium sp.
AGCAAGGGCGATACACTCAACGTTAGCTATCGCCCTTGCTAACGCGCGGGCTTGTGCACTTTTATGAATACTCCGCGAATATCAGCCTCAAGTTATTCAAACACCGCACCACTTGTGTGGTCGTTTCTTTATGGCCGCAATCATGGCAAAGTTGAAATAATCCTCGACAACGCCCCTTCCCGTTCTGCTGAATTGCTCGCGCAGGATAGGGTTGATGCCGCCCTTGTGCCTGTAATTGCCTATCAGCAGATCGAGGGCGTCGGGCTTATTCCCGATGTCTGCGTAGGCGCCCGCGAGCGAGTGCGCAGCGTCTGCCTAATAACAAAAGGCGAAGACCTAAAAGACGTGCGGTCAGTTTCGCTTGATGCGTCGTCGTTGACATCGGTGGTCTTGACAAAGATCATCTTTCGCGAATTTCTCGGTTTTGAGCCCGAATGGCGACAGGCTGAACCGGATGTTGAGCGTATGCTCGCAAACGCCGATTGCGCACTTGTAATTGGAGATCCGGCACTGGCGGTGTCAGAACCACCTGCGGTAGCGGGTGGTTTAACCTTACGCACATTCGACTTAGCTGAACTCTGGCACACATATACCGGACTCGGTTTTGTCTTCGCGATGTGGATGACGCGACGTGATAGCATCTCGATTGATTTTGCCGCCGCTCGAGACGAAGGCCTTGAACATCTCGATGAGATCATTGCCAATTACGATCACCAGATCCATCTTGGCCTCGATGAAATGAAAACATATCTTTCGAAAAATATTTCTTATTCAATTGACGACTCGATGCAACGCGGAATGGAATTATATTTTGAACTGGCAGCAAAGCACGGTTTGATCGACGTGAATCGGCCGCTGGTTTATTCTTAGAAATCGGACATTGGCCGTTTTAATTCGTCACTAAGTTCTTTTAGCAATTTACCGTTGTTGCGTTTTAGATGCTCGACGATGGTGAGCGCATAATGGATGCGGCGGTCAACGTCCTTCCATTTGCCGATATAGTAGAGCAACGTCCGCTGTTTTCCGGCTGTTAATGCGTGAAAAAGACGGTCGCCTTCTGGGTCCTGATCCAGAACTTCACGAAGTTCCTCAGGCATCGGCGGACCATATTTGCTTTCGTCACGAACAAGCTCGACGTTAACCCTGTCACCGACAACTATGCCAAGCCGGTCGCGGTTCTTTTTATTGACGAGAATAAAAAAATCGCCGTCCTTAGGCATCAAAGCGCACTGGTATGTGACAGTGCCATTGAGCGTCGCAACAACGCGCCGCGAATTTCCTGTAAAACCGAACGCATCATTAACCTGCCGAGACACGCCGACATAATGATAGCCAAACTCATCAGAGAGCTTTTCAAGAGCGGCCTCAAAACTGATGACGCCTTTCACGGTCTTCATAATCATTCGTGCGGAAACGCGAGTGTGAACGAGCGGACTGTTTGTAACTTGAGGGCACGCTCGTTAACACTCGCGTTTCTGTCCGCATTTGCTAAGATTATAGTCGGGTTTTATAGATGAGCAAAGACATTCAACCGATCCTCGACAAAGCACTTGCTGGCGAAAGATTAACCGACGACGACGCAACCGCTCTGCTCGAATCAAAGGATTTTGTCCGCATTGGGCTTGCCGCCGATGAGATACGACAGCGAAAAAATCCCGGCGATGTTGTGACCTACATCATTGATCGCAACATTAATTACACCAACGTCTGCAATGTCGTCTGCACATTCTGCGCGTTCTATCGAAGGCCAGGGAAGCCGGATACTTACGTTCATTCTATCGACGAAATATGCAAACGCATCGACGAGACGATCGCTCTTGGCGGCACCGGCGTCCTAATGCAGGGCGGCCTGCATCCGGATTTTAATATCGAGTGGTATGAAGACCTATTAAAGACTCTCCACGCAAAATATCCAAAGTTTCAACTGCATTGTTTTTCACCGCCGGAGATTCATAATATTCACTTAATCAGCAAACTCGATTACGTCACGATAATGCAGCGGCTCAAAGACGCCGGACTCAACTCAATGCCCGGCGGCGGCGGTGAAATTTTAGATGACGAAGTGCGTGCCCGCGTCTCAACCAAATGCAACACACAGGAATGGCTTGATGTGATGCGTGCCGTGCACAAGGTCGGCCTGCGTTCCACGGCAACGATGATGTTCGGCATTGGCGACCGCATCGAGCATCGCGTCCGGCACCTCCAGCGAGTCCGTGACGTGCAGGACGAAACCGGCGGCTTCACCGCATTTATCCCTTGGACATTCCAACGCGAAAACACCGCGTTAGGCCGCAAAATAAAAGAAGAACCGACCGGCATCGATTACCTGCAAATGCTCGCCGTCTCGCGGCTGTTTCTCGACAACATCCAGCACATCCAGGCATCTTGGCTGACCCAAGGCCTAAAACTCGGCCAAACCGCCCTCCGCTTCGGAGCCGACGACATGGGCTCGATCATGATCGAAGAAAACGTAGTCTCCGCCGCCGGCGCCCACGTCGAAGCCAACGAGCGCGACCTCCGCTACCAGATCCGCGAAGCCGGCTTCACGCCCCAACAGCGCGACATTCTTTACAACTACATTAACCGTAAAGACAGTGACGATATAGACACGACCGACTCGCTGAAATTAAAGCAATTGAGCGTCGCATTTGCTGATTAGCTACTTTTCAATATGACCAGTAGGCTCTTTAGACAACTCATTCTCGCGTGGTGGTCGCTCGGGATCGTTTGTATAGCGGTAACCCTGATAACTCAAAGGTTTTTACCAACCGAGTTGGTCAATTACCTTGATTCGGTTGGAAAGCGTGATCCAACGTTCATAGAATGGACCGCTATCGGTCTTGGGCTTGGTCTTTTTCTCGTCGTCGTTGTGGCCTCGGTGGGTGTATTTCGCTTCAGGCGATGGGGGAGAAGTCTCTTCCTGTGGAGCCATGTTCTAGTGCTAATACCGTCTGTGCTAGTCGGAGAATCTATAATGTCCGGATGGGCAGCTACGTTCAATTATTTGTATTCAATATTGACTGGCGGGATTTTGTTTACGATGTTTCTGCCACCGATAGCCCTCTTTTTCGAAGAGACTTAGACGAGCATCTTGTCAACTTGTCAAGAAAATGTGGTAGGATAATTTTATGAAAAGCCTACCCGTCGGAGAATTTAAGGCCCAGTTTTCTGAAGTGCTTCAAAAAGTGCAACAGGGCGAGAGCGTTGGTGTTCTATACGGCAAAAGCAAAAAGCCGGTTGCTAAGCTTGTTCCCATGAATGGTTCCGATTCAATGAAAGCTGGTAAACGAAAATTGGGACTTCTCGAAGGCAAAATGAAAGTTGTCTTTGCACCGGATTTTAAGATGAACGAGGAAGAGTTTATCAATCTTGGTAAAAAATGAGACTTCTTCTCGATACCCACACCTTTCTTTGGACCGTTTCAGAACTTTCCCGACTTCCATTCCTCGCTCGCCGGACGATTGAGGATAAGTCGAATCAAGTATTCGTCAGCGCGATCAGTTTATGGGAAATTACGATAAAAGTTCGAATCGGCAAGCTCCAGCTAGGGTGGAACGACGATCTTATCACGGCTGCGAAAAATGCCGGGATCGAGCCGCTGCCCTTAATGCCTGAAGAAGCCGCGAGCTACGGCAACCTCACCGAACCATCTCACAATGACCCATTCGACCGAATGCTCATCTGGCAGGCGATTGAGCTTGATATGATACTGGTCAGCGGCGACCCTGAGTTTACCAAGTTCCGGACTGACGGTTTGAGGTTGCTCTGGAAATAATAATTCTCGCGCAAAACATGCAAGCCGCCCAAAACATTCTTCTTATTCGACCACAGAATTTTCGATACAATGTTGAAACCGCCGCGTCGAATGAGTTTCAGAACGAAGCGGATAGCGAATCCGAAAATAGCATCAAACAACTCGCGCTCGCCGAGTTCGACCGGTTTGCCGAAACTCTGCGCTCGAAAGGCGTCAATGTTTTGGTTTTTGAGGACACTAACGAGCCGGCGAAGCCCGATGCCGTTTTTCCGAATAATTGGGTTTCGTTTCACGCGGACGGAACCGTCATTCTCTATCCGATGTGCGCCGAAAGCCGTCGAAATGAGAGGCGAACGGATATTATCGAAAAGCTTGGAAAAGACTTCCAGATTGAAAAGATCATCGATCTTTCGCATTTTGAAAACGAAGACCGCTTTCTCGAAGGCACAGGTAGCATCGTTTTTGACCATGTGAACAAAAATGCTTATGCATGCCTTTCGCCGCGCACCGATGAAAAAATCTTTACTGAGACTTCGCAAACTTTGGGTTATACACCGATAAGTTTCCAGGCCGTCGATGCTAAAGGCCGAGCGATCTATCACACAAATGTGATGATGTGTATCGGTGTTGGTTTTGCGGTGATTTGTCTTGAAAGCATCGAAAACTCTGAAGAAAAAGCGCAGGTTGTCAAAGCTTTGGAAGAAGGCGGTCTGGAGATCGTCGATATTAACTTTGATCAGATGAACCGATTCGCCGGAAACATGCTGGCGGTTTCGGGCACGAACGGAAAGACATTTCTCGTACTTTCTCAAAGTGCATTCGATGCATTAAGACAGGAACAAATAGCGGTTTTGGAAAAGTATTGCGAACTGCTTCCGATCCCGATCCCGACGATCGAGACTATAGGCGGCGGAAGCGCGAGGTGCATAATGGCGGAAATATTTTTGCCAGATGCGATACGCCAGTAAACTCTTACCCAACTATTACAAACCGTTTCCCGCCGACCTGTTACTCTAAAATTGTCTTATTTTAGTTTGTCATTTTATTGTTAATGCAAAATGTCCTCGAGTTCGAAAAAGCCCGCACCGATGTCAATTGGAAAAATGTCACGATCGTGGCATCCTTTCATTTATTGGCAATTGGTGTATTTTTCACATTTAGCTGGCAGAATTTTGCGGCGTTGATAATTGGAAACTGGATCGTCGGCAGCCTTGGGGTCGGTTTGGGGTGGCATCGGTTGCTGACGCACAGAAGTTTCAAAGCGCCGAAGTGGCTTGAATATACGCTGACCGCTCTCGGCACGATGTCGATGCAGGACCCGCCCGATAAATGGGTTGCGACGCACCGCATTCATCATGCCTTTGTTGATTCGGACAAGGATCCGCACTCGGCGGAAACGGGATTTTGGTGGCCTCAGATCGGATGGGTCGTATGGGGAAAGGCGCAGGATCACGATGCGGCGACACTGAAGAAATACGTTCCGGATCTTTTGAAAGATAAGGGACAAGTCTTGATCTCGCGATTTTTCTACGTTCCGATCATCGTTTCAGCGGCTATACTATTCGCTCTCGGCGGATGGACGATGGTCGTGTGGGGTGTTTTTGGACGCGTCGTCGTAGGCTGGCATACGACATGGTTCGTCAATTCGCTCTCGCACATCTACGGCAAGCGCCCGCACGACACAGGTGACCTTTCGACCAATAACTGGTTCGTCGCCATCCTCACTTTTGGCGAGGGCTGGCACAATAACCATCACGCTTTTCCCACATCCGCCCGGCACGGTCTGCAATGGTATCAGTTTGATATGAACTGGATTACCATTCGTCTCTTTGAGCGTCTCGGCTGGGCGACGAAGATTCGCATCTTCGACACCGAACAACCGCAGGTTGAATTGAAACAGGCTGCGTAAAAAATTTTCACCACAAAGGCACAAAGAACACTAAGCCGGAATTGATTTTCTGAGTCTTTGTGCGCTTTGTGCCTTTGTGGTGTAAATTCTTAATATGGCCGGCGAATTAGTAAATCCTGATGCTCTGAATTCGACCATCGAATTCCTGACAGCGATGGTTACGCCCGCGTTGCTCATTTCGGCGACGGGTTCGCTTGTGCTTTCGACCTCGACTCGGTTGGGCCGTGTCATTGACCGCGTTCGCCAGCTCGAAGAGCGTTTGAGCGATTTGATCTATCGTGAGGATAAGGATGAAGTACCGCTTTATGACAAACGCGTCGAGGTGATCGTTGACCTGCTCGACAAAGTGACCAGCCGCGCACGGATACTGCAAAAGGCGATGGCGGCGTTTTATTACGGCCTCGGAATGTTCGTGCTCACGAGCGTGACGATCGCCATTGCGGCGATATTCAATAATTATCGAGGGCTGCCGATCCCGATCGGCATCATCGGAATCATGTTTCTGTTTTGGGGCACGCTGATGATGCTCAGAGAAACGCGAATGGCGACTGCGACCGTTAACGCAGAAATGGATTTCACATGGGAACTTGCACGCAAGGTTGCGCCGAAAGAAGTCGCGAGCAAATATCACCGACGCGGAAAACACAAAGGAACATCTCTCGCAAAAATTAAGGACAAGAATGAACCCAAAGTATCTGACACTTTTGGCGGAGAATAAACTTCGCGAGCGTGTCGAGGCGCTCGAAGCAATGCTCGCGTCATGCACGGTTTGCCCAAAGGATTGCGGCAATGATCGTCTGAATGATGAGATCGCCGCGTGCTATTCAGGCCGCCTGCCTATCGTGTCGTCCTACACCGCGCATTTTGGCGAAGAGCCTTGCCTATCGGGCACAAATGGGGCCGGAAATATCTTCTTTGGCAACTGCAATCTTCGCTGCGTCTATTGCCAAAATTATCAGATCTCACAAACCTGGAAGGAACAGAGAAAGAACGAGATAACGCACGAACGCCTTGCCGAAATGATGCTCGAATTGCAGGATCGCGGCTGTCACAATATCGGCTTTGTCTCGCCGACGCATTTTGCTCCACAGATGGCGAGAGCAATACTGATCGCCGCCGAAAAAGGATTGCGGTTGCCCATTGTTTACAACACAAATGCTTATGATTCTGTCGAGGTTTTACGCCTTCTTGACGGCATTGTCGATATCTACCTTCCCGATCTGAAATATGCCGATTCCGACGCTGGTTTTCAATATTCAAAAGTTCGCGATTACAGAGAACATGCCCGTGCAGCGATAAAGGAAATGCATCGGCAAATGGGCGATGAACTTGTTTTTGGCGAAGACGGTTTATTAAAACGTGGCCTGATGATCCGTCTTCTTGTCTTGCCAAACGATATCGCCGGCATCGAGGAAAATCTCCATTGGATACGCGACGAGCTTTCACCTAAAACCGCGATCTCGCTCATGGCGCAATATTACGCAACAAACAAAGCCGCAACCGACGAGCGTTACATCTTGCTGTCACGCCGTATCTCCGAGGGCGAATGGTTCCAAGCCGTCTCACTGCTCGAAGACCTCGGCATGGAAGAAGGCTTTATGCAGGAATACGAAGCGGCATCGCATTACTACCGGCCGGATTTTACCGACGCAGAAAAGCCATTTAGGGATATTAGAGATTTTTGTGAAACCTAGGTATCGGCTAATTGCTGTTCTGTTTCTATTGTGCCTTGGGGGTTGCGGCGACTCATTGCCCAATAACCTTGCATTCAATTCAGCTCAATGGAAAACTGGCGATGTTCGATTGAGAGGGCAAATGGCTTACAGTCTAGTGAAGCAGCCGGAGTTGCTAATTGGAAAAAGTAAGCCTGAGATTATCGATATTTTGGGTAATCCATCAAGAGAAGCACCTGAATTTGTTTCCTTTGAAATAAATCGTGGCAACATACTCAAGAAAATTGATGTTGCGCGCGATTATGTAGTCATCGAATTCGATGAGGAGACCGGTACTGTCAAGAAAATCTCGATAGCAGATGCTTAATACTGGCGACACAGCACCTGATTTCACCCTCAAAGACGGCAACGGAAGCGATTGGACGCTAAGCGATCACCGCGGCAAGGTTGTTGTGTTGATGTTTTATCCGGGCGACGATACGCCGGTTTGCACGAAAGAGATGTGTTCGGTGCGCGATCATTGGTCTGATTATCAGGCGACCGGAGCGGAGGTTGTGGGCATTTCGACGGATTCGGTTGAGTCGCATGGAAAGTTTAGCGACAAATACGCTCTTCCGCTGCGGCTTTTGTCTGATGAAAAAGGTGAGGTTCGAGACAAATTCGGCGCAAATTCATTGCTGCCCGGCAGAACGGCCCGTGCTGAGTTCGTTATTGATCCGGAAGGTAAACTTGCGTATCAAAAGGTGCGTCCGATAGGGCTTTTTCGTCCCGCGGATAGCGATATTCTGGAAGCGATTCGAAAAGTATCAAGATAATTGCCACAGAGGACACAGAGAACGTGAGGAATTAAATATTATTTGCTTCTCAGTGCCCTCTGTGTTCTCTGTGGTAAAATTCCTCTATGGCTTTATTTGGTGACAAATTCAGATGCGCCCGTTGCGGGCAGAAGAACGAACCTCTTGGCTACGCGCCGATCCCGACCGAACTAGGTCAGCAGATCGGAGCCGAGATGTGCAAGGGCTGCTGGGGCGAGTGGCAAGAGAAGCAAAAGCAGCTCATCAACCACTTTGGCCTCGACGTGTCGAACCCCGATTCTCACCAATTTCTTTTCGACAACATGAAGATCTTCTTCTACAACGAGGGCGTCGAACTCACGCAGATCGACACCTCGCAGGAAGGAAAGGTCAATTGGTAATATAACTAAAAAACTAAAAGTTAAAAGTGAAAAGCTGAGGAGGCACAATTGAACGTGCGACCTCAGCTTCTATTTTTCACTTTTAGTTTTTCGCTTTTTCGAACTTCAACGCCGCCGAATTCATGCAATAACGCAATCCTGTCGGCTTTGGTCCGTCGTCAAAAACGTGGCCGAGGTGCCCGCCGCATCGGGCACACAAAACCTCCGTGCGTGTCGTGCCCAATGTTTTGTCCGTCTTTTCAATGACGTTTTTCTTGTTGATTGCCTCATAAAAACTAGGCCAGCCGGTTCCCGATTCAAACTTTGTTTTTGAACTGAAAAGTTTAAGGTGACAAGCTGCACAATAGTAGTCGCCGTCGTCGTGCGTTTCGGCGTATTCTCCTGAATAAGCCCGCTCGGTTCCGGCTTCGCGGAGGATGTAATACTGGGCCGGTGTTAACAGTTTCTTCCATTCTGCATTTGTTTTTTCGACGGTCACGCCGTCAAAAACATCGTCGGATGTATCCGCGGCCATTTTATCGCCCTCGGCCAAAAGCGTCTGGATAACCTTCTCCTGAACGTCATACGCGCCTTCGCCGATATGCGTAAAGCGAATGCGTCCTTGTTTGTCGAGAATAAAGATCGTCGGCCAGGCTTGGACTTTGAATGCGTTCCAATTTGCCTCGTTGTAATCGGTCAAAACGGGATATTCGATCCCGCGCCGCTTTACCGCCGCAACCAAATTGTCAAAATCTTTTTCCGCTTCGGTCTCGGGCGTTTCGATGCCGATAATGGTCAGGCCTTTGTCGCGGTATTTTGCATCAAAGCCTTTTAACGCGGGCAGCGTATTGATGCAGTTGTAACAGCCGAATGTCCAAAATTCTATCAGCACGACGCGGCCGCGCAGGTCTTCAGTTTTCAATGGTGCGCTGTTGATCCATTTTCCGTCTGTCAGCGGCGGCGCGGGCTTTGCTTTTGCCGCCGAAATAAGCGCGTCCGTCGCATTTGGAGCTGCGTTTGTATCCGGCATTAGAGCTTCCGACACATTGTCAATGTTTGTGATGTTCTGAACCATTGCCCCGTCATTATTTCCCATCTTTGACAATGCCGAACGCTCGCATCCGACCGCAAATGTAATAAAAGCTGCAACTAAAAGAGCGCAAAGCGCGAAGATAAATGTGTATTTCATGATATTAATAACCTTAGCAAAAGAAATTTTATTCCATTACCTATATGTATTTCGATGCCAAAAGTATTCCGGTTTCATGAATTTATTTAAATTGTGAAATAAAATTCACTTGCAGCGGCATCATAATAATTGGAGACATTTTAACTAACAACGTGGCAAAACAACTGGAAAAAAAACATCCGCTAGCCGTGCGTTGGATGCACTGGATAAATTTTCCTCTGCTTACAATGATGGTCTGGAGCGGGATATTGGTCTATTGGTCAAATTCGGTCTATGGAATACGGTTGTTCGGTTACGAACTGTTCAATTTTTTCCCGCCTTGGTTTTACGACACCCTCGGCATTCCGTTCCGGCTTGCCGAGGGACTACAGCTCCATTTCCTTTTCATGTGGTTCTTTACGGTAAATGGAGTCCTCTATATTATTTACACGATCGTTTCGGACGAATGGCGCGCCTTGCTCCCAATTCCGGCATCTTTCAAACGCGCACCCCTCGTCGCTCTGCACGATGCGCATATCATCAAACAAAAACCGCCGCAGGGTAAATATAACGACGCGCAGCGGATCGCATACACAGGGGTGATCGCTATGGGAGCAGGCTCGGTATTGACAGGGCTTGCGATCTATAAACCGCTGCAGCTCGCGTGGCTGACATGGTTATTAGGTGGCTACGAATGGGCACGGTGGGAGCATTTTTGGCTGATGATTTTGTTCGTGCTCTTTTTTGTTGTGCATGTCGTGCAGGTGGCATTGGCGGGCTGGAGTAATTTTCGCTCGATGATAACGGGCTACGATATTGTTGAGGCCGTCGAGGCGAAACCGGAGCCGACGACTGACGAGGTGACAGCATGAACGAAAACAAAGAAATACTGCTGGAAAAGGTTCGAGAGTTTGAAGTGCGAACCGGACACACTGTTGATTCCTTTCCCGACGATCCTGACAACACGGCGTCGGTCTTAAAGGAACATCGCTATCTTAGCGAACCGCTCACGCCGCAAGATGCAAAGCGTCAAATGTTTACCCGCTCGCGTCGAGGCTTTCTTGTTGGTGGTGTGGCTGCTCTTGCAGGAATACTCGGCTGGCGCTGGATGAGTGACGAAACAAAAGGCGCGCTGCTTCGCCGCACCTTTGAATTCAATGAGAAAGTCAGCCAAATTTTCTATCGCCCGACGCGGCTCGCGCCTGAGTTTCCGTTGACAAGCATCAGTCCGGACCGTGCAAATGGCGCGGAAGGCATGGAGGGCGAATTTGATTCTGCCGCTTGGACGCTCGCGGTCGGCGGCCTCGCGGGTCGCACTGCCGATTTAATCCTAGCATTGGACGACATTAAAAAACTGCCGCGAACCGAGATGATAACAGAGTTCAAATGTATCGAAGGCTGGAGCACCATCGTCCAATGGGCAGGCGTCCGCTTTTCGGATTTTGCGGCAAAGTATCTGCCGCAAACGCATAACGGCACTCAGCCCGATGTCGCAACCCGCCCGCATGACCTGCTGCCTTATGTCTCTATAACAACGCCCGACGAAAAATACTACGTCGGCTGGGATTTGCCGAGCATTCTACATCCTCAGACCATGCTCGCATACGAGATGAACGGCGCGGCGCTTACATTGGAACACGGCGCGCCGCTTCGTCTCGCCTCGCCCACCAAATACGGCATTAAGCAAATAAAACGCATCGGCCGCATCGAGTTTACAAACGAGCGCCCCAAAGATTTCTGGGCCGAATATGGTTATGATTGGTATTCCGGACACTAAAGATATTTGATTAAGTAAACAGAAATATTTTGTTCTAGCTACTAGCCGTGAGCTGCTAGCGGCTAGTAGCTGGAAGCTAGCAGCTAGAATATAATTTGATTTTCATTAGATGATTGCTGACCGTCTTGAGATTATTAACGAAGAATTTTACGCCGAGGCTGTAACTCCTGCGCAGCTCGACACGCTTCTCGCTGATGGCTGGCGGCATTTCGGCACGCATTTTTTTCGTTACAATCTCGGCATGTATGAAGAGGAGATCAGGCGCGTTTTGCCGCTTCGGATTCGTCTCAGCGATTTTAAATTTTCCAAAAGCCAGCGCCGCGTTTTGCGCAAAAATTCTGCCCTCGATGTTCAAATTCAACCCATCGAATTAACCGTCGAAACCCACGATCTTTTTGACCGTCACAAGCAGCGGTTCAAACGCAGCGTGCCGAACACTGTGTATGATTTTCTCTCACTCGACGCGGCAAATGAACCGACCAAAGGGCTTGAGGTCAGTGTTCGCCGCGATGGTGATCTGCTCGCCGCCAGCTTCTTCGATGTCGGCGAACATTCGGTCTCAGGCATCTACGGTATCTTTGACCCGACTGAAACATCACGCAGCCTCGGTATTTTTACAATGCTAAAAGTGATCGAATACGCTCTGGAAACAGGCAAAACTTATTACTATCCCGGTTACGCCTACGAGGGCGAATCTTTTTACGATTACAAAAAAAGGTTCGCGGCTCTCGAAGTATTTGACTGGAACGGCAACTGGAAAGAATTTTCACCACAAAGACACTAAGGGCACAAAGATTTGAAGTTTATAAGTGAAACTGACAATCGCACATTAAGGTCGAACCTGTAATATGCTCGCTATCCTTTGTGCACTTTGTGCCTTTGTGGTGATTTCAGCTGCCCAAAGCAAAGATGCTGTTCAGATATTTACTGACCGCATCAAGAGACAAATCGCTGGAGATTAACCCGATATAATTGTCCGGCCTGACAAGCAGGATAAACGGTTTGTTGCAGCCAAAAATGTCTTCGACCTCGGTCGTCAGCGCCAAATTTCGGATGTCCATGACATCTTTCAGATCTTCGCTGATATCGGCAAGACCATCACCGCCAAAAGCGAGAAGGTGAAACTTCGGCTGGCGCATTTGGTCGTAAATGCTTTGGTTGCTAATAAGAATGTAAGGCATTCGATCACCTGCCTTGACCTTGAACGAGCCGTCATTCCTGCTCAGCGAACTGGCTCGGTAATTGATCCCGATTTGTGAGACGAGTGGAAACACGCGCTTCTTAAAAAAGTCCAGGCTAAAGAAATAATTTGCGATGTAGGGAGCTATGCGAGTTCGGACGAATGAGGCGAATATATTCTTGCTTGCTCCGAGCAGGAAAAAGCGGTCGGTCGTTTCGAGCAGCCGCTTTGCGTTTGGAAGCCGCTCTTCGTTGTAACTATCGAGCAGCTTTGAGGATGCTTTACCTTTGAGTGCCAGGCTTAATTTCCAAGCAAGATTATAGCCGTCCTGGATTCCGGTGTTCATGCCTTGGGCACCGGCGGGCGTGTGAATATGAGCCGAGTCGCCGGCAAGAAAACACCGGCCGTTCGAGAATTTGTTTACGCTTCGCGAGTGAACCTTGTAAACCGAAAACCAGTTTACATCTGAAATATCAAGATCGAGTTCGGTGTCGGCAACGATCTGCCGCTCGACCTCTTCGTAGAGTATGTCGCCTTCGTCTTTGTCGTGGCCTTCGGGAAAAGTGCCGACGATGCGATACTTGTTTTCAGCGCCGCCGCGCATCGGGAAAAATGCGGTTACGTTAGTTTTGGCAAGGCAGACATAAAACGCTCCGTGCCTGAAATCCCAATCGATCTGCACGTCGGCGACATAAAAAAGCCGTTCAAATGTTCCGCCTCCAAATTCCAACCCTAACGTGTGCCGAACCAAACTTTTTGCCCCGTCGCATCCGACGAGATATTTTGCATTTATTGTTTCAATGGCTCCCGACGAGTCTTTGATCGTAGCCGTGACACCAGCCTCGTCCTGCGTCAGGCCCTCAAGTTCAGTTTGCCAACGGACTTGTTTGCCGTGAGCCTCGATAAAATCATAGAGAATGCGTTCGTGAACGCCTTGCTCGACAATCAGGAAAAACGGAAACGGACTCATTCCCTTTCCGATATCCGTAAAGGAAATTTCGCCACGAATCTTACCGGTTACAACCATCCGCGCGGCGTCGGCAATCGTTCCGTTTTCGATCAGTTTGTCAGCCAAGCCGATCTGATCGTAAATCTCAAGTGTGCGAGCTTGCACACCGATCGCCTTTGAATGAGGCGTCGTTGATTCGTTTCGATCAACAATGACAAAATCAACGCCGTAACGTATCAACTGACACGCCAACGCAAGGCCGGTCGGCCCGGCTCCGACGATGAGGACATCGGTGTTCATGTTTGGGACATTAAACTTTTTCCAAAACCGGAGTTTCGTTTTGATCGAGACGCAAACCGTTTTCGTCTATGCCGACGAGGACGCTACCGCCGTTTGCCAGCTTGCCAAAGAGGATCTCGGATGCGAGCGGCTGTTTGATCTTGTCATGGATGAGCCGCGACATGGGACGCGCGCCGTAGCGGGCGTCGAAGCCGTTTTTGGCAAGCCATTCTCTCGCGTCTTCGGTTAGCTGGACAAGCACGCGTTTTTCGGCGAGTTGGCCGTTTAGTTCTTTGATAAATTTATCAACGATGAGCTTGATAACGTCCATATCGAGCGCCTTGAACGGAACCCAGGCGTCGAGCCGGTTGCGAAACTCCGGCGTAAATGTCCGCTCGATCACGCCTTTTGCGTTCCCTTTTGTGTCCGACGAATTGCGAAAGCCCATTCCGCCGCTTGAAAGTTCACGGGCGCCGGCATTGGTCGTCATTATCAAAATGACGTTGCGAAAATCTGCCTTTTTGCCGTTGTTGTCGGTCAGCGTCGCCGAGTCCATCACCTGTAATAACAAATTAAAAAGATTCGGATGCGCTTTTTCAATTTCGTCGAGCACCAGCACGGCGTGCGGGGTCCGCATGATCGCCTCGGTCAAAAGGCCGCCCTGGTCGAAGCCGACATAACCCGGCGGAGCGCCGATCAGCCGAGAAACAGTGTGCGGCTCGGCGTATTCGCTCATGTCGTAACGCAGAAATTCGACGCCAAGAATTTCCGCAAGCTGTTTTGAAACTTCGGTTTTGCCAACGCCGGTCGGCCCGGAAAAAAGGAATGAGCCGACAGGTTTGGTCTGATGACCGAGACCGGCACGCGAAATTTGAATGGCATCGACGATTTTATCTATCGCTTCATCCTGTCCAAAGATGGCTTTCTTTATGTCGTCACGCAGCGTTTTTAGCCGCGACCGTTCGTCGGCAACAACAGTTTTCGGCGGTATCTTTGCCATGCGGGCAATGGTGTTTTCGACCATCTGCACCGAAACTCTTTTAGGCCGGCGGCTTTCGGGCAAAAGTTTTACCGACGCTCCGACCTCGTCTATCACGTCTATCGCTTTGTCGGGCAAAAACCGGTCGTTGATATATTTTCCGGCAAGTTCAGCCGCTGTTCGCAGTGCATCGTTGCCATATTTAACGCCGTGATACTTCTCGTAAAATTTCTTTAGGCCCTTGAGAATTTCGTATGTTTCTTCGACCGTCGGCTCATTAATGTCGATCCGCTGAAAACGCCGTGCAAGCGCCCGGTCGCGGTCAAAAGCGGCTTTATACTCAGCATGGGTTGTTGAGCCTATACACCGCAGAGCGCCGTCGGCAAGCGCGGGTTTGAGAATATTCGACGCATCCATCGAGCCGCCAGAAACAGCTCCGGCACCGACGATCGTGTGTATCTCGTCAATAAACAGGATGGCGTTTTCCTGCTGTTTTAGTTCATTTATGATTGCTTTGAAGCGCTGTTCAAAATCGCCGCGATACCGCGTCCCGGCGAGCACCGCACCCATGTCGAGTGCAAAAACCTTTGCTCCCTGCAAGATCTCCGGCACATCACCTTCGCTGATCTTGAGAGCAAGTCCTTCGGCCAACGCGGTTTTTCCGACGCCCGGCTCGCCAACATAAAGCGGATTGTTTTTCTTGCGTCGGCACAGCACCTGAATCGTGCGTTCGATCTCCGGCAGGCGGCCAACTATCGGGTCAATCTCACCTCCGGCAGCTTTTGCCACAAGTTCTACGCAAAAACTTTCAAGCGGCTTTTTGCGCTGAGCCGCGTTGTTGAGCTCGTCTTCATCTTCAATACCGTCAAGTAGCGGCTCGCCGTGATCAATCTTCGAAATGCCGTGAGAAATGTAATTAAGAATATCGAGCCGCGAAACGCCCTGCTGCAAAAGCAGATAAACCGCGTAAGATTGCTCGGCCTGATACAAAGCCGCGAGAATATTGCCGCCGTCAACGGCACCCTGTCCGCTGCCCTCGGCCTGCAAAACTGCGTATGAGATCGTTGATTGAAACGTCGAAGTAAGTTCCGGCATCACGTTGGCGCCAACAGGTATTTTTTCCAGCACATTCTCGAAATACTCCTGCAGCGCGCGGCCAAGTTCGTCAATCTGCACTCCGCAGTTGAACAATATCTCTCGCGCGGCCGCGTCTTCGAGCAAGGCAAAAAGCAAATGCTCAAGCGTCACAAACTCATGCTTATGCTTTACGGCCTCATTTACCGCTAAATTTAATGTTTCTTCTAATTCTCTGGTCAACATGCTGAGACTATTTTAGCACTTTGGTTCTCATACAAAAACATTTCGAACAAACTGAAAAGGGAAAGGTAAAAAATGAAAACGGAATCTTGCGTTCTCAGTTCTCACTTTTGAGTTTTCAGTTTGTCCGGAATGTAGAACCGCTATTTCTCACTCCCTCTGGATGGACGATCGAGACATAAATGTTGAATTCGATGCCGGTTTTTGAATAAACATCATGCATTGCTGTTTCGACATTTTGAGCAGTTTCCTGAGTTTTGCTCAGCATAAAGATTGACGGCCCCGAACCTGAAATGCCGCCGCCTAGCGCTCCGGATTCAATGCTGGCAGATTTTACTTCGTTGAATTTTGGTATCAGCGATTTGCGAGCCGGTTCAATTATTGTGTCAATCATCGAACGCGAGATTAGATCGTAATCGCCTTTGGCAAGAGCGGCGACAAACGCGCCGAGATTGCTCCAGTTGCGCACGGCGTCCTTTAGCGGCACCATTTGAGGCAAGATCGCGCGAGCCTCTGACGTTTTTATCTCGATCTGCGGATGTATGACGGTCGCAAATAGCGGCGGAAAATCGAGCGGGACAATATCGAGAGGCTCGGTTGAACGAACAAGCGTAAAACCACCATAAACACAAGGAGCAACATTATCAGCATGACGTGATCCGGAGGCGAGATATTCGCCCTCCATAGCAAATTTGACAAGTTCCAGCTTTGAGAACCGTTCGCCGATTAGTTTATTTGCCGCAACGACTGCGCCGCACGAGCTGGCCGAACTCGAACCGATCCCGCTGCCGGGTTTGATGTGCTTTGTTATCTCGATCTCAAAGCCGTGAGTTATCTGCGCAGCATCCATCAACGCCTGAATTGCAACGCCTGCAACATTCCGTGCCGGATCGGTCGGCAGGCCGTAATCATCATGATTGATTATGCTAACAACTCGTTCGTCAATCTTACGCACTGTCATCTCGTCGCACGGCTCTTCAAGCGCGAAACCGAGACAATCAAAGCCGCAAACGACGTTAGAAATCGTGGCGGGCGACAAAACCTTTACTTCGTCCATACTTTAGAAAATCGCACAAATCGTTATATCATTAGAGTTTTTACTACCGATGCAATACTTTAGCACAAACCGCCGGTCGCCTCATGTCTCATTCGCAGAGGCTCTGCTGCAAGGCCAGCCGGATGACAAAGGTCTGTTCTTTCCGTCTGAAATACCGAGATTATCGAATGAGTGGCTGCAAAAGATGGCTAACATGCCGAATGAGCAGATCGCGTTCGATGTCATTCGCCCTTTTGTTGACAGTGAAATACCTGACGAGACTCTCTATAACATATGTGCCGAAACGGTAAATTTCGATTTTCCGCTTGTTCCGATAACGGATCACATTCAGGCGCTTGAGTTGTTTCATGGGCCGACACTCGCTTTCAAAGATGTAGGCGCGCGGTTTATGAGCCGATGCCTGCAATATTTTTTGCGCGGTAAAGCTGAGAAAACCTTTGTGATCGTAGCAACATCAGGTGATACGGGCGGAGCGGTTGCTGCGGGTTTTCATGGGGTTGAGGGCATTGAGGTTATTATTCTCTATCCGAAAGGCAAGGTTAGCAAGGTTCAGGAATTGCAACTGACAACTCTCGGGGGAAATGTAATTACATTGGAAATACATGGTAATTTTGACGATTGCCAGGCTTTGGCAAAACAGGCGTTGGCGGATGCTGAATTGCAGTCAAAAGTCCACTTAACCTCGGCCAATTCCATCAACATAGCCCGCTGGCTGCCGCAGCAATTTTACTACTTTTACGCACTGAAACAATGGGGCGACGAACCGCCGATAATATCGGTGCCAAGCGGCAATTTTGGCAATCTTGCATCGGGAATACTCGCCCATATTTCAGGATTGCCCGTTAAGAAATTTATTGCCGCCTGCAACGCCAACGATGTCGTCCCGCGATTTATGCAAACTGAGGAATATCAACCGACACAATCCGTAGCAACCCTATCGAACGCTATGGACGTCGGAAGCCCAAGCAATTTTGTCCGCATTCTCGAAATATTTGATAACAAATTTATTGATCTCAAAGAAAAACTTGAGGCCGTCAGCATCTCGGACGAAACAACTGCCGCAACGATGCGCGATGTTTATGAAAAATACAATTACATACTCGACCCTCACGGCGCAGTAGGTTTTCGTGCTCTAAGCGACAGGCTGAAGGATGATGATTCACGAGGCATCTTTCTCGAAACCGCTCATCCGGTGAAATTCGATTCTGTCCGTGAGATAATCGGGACACAGGGCGACATGCCAAAATCTGTCGAATCTTTGTTCTCAAAAGAGAAGCAGAGCATCGAGATGGACGTAAATTATAACGATTTAAAAGATCTGCTTGTCAGTAAAATATGAAGGTTCTGAAATTTGGCGGCTCATCAGTCGGGAGCGCCGAAACAATAGAAAAGGTTATTGAGATCATTCGCGCGGCGAACCAAACACAGCGATGCGCTGTCGTTTTGTCTGCGATGCAAGGCACAACCGATGCTCTGATAAACGCCGGCCGCTCGGCCGAAAGCGGTGATGACGGTTATATCGAAATACTGAGCAATATCGGCGAGCGTCACATCGAAACAATCAAAAAACTTTTTGGCGACAAAGGAAATTCTGCAGTTCTGGATTTTGTCGAATCAACTATAAAAGAACTCGAAAATCTGTGCGAAGGCGTGCGTCTTGTGCGCGAATTGTCTCCAAAAACGCTTGACCGCATATTGAGTTTTGGCGAGATCGTTTCGACACGAATTGTGTCCGCAAAACTCTCTGCCGTTGCTCTCGAAAATGAATGGAAAGACAGCCGCCTCGTCATCCGCACCGATTCACATCACGGATTTGGCTCGGTTAATTTTCCTGAGACTAATCGCAGACTAAAAGAGTATTTCGACTCATCGTCTGCAAAACTGCACATTTTCCCCGGATTCATAGCGTCTGACTCTCAGGGCTTTACGACGACTTTAGGCCGCGGCGGCTCGGACTACACCGCGGCGATAATCGCTGCTGCGGTTAATGCAGATGTCCTCGAAATATGGACCGACGTGTCGGGAATGATGACGGCCGATCCTCGCTTCGTGAAAAATGTGAGGCAAATTTCGCACATCACATACCGCGAGGCGATGGAACTTTCGCATTTTGGCGCAAAGGTCATCTATCCGCCGACGATTCAACCGGTGATGGCAAAAGGTATTCCGGTTTTGATCAAAAACACGTTCGCGCCGGACGATGAGGGCACGCTCATCGAATCAGATTCAACGGGCGCAAAGGAAATGATTCGCGGCATCACAAGCATTGACCAGATCACCGTCCTCAGTCTCGAAGGCAGCGGCATGGTCGGTATTCCGGGCTTTTCAAAGCGTTTGTTCGACGCTCTCTCGCGTTCGCGCATAAACGTCATCCTTATTACTCAAAGCTCGTCAGAACATTCGATCTGCGTCGCGATCGAGGAAAAACATGCCGAAAATGCAAAACGCGCAGTCGATTCGGAATTTGAATACGAGATAAATGTCGGCAAGATCGAACCGCTCAAAGTTGAAAGCGGATTCTCGATCCTCGCGCTGGTGGGCGACAACATGAAGGAGCACATCGGCGTGAGCGGCAAGATGTTCACGACGCTCGGCCACAACGGCATCAATATCCACGCCATCGCACAGGGCTCAAGCGAGCGCAATATCTCGGCGATCATCTCGTCAAAAGACGTGCAAAAAGCTGTCAATACGCTCCACGAAGAATTTTTCTCTGACGGCAACAAGCAGATCAACCTTTTCATCGCCGGAGTCGGCACAGTCGGCGGCAAGCTGCTTGAGCAGCTTCGCACTCAACATCAACATCTGCTCGACGAGATGCGGCTAAATGTCAGCGTCGTCGGCATCGCCAACAGCAAACGCGCGCTGCTCGATGAGGAAGGCGTGGATCTCGAATCATTTAAAACACTATTAAATGACGCTGCTGAACTTTCGGTCGATGGACTTGCGGATTCAATAATTGAGAGAAACTTGCGTAATTCAATCTTCGTTGATGTCACCGCCAGCCCGGAAGTGGTAAAAGTTTATTCCAAGCTTCTCGAAAAGAGCATTTCTGTTATCGCTTGTAATAAGATCGCTGCGTCGTCGAGCTATGAGAGCTATTCGAGTCTGAAAGACACCGCCCGCGAGTTCGGCGCGAACTTTTTCTTTGGGACAAACGTCGGTGCCGGCCTGCCGGTAATCAGTACGCTCAACAATCTGCTGCGCAGCGGCGACAAAGTTAATCGCATCGAAGCCGTGTTGTCAGGCACCCTGAATTTTGTATTTAACAATTACGACGGCACACGAAAATTCGCCGAGGTCGTCCGACAGGCGCAAGACGAAGGCTATACCGAACCCGACCCACGACTTGATCTCAGCGGAACCGATGTTGCCCGAAAGATACTGATCCTCGCCCGTGAAGCCGGCCACCGCATCGAGATGGACGATATTGAAAACGTCGGTTTTCTACCCGCGTCGTGCCTGAAAGGCAGCGTCGAAGATTTCTATTCAGAGATGGATCGGCACGAAGATCATTTCCGCAAATTGCTTGACGATGCCGTTTCCAAAGGCCTCAAACTGAAATACATTGCTTCGTTCAACGACGGCAAAGCATCAGTCGGATTACAATCGATCGGCCCCGACCACAATTTTGCAAACCTCTCGGGCAAGGACAACGCCGTCCTGTTCTATACAAATCGATATTCGGAACAACCGCTTGTAATAAAAGGTGCAGGTGCAGGTGCCGATGTGACCGCAGCCGGAGTCTTTGCCGATATCATCCGCGCTTCGCGGTAATGCCATAGTTGCAGAAGCCCGCACGAAGTAAGGGCACCTGTGAATCAAGTCGATGCCCTTACTTCGTGCGGGCTTCTGCAACTAGTCAGCCAAATAACCAAACTTCCCGCTTCGATAATCTTCGAGGGCTTGAGCGATCTCTTGCTGAGTATTCATCAGGAATGGGCCGTATTGTGCTATCGGTTCATTGAGCGGCTGGCCGCTCATAACGAGCAGGATGCTGTCCTCGACTGCCTCGACCTTTATCGTCTCGCCGTCTTGCTCGAACAGCGCAAGGTGATTTGTCGCTAGTTTCTCGTTGTCGTTTATCGTTGCAGCGCCTTCAATTGCGAGGATCGCCGTCGTATAGCCAGCCGGGAATGACATTTCAATACTCTCGCCGGTTTTTGGTTTTAGATTATAGAGATGCACGGGCGAAAATGTCGTTGCCGGGCCTTTTACGCCGTTGAATTCACCGGCGATGATCTCGACTTCGCCGCCGTTTGCCAGAGGCACTCTGCCCATCTCGGCATTTGTAATCGCCTGGTATTTCGGCTCGGTCATTTTGTCTTTTGCGGGCAGGTTGACCCACAACTGAACCATCTGAAAAGGGCCGCCGGCCTTGTTGTATTCCTCTTCGTGATATTCCTTGTGCAGCAGCCCGCTTCCGGCCGTCATCCATTGCACATCGCCCTCGCCGATGACGCCGCCGCCGCCGCGGCTGTCGTGATGAGCAACCTTGCCTTTGTAAGCGATCGTCACCGTCTCAAACCCGCGATGCGGATGCGGCCCGACGCCAAACGGCTGTTCACGCGGCGGAAAATCGACTTTTGCGTTATAGTCCAGCAAAAAGAACGGACTCATTCGCTCGCCTGTAAGCGGCCCGTGCGGGAAAAACCCGTGCACATTAAATCCGTCGCCTACCCAATGCCTCGGCGGCGGAGCAATGATCGATTCAACTTTTTTTGTATTAGTTGTTTGTTTTGCTTCTGCTTTCATTTTTTCCTCATGACCATTAATCCATCCCGGATCGGCAGCAGGACATTTTCGACACGCTCGTCGGCCAAAACCATTTTGCTGAAATCAAACAGAGCCTGCGTGTCCTCGTCCTTTTCGACTTCGAGCACCTTGCCGCTCCACAGCACATTGTCAGCAACAATAAAACCGCCCGGACGCACCTTGTCGAAGACGAGGTTGTAATAATTGGAATAATTAGGTTTATCGGCGTCGATAAATACGAGATCAAAGGTTTCCGGTAAATTCGGAATAATATCTGCGGCTAAGCCAAGAATAAACTCGATACGGTCTTTATAGGCCGTTTTTTCAACAAATGAGCGGGCGACAGTATTTGTGTCTTCCTGTATATCCAATGTAATTACCTTGCCGCCGTCAGCCAATCCCTCAGCCAGACAAAGAGCCGAATAACCCAGATAAGTCCCTATTTCCAGAACAACTTGCGGCCCAATCATATGCGACAACATCGACAGAACGCGGCCCTGGAAAAAGCCCGACAGCATCGCCGAATCTTCATAATGGGCGTAACAATGCTCACGCAATTCTCTCAGCACACTGCTTTCAGGCGAAGTTTTTGCCTCGGCATAGTCAGTTATGGCATTCTTTATCTCATTCATAAGAGTTTTTCCGCAATATTTACAGTCCTTTCTGGCAGCCAAAAGGTGAAAATGGCCTTCTCTTAGCCTATTTTGCGCTATTTCGAGGGGTAAGAAGCCGCTTTTTATCCATAAAATGGCGCACTTAAATTTCAAGTTTGTTCGCCCGATAGCCTAACGCCGGCGGCGTTGGCGGGACGGTCGGAATGGTCGGCAGCATAAGCTAAAAGCTCTTACCGCGCCAATCCCGCTGCAAATTCGACGAGCGGTCTGATTAAATCAGTGTCGTAATTCGTCTTTACATTCTGCATCACGGCCGTTATCCGTTCGAGGCCCATTCCGGTATCAACTGAAGGGGCAGGCAGCGGAGTTAATTTAAATGAACCATCAGATTCGAGCGTTCGGTTGTATTGCATAAAGACGAGGTTCCAGATCTCCATTGTCGTGTCGCCTTCGCCGTTTACCCATTTTGGGTGATTTTTTTCAGGATTCTCCGGTTCATCGCCCATGTAATAGTGGATCTCAGAGCACGGCCCGCACGGGCCTGTGTCGCCCATCTGCCAAAAATTGTCTTTCCGGCCATAGCCTAATACGCGTTCGGGTTTTGCACCGACCTTTTCCCAAAGCGAACGTGCCTCGTCGTCCGGCCCGACCTCGTCGTCGCCCTCAAACACGGAAAACCACAGACGCGATTCTTCCAGCTTCATCTCATTGACCAAGAAATCCCAAGCAAACTCGATCGCCTCTTTTTTGAAATAATCACCAAACGAAAAATTACCAAGCATCTCAAAAAAAGTGTGATGCCGGGCCGTTTTGCCGACCTCATCGAGATCGTTGTGCTTGCCGCCCGCGCGGATGCACTTTTGCGAGGAAACGGCGCGTTTGTAATCGCGTTTCTCTAACCCGAGAAATACATCTTTGAATTGATTCATCCCGGCGTTTGTAAACAACAGCGTCGGGTCATTGGCAGGCAGCAGCGGTGACGA
Source organism: Chloracidobacterium sp. (assembly GCA_043773225.1). Lineage (GTDB taxonomy): Bacteria > Acidobacteriota > Blastocatellia > Pyrinomonadales > Pyrinomonadaceae > OLB17. Next base: position 23,569 of record JAYVFJ010000092.1, read on the forward strand.
ATGCACACGCTTGTGGCCGTGCCGCTCAAAATACTCGAGGAATTTTTCCCTGATCTCATTTCCGGTCATACAGAAACTTTATCACAAAGTATTTATCCGTTGCATTTTGGCGAAAACCACTGCCGCAAATACTGTCCCATGGCCTTATTCCACGCTGGGACAAATCATACTTATTCACACTGGGGTGGGAAACTTTGCTGCAAATTCCTACCGTAAAACGGCTATGACACAAGTAACTTATTATGGATAAACGGTTTATCTCATTTGTCCCAAAAAGTCGCCATTTTTAAAAGTTTCTCTCAAAGTTTAGTTTTCAAATAGCAATTTTATACAGCGAGAATGCTACCACATATTTCTACAAATTGCAAGAAATATTATCTATGAAACATGCGCGCTAAACATAAAAAAGGCCGAATGCTTTTACACATTCGGCTAAGTAGAGGAGTCGCAGTCATGTTAGGCCTGGACTCATATTCGTTCAATGATCGAAGGGCTTTTCCCTATCCGGCAGCAGTAATCCCCTTCCCGAACTGTGAGCTGCCGAAACCTTGCATTTGCCTTCGATCATCAAACGAAACCTGTAAGAAACTAATTCGGCATAAGAACGGTGTCCACAACGTGAATCACGCCGTTTGATTGGCGAACGTCGGCGATAGTGACGCTCGATTTTCCGCCTTTCTCGTCGGTGAGAACGAGTGTTTTACCGACCATCATCGCCATCAATTTGCCGCCGGCGACGGTTGTAAACTCAGCGTGGCCGTGACCGTGTTTTATCGCTTTTGCGATCGCTTTTGAGTCCATATTGCCCGCCACGACGTGGTAGGTGAGTATCTTTGTGAGCGTCGCCTTGTTCTCAGGCTTGAGCAGCATTTCAACCGTGCCGGCAGGCAATGCGGCAAACGCGCTGTTGACCGG
>JAYVFJ010000093.1:0-2652 GCA_043773225.1 Chloracidobacterium sp.
TGCCGGTCCCGCATCGTGCAAATACATTTAAAAGATACAACAGTGCCCCGTCCTTAAAATCAAAGCCGGGATAATGCGCGCCGCCGCTGACCAACGCGATTATGAACATTGTCCATACCACGACGCAGATAATGACGCCGCGTTTGATGCGGCGCTGTAAAAGGTGACCTGCACCAGGCAGCCACCATGAAATTATTCCAATTAGGATCGGGTTATCCATTAATTATGTTCTCAACTTACAAGGAAGTTTAGTATGGTTCTACCTTAATATTGCCGCTATAATTATTGTGAATAGGTCATATAGGACGCATATGTCCTATTAAAGTGTCACATTAATAATATCTCGTTGCCATTCCCTTAAATAATACGCAAAATCACCTTACTTGTTACTATTTTTCCACCCTGAACGGCATTTTTCGACAAACAACGCAAATATCTCGCGTGAAACATCGTCAAAATCCGCCGTCATTTCAGGATGCCACTGCACACCGAGGGCAAATCTGCCTTTTCTTGTATCCTGAATACATTCAATAATACCGTCTTTGGCCCAAGCGACCGCTTTCAAATTCTTCCCGGTTTTCCGTATTGCCTGATGGTGCGACGAATTTACGCGGATAGCCGCTTTTGCCTTTTTTACAGCGTCCAAGCCGGATAAAATGCTGCCAGCGGCGATCTTCAGACTGTGCGAATTTCGCGCGTGTGGCGTTCCCTGCTCGTGCTTGATGCTTTTGGGAACCTGCGATTCGATGTCTTGAATAATTGAGCCGCCGCGGAAGACGTTTAACGCCTGCATACCATAACAGATGGCCAAGAGCGGCAAATTCCCTCGTTCAACCTCAGCTAAAACCAGCCGGTCGGTCTCATCCTTTTCAGTAATGACGGTGCCCAGTTTATGATGCGGATCTTCGCCGTAATAATGCGGATCAACATCCGTATTGCAACCCGGCAGCAGAACTCCGTCGAGATCTTTCATGGCCTCGGAGATATATTCGGCTTTTGGGATCAGGCTCAGATGCACCGGCACACCGCCGCAGGCTTCGACCGCTTCGCTGTAATCGCGTCCGAGATAAAATCTGCGAGTTTCCATCTCAAGCCGCATTGTAATGCCGATACGGGGACGCTTAACCATAAACCTTAATGTTCAAACATCTGACACAGGTATGTCAATTTGCGGAAAGAAATGCCCAAGCCCGCGCGTTAGCGAGGCGATAATCTTCGAGTTGAATGTATCGCCCTTGCTTACGCGCAGGCTTGGGCATATCATTGAGTTTTTATGAAGAACGGCGAAACAACTGGAAAAATTCGTTCAACGACGGTTCTGCTTGTGAAGCGCGACGGCAAGATCGCTATGGCCGGCGACGGACAAGTGACACTTGGCGAGACGGTCATCAAAGGTAATGCTCGCAAGGTGCGCCGCATTTCTAATGGAAAAATCCTCGCCGGTTTTGCAGGTTCGACGGCAGATGCGTTTTCGTTGCTGACCCGGTTTGAGACAAAGCTCGAACAGTTTCAGGGCCAGCTCGAACGCGCAGCGATCGAACTGAGCAAAGACTGGCGCACCGACAAATACCTGCGAAATCTCGAAGCCCTGCTCATCGTCGCCGACGGCACCGACGCGTTTCTCATCTCCGGCAAAGGCGACGTGATCTCGTCGGACGACGGTTTGCTTTCGGTCGGTTCGGGCAGCATGTATGCTCTCTCGGCCGCTCGTGCGTTGATGAAGCACACAAAACTCACTGCAAAAGAGATCGCCGAAGAAGCGTTGAGCATCGCGGGAGAGATTTGCATTTACACAAATTCCGACATCGTCGTGGAGGAGATATAAGTCGGAACCACCTGCGGTACCGGGTGGTTGAAGAATGTCTTCCACACATTACGCGGTTTTTTGATGACCGACATAAACTACCCGTTACCGCAGGTGGTTCTGACCAGTATGGCAATTTATTTAGGCGGCGAAACGGCCGCTGAAAAACGAAACCTCGATGACCTGACACCGCGGCAGATCGTTGCCGAGCTGGACAAATACGTCGTCGGCCAGAACGCTGCGAAGAAGGCCGTAGCGGTCGCGCTTCGCAATCGAATCCGCCGTCAAAAACTGCCGGCTGAGATCGCCGAAGACGTGCTGCCGAAGAATATCCTGATGATCGGCTCAACAGGCGTCGGTAAAACTGAGATCGCTCGGCGTCTTGCGCGTCTGGCAAATTCACCTTTCATCAAGATCGAAGCTTCAAAATTCACAGAGGTCGGCTATGTCGGCCGCGATGTCGAAAGCATGGTCCGCGAACTTGCCGACGTGGCCGTCGATATGGGCAGGCAGTCGGCTTTTGAAGACGTGTTGCCGCGTGCCGAGCAAAATGTCGAGGAGCGTCTGCTCGATATTCTTTTGCCTCCGTCGGATCTAACATATCCGTCAGCCGATGGCGAAGAACCGGAACAGGAATCGGAACAGCCACGTTCGCGCACACGCGAAAAGCTGCGCGAACAGCTTCAACGAGGCGATCTCGACGAACGCCTGATTGACATCGAGACACACGACCGTTCGAACGCCACGATCGATTTTATCGGCGGTCAGGGCATGGAAGAAATGGGTGTCAACCTGCGTGACATGATGGGCAATATGTTCCCGAGCAAGACTGTCACGCGAAAATTGAC
>JAYVFJ010000094.1:0-2175 GCA_043773225.1 Chloracidobacterium sp.
ATGCCGCGCGGCATGCCGATCAGTTTTTCTATGCCGATCGTTCCGTCGCCGTATTCGCTCATGTCGATGCGGACCATCTTGCTCTCGTCGCCAAACATAAACTCGGCCACGGCCTTTGCAAGCTCTGTTTTTCCTACGCCCGTCGGGCCGAGGAAAAGCAAAACTCCATCGGGAGCATAATGATTTTCTTTTAGCGGGCCTTTGTTAAGGCGCAATCTTTCGGCGACAGCTCGAACCGCGTCTTTTTGACCGACAACTCGCTTACCCAGATCCACTTCCATTTTCGAAAAGCGGTCGGACGTGTCGCGATAGATCATGTCTTTGGGAATACGCGATTCCTGCGAAATGACCTCAATGATATGTTCGGGCCGGACGATCATCTCCATCGGCTCGTTGATCTCGACCTTTACCGACGCGGTGTCGAGCCAGCCGATGGCTTTATCCGGCAGATGGAGGTTGCGGATGTATTTTGGCGACATTTCGAGAGCCATATTGATAGCCTCATCCGAAATTGTAACCGAGTAGTTTTTCTCAAGCCGCGGACGCACACCGAGAAGGATTTCCTTGGTCTCATCCATGCTGGGCTCGTCAACTTTGACCAGTCGGAACCGCCGCGCCAATGCCTCGTCATCACTTATGTATTCCTTGTATTCCGTAATCGTAGTCGCACCGATAATGCGTAGCTCACCGCGGGCGAGGGACGATTTGAACATATTCGCCGCATCCGATGTCGTGCCCATTGCCGCACCCGCACCGATAATGGTGTGTGCCTCATCGATAAAGAGAATGATGTGGTTTTTTTCTTTTACCTCGTCGATAATCCCCTTGATCCTTTCCTCAAACATCCCGCGAAGCATCGTCCCGGCGACCAGGCCGCCCATCTGCAACTGCACGATATGTGCATCGCGAAGCCGCACCGGAACCTTTTCCGGCTCGAGCTCGATGAGCCGGGCGAGACCTTCGACAACGGCCGTCTTGCCAACTCCCGGCTCGCCAACCAGCATCGGCGAATTAGACCGCTCGCGGTGCGACAGTATCTCGATCATTTGCAGGATTTCACGCTCGCGACCGATGGTCGGCGGAATTTTATCCTGCCGCGCTAATTTATTCAGCGAAACTCCAAAATGGCGTAGGAACGACGGCAGTTCATATTTTTGACGTGTTCGTTCCTCTTCTTTTTCACGCTTGCGAATTCGGGTTCGCGCGGTTTGGGCCACCTCATCCGACGGAACTCCAAGATTCTGCAGCACATCATTCAGAACGCTGCGTTCGTCATTTGAAAGGACGTAAAAAATATCGCTGCCATCGATCACGCGGCGACCCTGCGAACGGGCCCGATCCATCGCACGTTTAAAAAGCTCGGTTGTCTCCGGCGCGATGCGAAAGCCTTTGCCACTATGTTGGCGGCCGTCTTCCATCCGCTTTTCGATCAGCAGTTTTACCGACCGCGGATCGACCGAAAGGTCACGCATTGTCGATGAGAAAAGATCTTCTTCCTCAAACGCGATGGCGTGCAAAATATGCTCGATCGATACGTAATTCTGGTCACGCTTTTTGGATTCGCCCAAGGCGGTCTCCAAAATACGCTGACCGCTCTCGCTGAATTTGTCCTTGTAAGCGTCTATATCTGCCATAAAATTTCCAATAAATCCTGAAATTTCGACTGCGGCTTTGTGGAATGAGTCGGCCTATGAACCATCATAGCATTTGAAAAAGCGATAGAGAAATAAATTACGCGGGTCGTGGTTCATTAGCCAGTGTGATTCGGAATAACTGATAGCTGAAAACTGATAATTCAGAAAAGCGATTTGAGTTATCAGCTATCAGTTATTCCGGAGATTGAAAATCCGACACCGGTTCTTCCTCCATCTCCTCAAATTCGACGCGGTCGTATATCTCGCCCAGGCTGAGGGCAATGTCGATACTATCGATTTTCAACACATCCGAAATTTGGCTAAAGCTCTGATAAAGCCAGTTGCCATCATGTTGTTTCCAAAAATGTTCTACAAACGGCGCGCTCTGAGAAACGAGAATGTAGTCTGAAAGAGTTTCGTTTCCAAGCCGATAACGCTGAAACTTGGTCGTGCGATCGTATATTTCAGTCGAAGGGGAAAGCACCTCGAAAATGACTTTCGGATTCGTCAAAACATCCTTTTTTGCGTCATGAAGCGTCGG
>JAYVFJ010000095.1:0-2188 GCA_043773225.1 Chloracidobacterium sp.
GGACAGTTGTTGCAGGCCGAGTTCTTCCGGGGTTAGCTCGGACCGTGACAATTTATCGATCAGCTCGCTCCGAGACGTTCGAATGGCGAGGCGAATTTCACCGATATTCTCCGATACGTAATTCCCCGCTCCCGGCGTTAGTGGCAGCGTTGTGACCGAGGCACTTTCCAACACCAATTCCGACACCTGCTCCGTGGTATCGACCCCGTCCATCGCTTGACGTTATCAGACGCAGGGAATTATTTCCTTTATCCTCGCTATATATAAAGATGTCCTTCCACCGTCCGGTCGCGATATTGCCGTCCCGCACAAAGATCGTATAGCCCGCGACCTCGTTGTTGAATATTCCCGGCTCGATCGGCGACTCAAGCTTTTTTATCGCCGTCTGCAAAGCAACATCCCGAACAAGGCCGGCCGCAAACGGCACGCCTTTGAGGTTTACAAAGAACGCAAAGCCCGATAGCAATATGCCGAGCAGCATTATCGGCAGAGCGATCTGCAGATTCCCAACACCCGAAGCTCGAATAGCCACGAGCTCACTATCACCCTGCATTTTCGTTAGGCCGATGATCGTTCCGACCAGGATCGCCATCGGGCATGTAAAGGCGATAACATTTGGGATCAGCGCGGCGCTGAGTTGCCAGACGAGATTGGCGGGTAAGTGAATACTAAAGAAAATATCGGCGAAGCGGCTCGCCTGTTGGACAAAAAGTATGACGCTCAAGAGTGCCCACGAGGCTATGAAATACGGCAATATCGCCGATAGCAGATATCTCGAAATTAGGAGACCGATCCGTTTCATGAGCTTTCTAAACCGTTAGAGCAAAGGGCTTTTCGGCCGCAACTTCCCTGCCGATCGCCTGCGAGATCATCGCTTTGAGAACTGTCGATAGATTTCCGATCGCATCAATATCAGCCGCGTGAGCCGCCGAAAATGCGTCGGGTGAGAGCTTCAAGGCCGAAGCCACGAGGTTTCTTTCTTCAATCCCAAGCCGTCGATGAGACTTCCGGCAGCGTTCGCACGAAAGGTGCGAATTCGACAGCAAACTTGCTGATTCCTCATCGCGAAACGCATTCCCGCAACTATCGCATTTGCTCCAGTCCGGCAAATACCCCGATAATTTCAAAAGCCAAAGTTCAAAATACACACCTATCGCGGGTAAAGTCGAACGATCTGCAGCCGCCGTCCTGATCGCTGCTCTCACCATCCTGAAGACGGTCTCATTTGGGTCGTGCGGAGCGAGGATCGAGACGAGCAGATCGCCGAGATACGAGAATTTCTGCAGAAAATCCGGATCGCTCGCTGCGGCAAAATTTGATTCGTCGATCTCGATCTTTTGTATCGAGACGAGATCGGACGTATCCTTTTCAAAATAAGTGCTGTTTACAAAAGAAAACGGCTCGAGGCCACTGCCGAATTTGCTTTTTAGGCGTTTCGCACCTTTTGCGACGCCACGCACGATGCCGTGGTCACGCGTCAGCAAAACCACGATCTTGTCGGCCTCGGCGAGATTGTAGGAACGGAGGATTATGCTCTCGGTCTCGATCAGAGACATTGTTTTTGCTCTATTCGCGGCCTCACCAGGGGATAAAATAAAAGACCCACGCCAGCACCAGACTGACAACGACAAACTGGCCAAAGGATTTAAGCCCGTAGATCACGCGGTCACGAACCGTTCCACGCGAAAATACGGCAAATCCGACGCCGACAAACACCGCAAACGCTATCAAATAAAGGAAATGGATCATTTCTTCCTCCCGTAAGCGATATCGATCGAGTCGAGCATGGCAAGATAATTTATCAACCCGGCAACCTCTAGAAAGCGTCCGCCATACTCAAAAGTGGCAAGAGCGGCAACATCTTTCGAAGGCGTTCCCGCCATGATAAAGCTCACGATCGCACCCAGCCCATTGCCCATCTTTGCAAAGACATTAAGCAGATACAACAGCGTTCCGTCCTTAAACCCAAAGCCCGGATAATGCGCGCCGCCGCTTGCGATAGCGATCAAAAACATCAGCCACACGACCGAAGCGATTATCACCCCGCGCACGATCTTACCCTGAACAAGATGCCCACCGCCGGGAAAGAACCACGAAACTATTGCTATTAATATCGGATTATCCATTTACAAATCAAAGGTCGAACTAAGTTTAAACCGGAATCACGCATTAGCGGCAATCCGGGGGC
>JAYVFJ010000096.1:0-3981 GCA_043773225.1 Chloracidobacterium sp.
GCTCCGAGCGAGCCAAAAGCGGGGATCAACATCCAAAACCACCACGCTTCGCCCATTCTCGTTGTCGAGAGAACTATCGAGATGATAAGAAATGCCAGGCCGGTTCCGAGTTTTGTGATCGCTCCTTCCCAATGGACAGGCTTGCCCTTGTGATTAAGGAGTTGTTGTGGCTGTGCAGTTGCAGACAAAGCACTCGATACGTTGCCGAGATCAGTTCCACAGCTTCTGCAAAATTTACCGTTTTCAGGATTTTGTCCACCACATTTTTGGCAAAACATATAGTTAGTGAAAAGTGAATAACGAAAAGTGAAAAATTCTGCTTACTGCTTACTGCTTACTGCTCGCTGGCGTTGCGCTTCAAAAAGTATTACGCCGGCGGCGACTGATACGTTCAAGGAATCTATTTTTCCATACATCGGTATTTTTACCAAGACGTCGCAGTTCTCAGCGACAAGCCGATGCAGCCCGCTGCCCTCGCCGCCGAGAACAAGAGCACTCGGACGTGTCCAGTCCCAATCGGAATATTCCATCTCGGCGTCCATGCTCGTGCCGACGACCCAGATGTTTTGCTCCTTCAATTTCTCGATAAAGCGGTTCAGATTCACGGTTTTGGCGACCTTCACATATTCGATCGCACCGGCCGACGATTTGGCGACTGTATCGGTCAGGCCGACGGCGCGGCGTTCGGGAATGACGACGCCGTCAACCGAAGCACATTCAGCAACACGAAGGATCGCTCCGAGATTGCGAGGGTCTTCGACGCCATCGAGAATCAAGATCAGCGGGGTTTCACTCGCGTTTTCGAGTATGTTGTCGGTTTCGACATACGATGACGCGGCCGTAAAAGCCATCACGCCTTGGTGATTTACTTTGGGATCAAGATGCTTGGCAAACGTCTCGCGCGGAACGTGGCTCCATGCAATCGAGCGTGAGCGGCATAGATCAACGATCTCCGAAAGCCGATGTTCTTTCGCTCCGTCGGCGATCAGCACTTTGTCTATTCGCCGCGTGTCTGCGCGAAGGGCTTCGAGAACCGGAAGCACCCCGTAAATGAGTGGAGATTGGAGAGTCGAGAGTGGAGAGTCTTTTGAATTATCTTTGCGCGATAAGTTTTTTGACTCTCTAAATTCTTGGCGTTTGTTTTTCATAGCAAGTGCCATTGCAGCCGCGAGTATTTTGTGAACTGATTCAAATTGCTTGTCGAAGCGACGGTGCCAAATTCGGCTTTGCCAAAACCGGCACGCAGCACGCCTTTTGAGTCCTTGCGTGATTCCACTTCCCAGACGAGGCCAAGGGCTTGCCGGGCGGCCGCATAATTATTTACGAATTGTGCGTTGGGCGCGAGTTCTTTCAAAACGTCTATCAAACGCCGCATATTCTCGCCGGCAAGAAGGCCTTTGCCCTCGCCGAGACAGGAAAAATCAAATCCTGACAAACGCACGCGAAAGCCGATCGGATCGTGGCGAAGATAAAGGTCAAGAATCGCCTCGTCCGCTGTGGTTGCGGACTCGTCAACCATTTCTGTTTTATTGCGGCGGCCTCTTTTTTCAACCGAGTCAATTTTGCTCTCATTGATGCTGCCGGGAACGATCAAAACCAGATCTGCCACAGCAGTCTCTGTCAGTTTTGCGGTGTTGAAATGTTTTAGCTCTAACCGCTCATGAGAAATCTCGATGCCGCTCAGTCTGACCGGTGGTTTATCCGCCGCGAGGTTGTCGTCTTTTATCGATGTGCATTTCAGACCAAATTGCTCCAAGCCTGCCAGTAAAATATCGGCTTCCTTTTCACTTTCCACGCGGGCGATCGGCAGCGGCGTTCCGGCTTCAACTATTATCGACAGATCGGCGGCATCCATCGACAAAAATGTCGCACATTTATTGGCGTCAAAGTTAATGGCGTCAGTTTCACGAAGAATGATGTTTATGCCGCGTTCCCATGCTTCCAGCTTGCGCAGATTTGTCTTGATCGAAGACGCATCTATTACTTCGAGCTCAAGTTCGCCGCCGCAATACATGCAATTAAGGCGATTCGGCGGGTTCATCCGCGAGCAATTGCCGCAGGCGATCAGCTTTTCCTTTTCATAGGCAAGGTTTTCCGTCTGGAAACGCGGGTCAAACGCCGGCTCATCTTTGATTTCGTTATCAGTATTTTCGGCCATGATATTTCACCTGCAAGCAAGGATTTTAACATATTGGATTTTTGAACAGTTTTCCACATGTTTTCCACAAAAATAATTTACTCAAATACTAAATTTGTCTGCGCTTTACGGTTGACGACTTAAAGTAATTTCTGATACCATCATTTAGCTTTTGATCTTTCACGACTTAATTTTAAACTCAATCAGCCCGATAAGCATATGAATTGTCCTGTATGCGCCCGCAGCTTAGCCCCGACCTTATCAATTTGCCCGGCGTGCGGAGCGATGATGAATGACACCGTCCGCGAAGAGTTGCGGCCTAAAATATCGACGAGATTAGCTCCTCGAATTAAAACAAACGCCGCACCCGCGTTTGAAAGCCTGCCTTCAACTCCGCGTCCTGCAATTACACCTCCGGTTGCCGCCAAAAAGCGTGTGACCGCCGGACTTGTTTCACATAAAACGAGCCAGACGCTTGTGGAATTTCAACACAAAAATACCTCGCTGCCTGACTGGCGGCTACAGTTGCAAAACGCGGTTCAGCAGCGAAAGGGCGGCAACACAGAAACGATAGTTGCCGAGGAATCGAACTCCCGCAATAGGTTTTCAAATAACAAAGATGCGGTGCTAAAAGCTGCCCCTGCGCCGCAAGCCGATATCGAGACAGCGAGAACGATCTCTGATCCGCGCGTTTCAAATGCGATGCGGCGTATCGAGGAATCACGAAAGACGTTTCACGAAACACCTGTCCAAACAAAAAGACCGGTCGCACAAATGCGTCCGTTTGGCGTGGTCTCAACCAGTGGTCCAACATTAAGCGCGACCGCTGCTGCACCTGCGAGGATAAATACGCTGCCAAAACCGACACTTGTCAGCCCGCCAACATTGGAGAAACGCAATACGAACAAATTGGCGCCGATCGAACCCGCTCCGCAAGCCGAGATAGTCATTGCGAAACCGGTCATCGAGAAAGTTGAAAAAGTAGAAAAGGTTAAAAAGGTCGAAAGCGGTTCTCTGCCTTTTGAATTTCCCGAACTGACCCGGATACAGATCAGGACGGAAAGCTCTGAGATCGACCCTTTCGAGACGCGAGAGATCGAAACAGACGAGATCGAAGATCTGGCACCGATGTCCATGCGTTTTGGGGCCGGGCTTTTTGACTTCATCATCGGCGGATTTGCCAGCATGCTGCTGCTGTCGCCGTTAGCATTTACAAGCGCGAATTGGTTTACCACGACCGGCATTTTGACATTTGCGGCGACCTTGACGATTGTCATGTTTGTGTATATGACCTCGTGTCTCGGGTTTTTTGGAAAGACCATGGGCATGCGGCTATTCCAACTCGAACTCGTTGATGCCGTCGAAAACGAATACCCGACGCTCCGCCAGGCGGCGATCAATTCCTCCGTGTTTATCATCATGCTGGCATTTGCCGGCGCCGGGTTTTTGACCATCTTCTTTAATGAGGAAAGACGTGCTCTCCACGAACTATTGTCAGGCACGATCCTCGTCAGGGAATTTTAACTCTGAGAAGTCCGAAAATTTTGAACGCGGATTGGGCGGATTAAGCGGATTTTTATGATCCGTTTAATCCGCCTAATCCGTAAAATCCGCGTTCAAAAAATCATGATAACAAAGCCGCTCTATAAAAAAGACAATGACGCGGATGCTGCATTTGAGAAATTGGCGGCGGCTGTCAGGCGAAAGGCACTCGCGGCGATAACAAAGCAGCGAAAACTTGTTGCAAATCTTAACAGCGATCTCAACAAACACGGCGATCCCGAACAGTGGAAACGCTTTGGCGATCTGCTGCTCGCAAACGCCGCCAATGCTGTCAGAAAGGA
>JAYVFJ010000097.1:0-2208 GCA_043773225.1 Chloracidobacterium sp.
TCCGGGAAATGAAAAGCCGACTCTGTTGCTCGGCCATACCGACACTGTCCACCCGGTTGGAACCAATCTGCAGAATCCGACTCGAATCGAAGGCGACAGGTTTTACGGCTGCGGCATTTTCGATATGAAATCGGGGATTGTGCTGATGCTCGAAGCCCTGCGTTTTTTTGCCGCGACCGGCGAGAATCCGGCGCGGCCTATTACGATCCTTTTGTCATGTGACGAAGAGGTCGGCAGCTTTACAGGACGCGAACTAGTCGAACGCGAGGCCTCTAACGCCCAAAGCTGTCGTGTCTTTGAACCGTCAGCCGACGGCAAGGTCAAAACCGGACGCAAGGGAACCGGAATGTTCACATTGAAAGCTCACGGCGTCCCTGCCCACGCCGGTCTCGAACCGGAAAAAGGTGCAAATGCAATTGTCGAATTATCACGCCAGATCGAGCGGATAAACTCTATCCAAAATGCCGAAATTGGCACGACCGTTAACGTCTGCACGATCAAAGGCGGATCAACGTCGAACGTAATTCCCGAACACGCTTCGTGCGAGATCGACGTTCGTTTCAGCTCGATGGCCGAGGCGGAACGTGTCGATGCAGCAATTCGAGCCTTGACGCCGTTTGATGAGCGCGTTTCTTTAGAATTCATCGGCAGCGTAAACCGCCCGCCACTAGAACGAACGGATGCCGTGGTTGAGCTATTTAATAAAGCCCGTTCAGCCGCCGCCAGCTTTGGCTACGACCTCGGCGAAACCCAAGTCGGCGGTGCGTCGGACGGCAATTTTGTCGCTGCGCTGGGTGTGCCGGTTTTGGATGGTTTGGGGATCGCGGGTGTGGGCGCACACACACTAGAGGAGCATATTCTTTTGAGCGATATTGCAAAGCGTGCGACGTTGGCTACGATACTGCTGCATGAAAATTAAGCAGTTGGGCGAATGGAGTTTTTCAAATGTATTTTGCATTTTTTCACGGCGAAGGAATATTTTTTAGTTTTTTAATTCACGGTTTTGTTTTCTTAGTTGGCATCGGTCTGTTGATGTTTGGTCTCCGAAAGTTTAAATCCAAGATCGGAGAATATTTTGTGATGGCCTATGTCGGATTGGTTTTAATCACGGCGTTGATTTACCAACAGTCCAGTAATCCGGTGATTGAAAGTATCACTTGATGCTTACGCTTCCATGGAGCTTAATATTACCTTGTTATAATATGGATCATTCTTGCTCGCCATCGTTTGGTGTGGTCTCAAGCAGTGCGTCGTTAAATGCAGCCATCATTTATCTATTAATCGCAATAATTTTACGTCGAAGGAATGATTAATTTTTTAGCAGGCGCATCCTGTCCGGTGATGGGCGCGGTTCGTGCTTCAAATTTCTTGACTTTATAGAACTAGATTCTACAGTAGAATAGCGGATTGATGAGAATCTTTAAGAACAAATGGTTCGCCAAATTCGCTAAGAAAGAAGGGATTAGCGATGAAAAGTTGATCCAGGCCGTCGGAGAGGTTGATGAAGGAAGCGTTGATGCGGATTATGGCGGCGGGGTGATCAAACAAAGGATCGCTCGACCGCAAGAAGGAAAATCCGGCGGTTATCGGACGATATTTCTCTATCGCAAGGCTACAAGGCATTCTTTGTTTATGGTTTTGCCAAAAGCTTACTCGACAACATAGACAGATCGGATGTGCGTGGGTTTAAGAAACTTGCAGAGATAATGCTTTTTTTAACACTGCCGGAACTGGAGAAGCTATTGGAAGACGGTGAGATCATAGCCTCATGAAGAAAAATAAGGGATATAGGAGCGAGGCAGCGGCGGCCATACATGAAACAGCAGCCGGGCTGTATGATGTCGGGATAATCGACAAGCAAACGATGCGTGAGTTCGATGAGTCGTGCTTGACGCCGATTCACGAGTTTACACCATAGCAGATACGGACACTTCGTGAACGCGAACAGGTTAGTCAGACCGTTTTTGCTCACGACTTAAATATTTCCAAAGAGTCGATCAGCCAGTGGGAGAGAGGTGAAAAACGCCCGGCGGGAACATCTCTCAAGCTGCTCTCGCTTATCGAACGCAAAGGGCTTGAATCGATCGCTTAGCATTTTTCAGTTTAGACACGGGGGCGCAACTTGTCCGGTGATGGGCTCGGTCTTCAAAACCGTTGTGAGATTGCGAGAGCAAACTTAGGTGGGTTCGACTCCCACACGCCTCCGCC
>JAYVFJ010000098.1:0-8667 GCA_043773225.1 Chloracidobacterium sp.
GTCAGTCATTTGGTTCTTTTTGGGTCTTGTTGGGTTATATACGCCAGTTGGTGCGATCGCCTGCATCTTAATCGGAAATGCCTTGTTTGCTCTTCCGGCGAGGTCAGCCAAATCGGACAACGTTGATTATAGGTATTGGAACGGAAAATCGATAAGTGACTGGATATTGGTGACATTTGGAACATTTCCGATCATTCTTGCATTGCTTGCGGCGCTAGCCCCGCCAACCGCGAAAGACACTTTGCTATATCATCTCGCGGTTCCGAAGGCGTTTATCGCTCAAAACAGCACCGTATTTATTGACGGCAATATTGCAAGCTATTTGGCATTAGGAACTGAAATGCACTCTGTTTGGGCGTTGCTGCTTGGAAATCTTGTCAGCGCGCGAGCGGGCGAAGCGGCTGCGGGAGCTACTACTTTTCTCTTTTTACCACTCCTGTTATTGGTGGCTTATGGCTGGGCGCGTGAGATCGGAATTACACGAACGTGGTCGTTGATTGCGACGCTGATGGTTGCGGCTGTGCCGACGGCATATCATGTTGCATCGAGCGGATATATTGATCTTTCGCTCGCGTTATTTGTGACGTTTGCTATTTATGCGCTTACGCGTTGGTGGATGGAGCCGTCCGTTGTTTGGTTGATATTGATCGGCATCTTTCTTGGAGCGGCGCTGTCGATAAAGTTGACGAGTGTTTTTGTGCTCGCGGCATTTGTTTTGATCATTTTGGTGCGGGCGCGTGGAGCGGAGAATGCAGGGAAGGTCGCGATCAGTGGATTTGCTGCTCTCTTGCTCGCGGGCGCAATTGCATCACCGTGGTATATACGAACGTGGGCAGCGACGGGCAGCCCGGTATTTCCTTTTTATATGAGCATCTGGCCGGGCAAGGCGAATGGCTGGGATGTTGAGCGGTCAAATTTGTTTCAGGGACTAAATTCACAGTATGGCGGCGTTGATGTAAATAAGGTGAATTACCTGACCGCTCCGGTAAAAGTATCTATAACGGCGCAGCCGGAGCAGGCTGAGAATTATGACGGCGTCTTGGGCGTGGCATTTTTGATCGGGCTGCCGCTGTTGATTTGGGCGTTATGGAAATTCGACTTGCCGGTCGAAGTTAAAATCTGCGCTGGCATCGCCGCGATAATGTATTTGTTCTGGCTTTTTTCGAGTGAACAGCTTAGATATTTGCTGCCAATTGTTCCGATTCTGGCAATCGCGATTGTGGCGTCTGTTGAGAAGATCGGTGAAAAAATTAGCGGGTTAAAAACGGTCGCGCAATTTGCTTTTATTGCTGCTGCGATCTGCGGCCTGCTTACAACATTTGCATGGTTTTGTATGAAAGCGCCTCTCAGAGTTGTTTTGGGCGGTGAGACACGCGATCAGTATCTGGCTCGCAATCTTGATTATTATCCGTATTACCAAACCATCAATACCGAGACGCCACAGGACGCAAAAGTTTGGCTTATCAACATGCGGCGGGACACATACAACATCGACAGGCCCATATTTTCAGATTACCTATTTGAAGATTGGACGTTGCGGAAAATGCTTTCGGAATCGAGTTCGGCGCAGGAAATGCGCACAAAAACCGCCGCGATGGGCATCAAATATGTATTGGCGCGGCACGATTTTTGGTTTGATTATGATCGTTCGACGCTTGTAGATGATAAGAAATCTCGCTCGGAAAATGATGCGAAACTGAAGATCGCAAAGGATTTTATTTTAGATCAGGCGAATACGATAAAGGCGGATGCCAAGTTTAGTTTGGTTAAGGTGTTTTAAGAGAGGAAAATAGCCACGAATGCACGAATAAGAACATGGCTAAAGATAAAAAATGACATCAACTACAGCCGTAATGGAATCACAATTTACGGAACAATTTAAGAAGTTTTTAGAGTCGGAAACCAATGCCGGATTGCGCAAACTCCGTGAGCAGGCTTTCGCCTTTTTTGAGGCCAACGGTTTTCCAACTGTTAAGAATGAGGACTGGAAATATACAAAAGTTGATTCAGTGGTTAGTGACAAGTGGATAGTGGATAGTAAAACCGACGACGACGAAAACGCACTGAATAAATTGACGGATTTCAATTTCGGGCGAAACGGTTTAACCGCGCTGAATTTGGCGTTTGGGCGTTTTCGAGTTATCAGGATTGCAAAGGAAACATCCTGTGAAACGCCGTTAGAAATAAACTTTGCTGCTGAAGATGGCAAGGCTGTATTTCCACATACCATAGTGATTGCCGAAGCTGGGAGCAAAGCGACGATAATAGAATCTTATGCTTCGCAGACGAAGAGTTTTACAAATACAGCTATCCAGATCGTCGTCGAGGACAATGCAAATCTGACGCATTACCGTGTGCAGAAGGAATCGGCGGATGCGTTTCATGTCGGCACTACCGAAGTAAGTTTAGGCGCGGGCAGCCGTTACGATTCGACAAACATCAATCTCGGCGGAGCGATCTCGCGGCATGATATTGAACTGAAATTTACTGCCGAGGGCGGCGAGGCGTTTGTTGACGGGTTGTATATGTTGAACGGTTCGCAGCACAGCGACACGCATTCGGTGATAGATCACGTTGTGCCAAACTGCACTTCGCATCAGACATACAAGGGCGTTTTGAACGACAAGTCGCGGGCTGTTTTTAACGGCAAGGTTCTTGTTCGCGAAAACGCCCACGGAACAGACGCACAGCAATCGAACAAGAATCTATTGCTCTCGAACGAGGCACGCGTTGATACAAAACCGCAGCTTGAGATAGATAATGACGATGTAAAATGTTCACACGGCGCAACGGTCGGTCAGCTTGAGGAAGAGGAGTTATTTTATCTGCTGACGCGTGGGCTTCCCGACACGCTTGCCAGGAATTTGCTGACTTATGGTTTTGCCGAGGAGATCATTAATAAGATCGAGATCGAGTCGATCAAAAAAGATTTAGACGCTGCCGTGTTGAATAGGTTAGGAACGGAAATTTAACCACTAAGGCACAAAGATCACAAAGAGCTCCTCTTGTTTTACTTTGTGTCCTTAGTGACTTTGTGGTGAAAATGAAGGCAATACAAGAAATGGCCAATTGGGATGTAGAAAAAGTAAGACGCGATTTTCCGGTGCTGTCTAGAGAGGTGAACGGCAAGCCGCTGGTTTATCTTGACAACAGCGCTTCGTCGCAGGTGCCGCAGATAGTGATCGACCGGGGAGCGAAATATCTCGCGGAAGAGCATTCCAATATTCATCGCGGCGTCCATTATTTGTCGCAGCACGCAACGACCGCCTACGAAGCCGCACGCGAAAAGATCAAACGCTTTATAAATGCGAAAGAGGCTAAAGAGTGCATCTTTGTTCGCGGGACGACCGAGGGAATTAATCTGGTCGCTTATTCTTACGGGCGAAAGTTTATTGGCGAAGGCGACGAGATCATCGTCAGCCAGATGGAGCATCACTCAAACATTATCCCGTGGCAGATGATAGCGGAAGAAAAAGGCGCGCGCATTCGCGTTATACCGATGAATGAGAGCGGCGAACTTATCATTGACGAATACGAAAATCTACTCAACGAACGCACAAAGATCGTCGCGGTTGCTCACGTCTCAAACTCGCTCGGCACGATAAATCCGATCAAGGAAATGACGGCGACGGCGCACAAATTCGGTGTGCCGGTCTGCGTTGATGCCGCACAGAGTGTGCCGCATTTTCCGGTTGATGTTCAGGAACTAGATGTTGATTTCTTTGCATTTTCAGGCCATAAAATGTTTGCCCCGACCGGCAGCGGCGTCCTCTACGGCAAAAAAGAATGGCTCGAAAAAATGCCGCCGTATCAAACCGGCGGCGGGATGATACGCACGGTTAGTTTTGAGGGAACGACGTTCGCAGGCTTGCCCGACAAATTCGAAGCCGGAACACCGTCAATCGCTGCGGGTATCGGTTTGGGGGCAGCGGTTGATTATATTAACTCAATAGATTTTGAAGCTGCCGCAGCTTACGAGCACGAACTGCTCGAATATGCCACACAGCGTTTGTCCGACATTCCGGGCGTGACCATCATCGGCACGGCTGCAAATAAGGCGTCGGTTTTGTCGTTTACTATTGACGAAATTCATCCACACGACATCGGCACAATCCTAGACCAGGAAGGCATCGCGGTTCGTGCCGGCCATCATTGCGCGCAACCCGTTATGGAATTCTTTGACGTTCCGGCAACGGCTAGAGCGTCTTTCGCGTTTTATAATACAAAAGAGGAAGTTGATAAACTCGCCGATGCCGTTCAGAAAGTGATTGAGGTTTTTGCCTAAATGTCAGAACTAAGCGATCTATATCAAGAGGTCATTTTAGACCACAATAAAAATCCGCGAAATTTTCGTGAGATCGAGAACGCGGATAATTACGCCGACGGGAAAAATCCTTTGTGCGGCGATGCGTTGCGCGTGTATGTAGCGATGGATGGCGATACAGTCAGTGATGTGTCGTTCAAAGGTTCCGGGTGTGCGATCTCAAAGGCTTCGGCGTCTATGATGACGCAGGCTGTTAAAGGGAAAACTAAGGACGAGGCTGAGATGATCTTCAATGAATTCCATAAAATGGTTACGGGCGAACTCGATACCGAAACCGACGAAAATCATCTTGGCAAGTTAAAGATATTTGCAGGCGTTTTGGAATTTCCTGCGCGTGTCAAATGCGCTTCGCTGAGCTGGCATACATTGAATGCTGCTCTGCATGGCGAGGATGTTATCTCGACGGAATAAGAAAAATTATCCACAGATGGACACAGATAAACACAGATAAGAAAAGTATTAAAATCTGTGTTTATCTGTGTGCATCTGTGGTTTAAATTTCTGAATCTTAATGCAAACCAATTTATTCAGTTTTGAGACTCGGCGGGATTATTTGCCGTGGGTCGTGATGTTTATCATTGTAATTGCGGCGATGTTTGCGCTGCGGTTTGAGGGGCGTGTTTGGTGGTGTGAAGCGGGTGATTACTCGCCTTGGGCGTGGAATATTTGGTCGCGGCATAATTCGCAGCATCTGATTGACCCTTATTCGTTCACGCATGTTTTGCACGGAATATTGGAATTTTGGCTGATAGGTTTGGTGTTTAGAAAAGTGCCGATTGTTTGGCGAATGGTGATTGCGATTTTTATAGAAGGCTCTTGGGAAGTCGCTGAAAATTCAAGCTACATCATAAATCGTTACCGTGAAGAAACGATCTCGCTCGACTATTTTGGCGACTCGATCTTCAATTCGATCTCAGATATTTTGTGCTGCGCTACTGGTTTTGTATTGGCGTATAAATTGCGTTTTTGGAAGTCGCTGTTTTTGTTTATTGCGACGGAAATAATTCTGATACTTTTGATTCGCGACAGTTTGATAATCAACATTATAATGTTGATCTATCCAATAGATGCGATCAAGGCATGGCAAAGCGGCGGTTAATCTATCTTTCGCCGCGGGCGGCTTCGACTTGGGATTCGAGGTCAACGGCGAGTTTGCGTGAGCCGGGTTGGTCAAAAGTTTCTGTCCAGCGCAGGGCTTCGTCCAAAATTCGTAACTGATATTCTCGCCAATTAGGTTTGCCGGCCACGGAACCGAATTCGCCGCTGTAATAAGCCGTTCGCGGCGGCCTGATCTTGTCGGTAAGGTTTGGATCGACCGAAAGCATCATTGTGGGAATGCCGCTGTCTTCGATGACGCGGGCGACGATGCCAAGCGTCTGATGACAGAGCCGAGAAGCCGGGATCAGCAGCGCGGCTTGGACTTCGTAGCGATGCAGGCGTTCGGAAAGCTTTGGCCCAAGTTCGTCGGCGACACGAACGGCGTTTGGAATGTGGCTGCTGATGCTCCACCACACGTTGTTGAGGCTGCCGATGACGGCATTGGCTTGATATTCCAACAAGCGGTCTATCGGTATCTGCGAATTTCGATCTTCGTGGACGGCTTTTGGATCGTAGCCTTTGGCAGAGTAACGCAGATCGGCGGCATCCACCTCGACGGGTATCTCAAGATAATTTAGATCGCCGTCGCGTGAATCGGTGTCGAATGTTTCCATGCCGTCGATATGAGCGCCTGCGGACGAAATGAGCGCCAAATTGAGCATCGGCAAAGCGCGACGGACCGGCGCGAAAGGCGAATGAATATTTTCGACCCACGGATAGCTGGTGAGCGCGTCGTTCGTTTTCCAGCGGGAAAAGCGACTGTTAAAGCCGCTAAGATTTTCAATCAGTTCCATAAAAGTTCAAACCTTAAATTCTTTTGAAAAATCGTAAACATCAGATGTGGCAGCAGTTTTTCCCGCTCCGAATTTACGATTTGAGATAATAAAAAACACCAACAGCGCAGCGACGATGCCCGCAAACAAAACCCAAACCGACCATTCGTGCAAAGTGTTGAACTGAATTTTGAGCGGGTCATCGGCGGCCACCTCATCTATTGGCCGGCCCATTTGCGTTCTAACCGACGACAGCCAGAGCCCGATCACAAACTGCCCGACTGCACAGGCTGCCCCAAGCAAAAGCAGCAAAAATCTTTCAAACCACAGCCAGAATTTGTTTGCGGTTGAAGTGCCGATCAGCGATGACAAGAGCAGAATAGTCGCGATCGCCATGCCGCTGAAATTAAGAATCGTCAGATTTCCGTTGACCACCGCACCCGCCAATTCGCGTTGCGGCAGAACCGAAAAGGCCGTCTGTGCAACTCCGATAAAAAACACCGCAGCCCCAAGCCAAAGGCTTAGTATCAACAGCCGAAAATCAGAGAAAAACTTCATGCGAAAAGTGCCGGGAAGCAAAACTCATTATCCGGTTTTTCAACGTAAAGGGCAACAGTGTGACACACGGGAAAGGGGAAAAGGGGAAAAGGGGAAAAGGGAAAATGTGAAAAAGTTGTGTGTCACACTGTGACACAACGCGTCCCAGAGAGTTGAAGTGAAAAAGTCGAAAAGGGGAAAGGGGAAAAGGGGAAAAGGGGAAAAGGGGGAAAGCTGCAGCGCGTCCCAGAGATGTTTCGCCTTTGCCAGTGTCAATCTGTGACATAGGCGCGTCCCAGAGAGTTTTTCACCACAAAGGCACGAAGGGCACAAAGAAGAATCACAGGCTGTGTCACAGTGTGACACAAAGCGCGTCCCAGAGACGAGAAAGGGGAAAAGTGAAAAAGGGGAAGTGTGAAGCGAGTGGTTCCGAACTTTTTCCCTTTTCACCTTTTTCCATTTTCAGCCTTCTCCGCGCGTCCCAGAATAAATTTTCAAATATCTAAGTGGATTTGATCCGTTAATTATTCCTGTCGCCGAAGGTGACAAATAATATAGCGTAGGGTGCAGCGAGGCTCGGCGAGCGAAACCCTACGTTGCGAGTATCGATCATTGCCGTCGCTGAAGGCGACGAACAGTGTGTTGACAATGCTCGAACATCAATGCCCGCGCTGACATTGTTCGTCGCCTTCAGCGACGGATTCTTTGGCGGCTGCAACCTGGGGTTTCGCTCGCAGAGCCTCGCTCCACCCCAGGCTATAATATTCGTCGCCTTCAGCGACAGGTAAATGAATCGACGGTTCGGCGACAGGAAAACGAATTGACGGATAAAAAATTGCAGATGGCGGCAACAGGCTTTCAGCGACAGGAAAACTATTTGACGGATAAAAAGTTGCAGGCTGCGATTGGCGAACGTTTGGCACATGCGATTTTGGTTCATAGCCTCAACATAGCATCAAAACAGTTTTATTGAAATACCAACTTTCCGGATATGACGTGACTTTCCGAATATGACGTATCTTTCCGAATATGACGTGGTTTTCCGAATATGACGTGGTTTTCCGATCTGTTTCAACCGCGAAACACGCGAAACGACGCGAAAAAGAGCTTACGCAGGGGGTTCTGACAAGACTGGTTTGCCGGGTGTGATGAACAACTCATTCTAGTTGTGTTAATCTTTTTCAAACATGTCAACGGCTCTCGATCTCGAAAAAATCTATGAGCGGCTTTATGCATACTGCAGTGAGCAGGATTTTGCGGGGCATGATCCGTTTGACGGGTTGAATAGCAGATTGTTCCAGTGGATGCCGCTGAAATATTTTGCGACGGCGCGGCTTGCGTGGCTGCAAATTGTCAAGCGTTCGCCTATCAATCTGCGCCCGGTTCTTCGCATTCGGAAAGGAGTGAATGCAAAAGGGTTGGCTCTGTTTGCACTCGCAGAACTTTCGCGATTTAGAGAGACTGGCGATCAGCAGCATGCCGAAAATGCCGTTGGATTGGCGGACCGATTGCTCGAAATGAGGATCGTTGGGAAAACCGACGACGGCGAGCCGACAGCGGCATTCGGTTATGATTTTGATTGGCAGTCGAGGAATTTTTTTGCTCCAATTGGGACACCAGCAGTTGTGCCGACGGCGTTTGCATCTCAGGCTTTTGTTGAATTGTTTGATGTGTGCGGCGACGAGAAATATCTCGATGCGGCAAAAGAGATATGCGGCTTTATTCTTAACGGGTTGAACCGCAGCGTCGAGACCGACGACGAGGTTTGTTTCAGCTACACGCCCATTGATAAAGGCATTATTTTTAACGCCAGCTTGCTCGCGGGCGAATCACTTGCACCCTGATCGAACTGCTGATCGTGGTCGTCATCATCGGCATCCTGGCCGCGGTCGCGATCCCGAAGTTCTCGAACACCAAGCAGCGCGCCTCGCGCTC
>JAYVFJ010000099.1:0-5353 GCA_043773225.1 Chloracidobacterium sp.
GAGCCGGTGAACGGATTTGAACCGCCGACCTGATGATTACAAATCAACAAACGCTTTCTTTCCTGAGAAATCCCTAACTCGCACGATCCGCAGAAAAGCCTATATTTGCTCCGTCACATTCACTGAGCGGTTTATCTTGACTTATCATCAACTATCCTAGATTATCATATCGAGGTGTGAGTAAAAGTGTGAGGTGTGAGTAAGCAAATGAAAAATGAACAACTGAAAAGCAGCAGAGATTACGGAATTATTCAAAAGAAAGATAAAAACGGCGCGGTCGCGTGGTATGCCCGAATTGTCAGGACGGAACCGGACGGAAAGAAAAGGCAGCATACGCAAAAAGCGGACAGCAAAAGCCACGCCCGAAGGTTGCGTGATGAACTGTCCGATAAATACAAATCCGGCGGTCAAACTGCTATGGACGGATCGAAACTGACTTTCCGCGAATTTGCCGAAGATTACAAAACGCGCAGGCTCATACCGGCGAAGTATCATCAAGATCGAAAAGTTGCTGGGCTTCGTTCGCACAGGACGGCCCGGAACTTTCTCAATAACCTACTTTCGTATTTTGGAAACAAACGGATTAGTGACATAACGCCGGCCGAAATTGAGCATTTCAAACAAAAGCGGTTTGATACACCGATCACGTCAACAAAGAAAGGCGAAACAACCGAGCGGCCGCGAGCCATTGCAAGCGTCAACCGAGAACTAGCCTTGCTTCGATCTATGCTGAATGATGCGATCTATAACGGTTGGCTCACACGTTCGCCGTTTCTAAATGCAAAACTCTTGAGCCTTTCGGACGAAGTTAGGCGGGAACGAGTCTTGAGTTTCGATGAAGAAAATCGGTTGTTAGGCGCGTGTGACGAAATTATCACTCTTAACTATGAACGCAATGGAAAGTCGATCACTTCAACCCAAAAGAGCAAACGTCAACATTTGAAACCGCTTCTGGTCGCGGCATTGGATACCGCCATGCGGTCGGGCGAACTTCTTACACTCAAATGGCGCGATATAGATTTTGCGAATCGGTTAATAAACATTATCGCCTTTAATACAAAAACGGCGAAGGCCCGCACTGTGGGAATGACGCAAAGAGTTTATGACGAACTCTCAAAACTTTGGGAACAATCGCCAGGCGATCAAGACGAACTCGTTTTTGGAATCAGAGACAGTGTAAAACGGGCCTTTGGTTCGGCCTGTCGCGATGCCGGAATTGCGGATTTCAGGTTTCACGATTGCCGGCACACGGCGATCACTCGAATGATTCAAGCCGGACTTTCACCGATGGAAGTAATGAAGATCTCCGGGCACACCCAAATGAATACTTTTGCTCGTTACGTCAACCCTGATACACACGCTGTAACACGCATTGCAGACGTTCTGACGGCTTTCAATGCCGAATCCACTATGAAGGCCGCAAATGAGGTTTCCGAGCTTCTAAACTAACCATTCTATGAACAAGAATATTGACAAAATTCATGTCGATGAAAATGGCGAACGCTGGGAAATCTCGAACGAAATATCGTGTCCAAACGCATTTGCGCCTCAACAACATAAATACAAAGTTTGCTATGAGATTGAGTTTGAGTTTGACCTAATCGTTAGACAGCCGGAGCACATACACCGGATTGCGAAAAAAGAGAACGGCTCAATTCTCGATCCAGTTGAGCAAATGCTTTCAGGTGAAGTCAGAGACATTGGTTTATTTGAATGTGGGACGCGAGAGGCCGTGATGAAACCAAAGGTAAATCTCAAATGCACCAGCCCTGTTAAAAACTCTAGCCAAAACATTTCAACCACAGCGATCGACCACGAATTTAGTTTGATCGCAAAGAAAGATCTCCACAAAAGAGTCGCATACTTTGAAAAGCACATTCCCAGACGTTTGAAGAAAATTCTCTCAGAAATCTCAAAGATGTATGATAAGCAATTACCGGTTTGGTCGGATGGAGATTCCCCTTCAAAAGAATTCGATAAGGATTTTGATCGACTTATATCGCGCATTCAACAGGCTAAAGAAACTCTGCGGCAAGACGGGAAAAAAATTACGAAAACAAACGTCGGCAAGCTGCTGTATGCTGATCGTCACAGCAATCCCGTCCAACAACTCAATCGAAATTTAGACAAGTTTTTTTTAACTTTCGAGGAAATATAACAATGAAAGACGCGCAGTTTTTCTGTTAATCTTCTCCCCTAATGTTTCGAGTAATCTGTTGCTACCTGGAAACTTCAGGTAGCAGTTTTTTTGGAGCAAAGATTATGGAAACTACAAATGAAAATCGTTTTGACCGTAAGCAAGCGGCAGATTATTTAGGGGTTAGTTTGGTGACGCTAGATCGTGCGATCTCAAACAAAAAGATTTCGTTTTTCCGAATAGGCCGCCGGATTGTCTTTGATCTGCGTCACTTGGAAGAATTTTTGACGAAGAACGAAGTGAGTGCCAAACAATAAACAAAAAAATGCCGGGAATGTTGGATTGTTGTCATACACTCCCGACCTTACTAACTAATTACTTGACGGCTCAGTATAGGCCGTCTGCCGATGAAAAAGCAATGGCGCGCTGGAACAACTGGCATTTGATGTCAACGATCTTCGATAAGGCTCTGCCAACGAACGAGAAATTTATCTTGCTCGCCCTCGCTCGTTATGCCGATAAAGGGCATCATGCTTTTCCAAGCATTGAGCGCCTAGCTTATGACACGGCCCTATCAACTAGATCGGTGCAGGATATTCTCAAAAGTCTTGTTACAAAAAAAGCTATAACTCGAATCAAACTTCAACGCAGCTATCATTATCAAATACTGCCGGACAATATCCCAGACCAAGGGAAGTTTGTAAGTCGCTCTAAAAAGAGGAATAATGACCGCCTTCAAGACTTTTTGAAAGAATCATTACCGGAAGTGCGTTCCGCTAACAGAGGTAAATTGTTCGGCTCACATCTGAAGTAATTTCGGGTAATAGAGGAACGAAATGCCTACTAATAGATAGAGACAAGAAAGTCTCTTAATTAGAGGATTTTTAAGAACGTTCATAGCCACTATGGCCTAGTCATTTCCAAAGCGGAAACTGACGTGTTTTTGCTACAAAAAAAGGAATTTGATTAAATCGCGAGATCCGATCCATCACTTATCGAATATCCGAGTATCGTAGGTATTTTTTTTTAATACATATCAATTCACCGCGAGGATCAGGGTAATTTCAAGCAGCTCCGCTCACTCACCGGCAAGCGACTCAACTAAGTTTGGAAAGATTTCGGGCCGACCTCAACGATAGATTGATTCCAATTCCCAATTACGAAAAGTAAAAGTTGCTTCTTCACATTCCTTGTTAGTTCGCTTTAGGTTTTCGGTGGTCGAAATAATTACTACTACGCCGCTGGATGTTTCATAACTTCGAGTGCGATCGCCGCCACCCAAACGGCCTAACCCAATCAGGCTGCACATTGATTGAAAGTCGGTATGACTCATCCCTATATAAGGTTTAGTTGGCTTTAATGTTGGTTGTAACCTCGGTGTAGAGCTTGGGAAATTGATCTGTTCGTTTTCTACGTCATTTTGATCGTAGTGATATTTGGCAAAGATGATAATCGCTGAAACGATAATAATCATTCCGCTTGTAAATATAATGATCTTCGTTTTCATCGGGCCTCTTCCAAAATAATAGGCTAACGCGATCTGACTTAAAAGGTTATTCCATTTCAAATTCAAAAGCGTTGCCGGCGATCAATACTCTCGGCATCCACGATCCTGGTCGGGGCGAAACATTTTTGGATTTTTTTTTGGACCCTTCACAAGTGCTGAAATTTCACTTTCTGAAAAGAGGCCGTTTTTTTTTCAGTTACCTCGAAATATCAACTTATTTCAAAATGAAAAAAGTAAGACACCATCTTACATTAAATTCCTATGGTTTCCGTGCGCCGCCTAGGTTTGCGGGGTAATAACTCAAATAAAAATTTAGGCAAGGGTGTGAGTGAAGGTGTGAGCATAGAAAAAAGACACTCCGAAGAATGTCTTTTATCCCTGTAAATACTGGAGCCGGTGAACGGATTTGAACCGCCGACCTGATGATTACAAATCAACTGCTCTACCAACTGAGCTACACCGGCAATATGCGATGAATCTAGGTTCGACGCAAACGAGAATACTAGCAAAATGGTAGACTTCTGTCCAAATATGCGAGAAAGAAATACTTGTTTAACATATAATAAAATTGTTGACGCTACATGTATTTTCGGGCTACAATTGAAAGTGTGCCTTTATTTGGGCATCCGGCATCTTTATTCCGTCAGAATCTTTCCGCTTTCCCGAGCGAGACAAATCTTAGCAAAAGCCAAAAAGGAGAAAATCGTGAATTTTCAAAAGTTTTTTACACCCCGTCTAATCTTGTCCGGCATAATGTTGGCCGTGTTTTCAACTGCTGCGTTCGCGCAGTCAATGGTAATGGATCCCGGCAGCAAAAACTGGTCGGTAGCTACCGGTAATAATCTTTATTGCGCGGGCTACATTCAGTCTGGTGCGATCAGCGACGGCAACAAGATCGTCGGGTCGGTTGACGAAGCCGACAGATATAATTTTGCTCAGAACGATTTTATGTATATAAACATGGGGTCGAACAAGGGCGTAAACGTCGGCGACATGTTTGCCGTCGTGCGTCCGCGAGCCGAGGTGAAAAGCAAATGGTCGCGTAAGGGCGATCTTGGTTTTTACGTGCAGGAAGTCGGAGCCGTCGAAGTGGTAAGTGTAAAAGCCGAGGTTTCGGTTGCCCGGATCAAATCGTCGTGCGACACATTTTTGCTTGGCGATCTTGTCCAGTTGGTGGAAAAGAGAATGAGTCCGATGTTTGAACAGCGGCCGGCTTTAAATATTTTTGCTGATCCTTCGGGCAAGGCGACAGGCCGGATAATTATGTCAAGAGATGGAGCCGAAGTTCTGACGCGTGATTTTATCGCCTATGTTGATCTCGGTGCTGACGACAATGTAAAAGTCGGCGACCGCGTAACGATCTATCGCCCGCTTGGAAAAGGAAACCTTTTCAAAAAGCCTGAGACCGAAGACGTCACTGCCCGCGATTACGGTTTTGAAAGCGAAGTTTACAAGGGCGGCAAATTCTCAAATCAGGCCAGCCGTAAAACAGGAGCCCGCGCCGGCGGCCACGAAGAAACAACCGCCGAAGCAAAAGCCGGCCGTCCTTCGGGTCTCAGAAAGATCACCGGCGAGGCAGTCGTCCTAAACGTAAAAGAAAAAACTGCAACAATGGTCATCACCCGAACCGCGTCCGAA
Organism: Chloracidobacterium sp.; assembly: GCA_043773225.1. GTDB lineage: Bacteria > Acidobacteriota > Blastocatellia > Pyrinomonadales > Pyrinomonadaceae > OLB17. The sequence continues at coordinate 5,283 of JAYVFJ010000099.1, forward strand.
ATCCATCCCGGAGATTACGTCGAATTGCAGTAACAAAATTGCACAAGCCCGCGCGTGAGCAAGGGCGATAC
>JAYVFJ010000100.1:0-7925 GCA_043773225.1 Chloracidobacterium sp.
CTTTTTCTTAAGGAAATGAAAAAGGGCGACAAGGTTTATTTTTATCATTCCGTCGTTGGAAAAGAAGTCGTCGGCATCGCAGAGGTAACTAAAGAGGCTTTTCCCGATCCGACCGATACTGCTTGGCATGCTGTTGAGTTAAAGCCAGTGAAGCCGTTGAAAAAGCCGGTGACTCTCGAAGCGATCAAGGCCAACAAAGATCTGTCGAATATTTATCTCGTCCGTCAGCCGCGATTTTCTGTGATGCCGCTTACGAAAGACGAATACGAAGAGATTCTCAGCATGTCGAAGTGAACTGGAGCAGCAAGCATCCTGCTTGCGTTTCAGGTGTGTGCTTATCTATCCGTTGAAGTTGAACTCTTATGGCAAGCAGGATGCTCGCCGCTGCAGTCGTTATGCTAAAACAAGCCGTCGAACACTATCACAAACTTCTCGAAGACACCGATCTTGCCTCGGCTTCGCAAAGGCTTCTTGACGAGGGGCTGGAAAGCTCGAAACTCATTTTCGGCGGCCGTCGCCTCACGCCGTATCTTAGGCCGCATTTTGTGACTGAAAATGATTGGTCGCGGATCGTCAAGACTTGTGAGACTGTATTCGGAGCGCTTCAAAAAGTAAAAGACGCTGCAATCGGAAACGACGAGATTCTCGACGAGCTTGGCGTGACTGAAATTGAACGTGACTTGGTGAAGATCGACCCGAAATATTCCCACGTCTCACCAAATGCGCGGCTTGATTCTTTTCTGACCGCAGATGCGTATAGTTATGTCGAGTTAAACGGTGAGAGTCCGGCCGGCGTCGCGTATGCCGATTCGGCGACGGCGATTTTTGAAACTTTGCCGGTTATGAAAAAATTTGCCGAAACGTATGACGTTCGAGGATTTGAGGGCAGGCCTAAGATGCTCGATGTTTTGCTCTCATGTTACTCGGAGTTTTGCGGAGGCAAGCCCGATCACAAACCGATCATCGCAATTGTCGATTTAAAAGATCTGCCAACGCTGAAAGAATTCGAGCTTTTTCGCGATTACTTTGAGTCCGAAGGCTACCGTTCCATAATTTGTTCGCCTGACGAACTCGAATTTAACGGTTCGCGATTATCTTGCAAAGGTACTGAGATTGACATCGTTTACAAGCGTTTGCTCGTTAACGAATATCTGCCGATCATGGACGAACATCCTGCTTTGCTCGACGCCTATCGAGCCGGTACGGTTTGTTTGGTGAACAGTTTTCGCAGTAAGCTGGTGCATAAAAAAGCGATTTTTGCCGTGCTTACCAACGAAAAATACTCGCATCTTTTCAACGGCGAAGAGCTAAAGTCCATCCGCGATCATGTGCCGTGGACGCGAAAGGTTCGTGCAGGGAACACGGAAAACAAGGGCGAAGTGATTGATTTAATAGAGTGGACGCGGTCGAATCCACAGAAGCTTGCCCTCAAGCCAAATGATGATTACGGCGGCCACGGCATTTTTCTCGGATGGACGTGTTCACGATCCGAATGGGACGAGGCAATAAAAACTGCGTTGTCCGACGGTGATTATCTCGTGCAGGAACGCGTCAAAACGGCGAAAGAGCATTTCCCGATGCTCACCGACGACGCCGGAAATTGGGAAATGGTCGAGCAGCTTGTCGATCTCGATCCGCTGCTGTTTTTAGGCAAGGTCGGCTCGGCGTTCACACGGCTTTCTTCGACGGAACTTGCAAACGTCTCATCCGGCGGCGGCATGGTTCCGACGTTTGTTATTCAGAATAAATGAGAGTATTCGTGGTATTATCAAAAGTATTATGGGAACAATATCCATTTCATTGCCTATCAAAATCAACGGCACGTTTCGCATCAATGATCCGAAATCTGCAAAAAAATTTGTCAAGGAACTAGAACAGCTTGGAGAGCGGATAAGCCCGTTTGACGAGGTTTTTGGAATCTGGGCTGGTCGCCCGGAAACTTCTAAAGAACTCACTGCTCGACTTCGCGCCAAGAGTAATCGTCGAGATGACTAAACATCTTATTGACACAAATGTTTTGTCGGAAATCTTTTATGGCAATGCGAAGATAAGGAAGCTTGTCGAGGGTCTTGATAGCGGGATCGACACGGTAATTTACATAGAGTCGATTCAAGGTGCCATAACCAAACGCGACAAGGAAAAGATCAAAGAAAGTCTCGCTGGACTTAGATATTACCCACTTACCCCGGAGATTGCTCTTCTTGCTATCGAATTGATAGATAAATATTCATCGGCTCACGGACTCTTGCTCGTCGATGCCCTGATTGCCGCTACAGCGATAAGTTATGACCTCACTCTCATTACACACAATCTGAAACATTTTCGATTTATTAAGGAGCTTTCGGTTGAGATACCGAAAATTTGAATGAAATTGGCAACTTCCAAATCGCGCTTACGCTTGCTAACCGACGAATATCTGCTCCTCGAGAAAAAGCTCTTACTCGGCGGCGGGATTTCTAAAATTGAAAAGATTCACTCACAGGGCAAGTTGACGGCGCGCGAGCGTGTCGATCTGCTGCTCGACAAAGACACTTACCAACAAGAGATAGGTTTGCTTGTTGCTTACGATCAATACGATGGTGCTGCACCGGCGGCGGCGGTTGTGACTGTTGTCGGCAAAATACAAAACCGCGAATGCGTTGTCATTGCCAACGATGCGACGATCAAGGCTGGGGCGTGGTATCCGGAAACGATAAAGAAGATATTGCGAGCGCAGGAGATAGCGATGCGCAATCGGGTGCCGGTCATTTATCTTGTGGACAGCGCGGGGGTGAATTTGCCTTATCAGGGCGGCGTGTTTCCGGGGCAATACGGTGCGGCGCGGATTTTCTATTACAACTCGATCATGCGCCATTATTTGAAAGTGCCGCAGATCGCCGCCGTGATGGGAATGTGCGTTGCCGGCGGAGCTTATTTGCCTGCGTTGTCTGACGTGATTCTGATGGTAGAGGGAACGTCGTTCATGGGGCTTGGCGGTGCAAATCTTGTAAAAGGCGCAACCGGACAGACGATAGATAACGAGACGCTCGGCGGAGCGATGACGCACAACTCGATCTCCGGCGTAGCGCATTTTCGGACAAAAGACGACAAGGAATGTCTAGAAAAAATTCGTGCATTAGTGGCAGAATTGCCCTCGCCTGAGGTTTCACGCGTTTCCGTGTCCAAAGCCCAAAGTCCAACGTCCAATGTCGCGGAACTGTACGAGATATTGCCCGCCGATCACAGAGCTCCTTACGATATGAAAAAGGTGCTCGATTGCTTCCTAGATGAAGGCGATATTGACGAATTCCAAGCCGATTTTGCAAAGGAAATGATCTGCGGCACGGCGCGAATCGGCGGTATTCTGGTTGGAGTTATTGCAAATTCACGCGGCATGTCAAAGAGCAAAAACGGCCCGCGTTTTGGAGGCATTGTCTATACAGAATCCGCCGAGAAAACGGCGTATTTTATCGAGAACTGCGACCGTCACGATACACCATTGCTCTTTGTTCAGGATGTGAGCGGATTTATGGTCGGCGCCGAGGCCGAGCACAGCGGCATCATCCGTGCCGGTGCCCGCTTTGTCGAAGCGATGGCGACAGCCAAGGTGCCAAAGATAGTGCTGACCGTCAACCACGCGTCCGGTGCAGGTTATTACGCGATGGCGGGCCAAGGATTTGACCCTGACTTTATTTTCAGCTTGCCTACGGGCCGCATGGGCGTGATGGAAGGCGACAGCGCGGCGCAGGCAATCTTCGGCACACAAATCGAAAAGCTAAAAAAAGAAGGCAAAGAACCGACCACCGAAATGCTTGCCGAAATGGACAAAGTCCGAGCAACCTACGACAAAGAACTCGACGCCAAACACGCCGCCGCCCGCGGCCTCGTCGATGCGATCATCAAGCCGGAAAATCTCCGCGACTCGCTGATACTTGCTTTGCAGACGTGTTTGAATACATCTACGCCACACATCGGCGCGTTTGTCCTGCCAAGATAACGATTGCAATATTCTGATCCGATATGGCTCAATTATGGCGAATTCGCCATAATTAAAATTCAAAGGCGACAGCATACGGGCATCCTAGCCGATTGCTACTGCGTAAAGCGATGGTTAGAGCAATATGAAAGCTAATATTTCAATTCTACGTTTCATTCTTTTGACTGCTGCATTGGTCTGTCCGGTAACATTGACGGCTCAGGAAAAGCTGCCGGATTCCGACCCTAAGCTGACAAGCGAAACGACTTACAAGATGCCCCAATCGGCAATAGATGCTGAGATCGACGGAAACGTCACGATAGCGATCCGTGTTGATAAAACCGGTAAGCCCAAAAAGGCGATTGTGGCTGGCGGATTGATGTGGCCGTGCTCCGCGAACCCCGTCAAGGAGCTGAACAATCTCTTTTCAGACCTTTCCGACGCGATGTTGAACCTGCAATTCTCGCCGGCGATAAAGGATGGAAAGCCAGTCGAGAACGACATTGGCCTGACATTTTTGCTCAAGAATCCAAGGGTCGAAATACCCTCTAACATCGATCCGATAACAAAAGAGCGAAGGATCAGGATCGTCAGTGGCGGGATTTTAAACGGTAAAGCGACATATCTGCCCCAGCCCGCTTACCCGGTCGAGGCAAAGATTGATCGGGTAGTCGGGTCGGTAACAATACAGGTTCTTATAGACGAACAAGGGAAAGTGATCCGTGCTGGAACCGTCAACGGCCCGAACATACTACAGCCGGGCGCCCGCGCATCCGCATGCGGCGCAAAGTTCCCGCTAACCATTCTTTCAGGAAATCCGGTCTTCGTCTCGGGCGTTTCAACCTATAATTTTCGTATGCAATGACGCCGCATATCGGTGAAGACGGTTAAACCGTCTTCGGTGCGCGAGTATCACGCGTGTTTCACGCGCTCGGTATCACGGCGTGTTTTGTTCTACACATTTCGCCTTTGGCTCTATGTGTAGCTAAAGTTATTATGTGTGTTTCGCACAATGAGCGTGATGTTATGGCAACCACCTACATCATACGGTTATGAAAGCAAATCCGAGAGCAAAAATTTCATTGTTTTTTTGGTGCAGCATTTTCATTCTTGCGTCAAATGCTCAACTTTACGCTCAGGCCTCTGATGAGACGAAAGATTCATCAAAATTGGTTTGGCGAGGAACTGTAAGGTCGAAGGACGGTAAGCCGATTTCGGGAGTTCTTGTATCGAGTCCACCGTCGCTGATTTCTGGGGTTAGATCAAGTGCCGACGGTTCGTTTGATCTTCAAATAACCAGATACAGCGGAATAGTGTATTTTTGGCATCCTGATTACAGGCCTTTTGCGAAGCATGTAAACCAATTAACTTTCAAAGATAAGCTCGACATTGTTCTCGAACCCGGCAAGAAAAGCCAATGGAATATGCCGGAATGTTCAAAGGTTGAGCGCCCCGATCTTTATGTTGGAATCGGTTCAAAACTGAGGGTTCGTGTGCCAGAGAAAACGTATATCATATCAGGGTTCACCAACGAATTTATTTATTACCAGATTCGCCACACTAGCATTGTAAGATCAAATGGAATTGATTGGCCGATAAGCGAGTTTCTAGGGTTGGGAGCTAAGCTGCCCGATCCGGGAAATTCTCTCTGGCCTATGGAAGAGATTTGCGGACGCGTCGAGCAGCGAACCTGGAAAAGCGGGCTCGTAATTGGCGTTGATTGCGGAAGGAAAGGTGATCGAATTGTTGTAGGCAAAGACCGGGCGAACTACATTTCATATCGCACGAATGTAGAAAAGGCCGCAGCTGATTTCGATAAAATTATCGACACGGCTTGTTATGAAAAAACACCTGACCGCTCATATCTGAAAAAGTCGGGTGCATTAGATATTTCGATAAAGACGGTTCCTCGCGGCCGGCGACCGGGGATGGAGGTCGAACTCTCTCCGCTCAATCCTATGCATGCCGAGCCAAGTTTTTATAGGTCGTCGACTGGCATTATATCGGGCCGATTCACTTTCAAAAATCTTCCGGTAGGGCTCTATTCCGTGGAGACTAATGATATACACCGGAAATACAAGAAATTTGTGCGAATAGATCAAGGTAAGACTAAATGGACTACGATTTCGGTACTTCCCATAACCGATAAGGACATAGAAGACATGTTAAAGAATGAGCCGCAAATGGGAGACGATTATTAGATCGCCTATATCGTGAGATGAAATTTACGATCGATGAGTTATTACTCAAGCTGCCCCTGCCAGCAGACAAAAAATGGAAGGACGGCGTTTGGGATATTGAGCCGTTTGAGAAAGGCGGTGTTAAACTCGTCTTTTTTGCGCCGAGAGGCAAAGACTATCAGACGTTTCACGACGAGGATGAGTTTTATTTTATCGCTCGCGGGACGGGAGAGTTGATAATTGACGGCGTGTCGAATCCATTTGAAGTGGGCGACGTGTTTTTTGTTCCGGCCAAAGTGCCGCATCATTTTGAGGATTTCTCTGATGATTTTGCAACGAGGGCGGTCTTCTTTTAGATATAACCACAGAGAGCACGGAGAACTCTGAGGGAAGATTATCAGGAAATGCGATTTAATTCTCAGTGATCTCTGTGTTCTCTGTGGCAATTAATTTCTGGTAATCGGTGATCGCGGCTTTGATGACTTTGTGGCTTTCTTCGCGGCCGTATGGGTAGGCGATTTCGCAGACGTTTGGTTCGTCAGGCAGAGATTTGTAGGTCAGGAAATAGTGCTTGAAACGCTCGAGGATGCCTTTGGGTAGTTGGGCGATGTCGGTATATTGTTCAAAAACCTTGTCGCCTTTTAGCACGGCGATGATCTTGTCGTCTGCATCGCCGCCGTCAATCAGGCAAAAGCCGCCGATCGGTTTGGCCTTTAGGATAATGTCGCCGCGCGGGATGTGGTGTTCGGATAGGACGAGAATGTCGAGCGGATCGTTGTCGCCATCGCTGACGGTTTTGCCGGATTTTGCAGACGCTAAGTCGGCGATGCCTTTGCCGCAATATGTTCGCGGGATGAAGCCGTAATTCGCCGGCACGACATTTGAATATTGCTGTGGCCGGTCGATCTTGAGATAGCCGGTGTCTTTATCAACTTCGTATTTGACGGTGTCGCTCGGCACGATCTCGATAAAGACAGTCACCTCGTCGGGCGAACTGTCGTTAAGCGAAATGCCGTGCCACGGATGTGCTTTGTTGGAGCGGAACATGGGTTTAGTTTATCAGAAAGTTTTGCAAAGATGTCCGATGGGTTAGCATTTGAATACAGCGGAAATACGATAATCGTCCGATTTACGCGGCCCGAAATTCGCAATCCGCTGTCGATCACGGTTCTCGAACAATTGCATCGGATTGTCGAAGACTGCTCTGTTAATATTGCAGTGTCTGCGCTGATATTTACCGGAACGGGCGACGCTTTTGCATCGGGTGCCGATCTTCGAGAGATCGCCAACGTAACGGCGGAAACGGCAGCGGAATTTGCAAAACGGGGCCAGGATTTGATGGCAAAGATAGCGTCGTTGTCGCAAACGACAATCGCAGCGATCAACGGTTTTTGTTTTGGCGGGGCACTTGATCTTGCATTAGCCTGTGATAAGCGGATTGCTTCCGCAAACGCAAAGTTTGCACATCCCGGAACTGGACTCGGAATTATCACAGGTTGGGGCGGCACGCAGCGGCTGCCTCGGTTGATCGGAACGGCAGCGGCTCTTGAGTTGTTTTTTACGGCTTCGCCGATAGATGCGGAAACCGCTCTGACTCTCGGCCTAGTTGACGAGATCGTTGATGACCCATTAACTTATGCTCTGTCTAAGTTGATAATGTAGAATTGTGAATGTATGAAAGTTCAACTTGTAAAACTCGCCCACGCCCGCTCAGGTGACAAAGGCGACACGGCAAACGTCGGGCTTATCGCACTCGACCCTGCGAATTATCCTCTGCTAGTGCGCGAAGT
>JAYVFJ010000101.1:0-6673 GCA_043773225.1 Chloracidobacterium sp.
AGGCGGCACATCTATCAATAACGGAGTGTCGATGACAAACACAATGGGCGGCGTCCGAAAGGTCAACGGCTGTCAGGACACCGACAACAACAACAACGACTTCGACGTAGTAACAGCCCCCGTCCCGCGGAACACCGCAACAGGACCGGCAACCTGCGGCGGCCCAACGGGGACGGCAACAAACACGCCCACAGGTTCGCCAAGCCCGACAAATACTGCGACAAATACTCCAACTCCAACCGCGACCAATACGCCGAACGGCTCGCCATCGGCAAGTCCGTCTCCGATTCAGGGTGGGACGTTGGTCTTGAGCCAGGTTGACGGCGGCGGCGGCGGTTCGACCGGAACATATCTGAACGACTACGTTGAGATCAAAAACATCAGCAGCACCGTTCAATCGCTCAATGGACTTTGGCTCTATTACGGTTCGGCGACCGGCCTCTTTGCAAGCACCGCATCGAACGCTTTCGAGCTGCCGAACGTAAGCCTCAATCCGGGACAATACTATCTTGTCCAGCTTGGCATGACGGGAACTGTGGGTGCTCCGCTGCCGGGGCCTGACGTAACGACCGCAAACCTGAACATGTCCGGCGCCAATGGAAAAGTCGCTTTAACCACGGCCGCTCTTCCGCAAAACACATGCGGATCCGCCGCAGTTCCCTGCGATGCGGCACAACTTGCGCTCATCGTCGATTGGGTTGCCTATGGAGCCGCCGGAAACGGAACAGTCGGCAATGGCGAAGGCGGAACATCAGTAAACAACGGCGTGGCAATGACCGCAACACAAGGCGGCGTCCGCAAGGACGGCGGCTGTCAGGACACGAACAACAACAACAATGATTTCGATGTCATAACCGGGCCGGTTCCACGCAACAGCACATCGCCGACGGACCTGTGCTCCGGCATACCGACGCCGACAGCAACAAACACATCAACGGCCACGCCAACAAACACGCCAACGGTAACACCCACCGGTTCGCCGTCATCAACGCCTGCCTGCACGACCAACTCTTTGCTTTCCGGTGCACAGGAAGTGCCGCCAAACGGTTCGGCTGCGACCGGAACGGGAACGGTTTCTCTCTCAGCCGATCACACTATGATAACTGTGAATCTAAGCTGGTCAGGTTTGGGCACCAGTGCTCAGGCCGCTCACATTCACGGCCCTGCCGGAGCAGGAGTCAATGCATCCGTTTTATTTGGCTTGGCCGGTGTGCCGACAGCAACTTCCGGATCAATACCAACGCAGTCGTTTGCGATTTCACCGACACAGGCGGCGCAACTTCGGGCAGGACTGTTCTACTTTAATATACACACATCGGCTTTCCCCGGCGGCGAAATTCGCGGCCAGATACTGCCGAAATGCCCTGCCGTCCGGGCTGACTTCGACGGCGACGGCAAAACCGATGTTTCAGTTTTCCGTTCGTCCGAAGGCAACTGGTATCTCAACCGTTCAAACGCCGGTTTGTTGGGCGTGACGTTTGGGCTGAGCGGCGATCTGCCGATTCCGGGTGATTACGACGGCGACGGCAAAACCGACATTGCCGTTTTCCGCGGCGACCCGACCGGGCAGAATCCCAACCATTACATCCTTAACAGCGCGGACAACACTGTTACTTATGCGTATTGGGGCTTGAATACCGACACACCGCTGTCCGGTGATTACGACGGCGACGGCAGGACGGACATCAGCGTTTACCGCACCTCAAACAACACCTGGTATATCATGCAAAGCAGCGGCGGCATCCAATCGTTGAACTTCGGAGCCGCCGGCGACATGCCGATGTTTATGGATTACGAGGGCGACGGCAAATCGAATATTGCCGTTTTCAGGCCGTCAAACGGAACATGGTATATAGCGAGGCAGACCGGCATTCCGGCTCAAAACTTCGACGCAATCCAGTTCGGGCTTTCGACCGACATGCCTGCTCCTGCCGACTACGACGGCGACCTTAAGGACGACGTTGCAGTTTTCCGATCCTCGACGGGCACGTGGTATGGGTTGCTCAGTTCAATGGGCTTTGGCGCTCAAAATTTCGGACTGAACGGCGACATTCCGGTTCCCGGCGATTATGACGGCGACGGAACCGATGACATTGCAGTCTATCGAAATGGAATCTGGTATATAGACGGAACGTTGACGGGATTCGTGGCGTTTAGCTATGGCTTGCCGACGGATACTCCACTGCCGAAGAGATACATTCCATAAACTTGCCGTTCGCTTACGGGCGGAAACGCGAGTGTGAACAAGTGTGCACACTGTTTTGAAAATGCACACTAATTTACAGTCGCGTTTCCGCTCTTATTGGATATTGAAATATTTAGCTTCGGGGTGATGAAGGATAATAGCCGAAGTTGATTGTTCGGGGTCGAGCATAAACTCGTCCGTTAACTCGACGCCGATACGCGATGGATCAAGCAGTTCGAACAGCTTTGTCTGATCCTCAATATTCGGGCACGCCGGATAACCAAAACTGTAACGCGAGCCTTGATAACCCTGATGAAATAATTTTGCGAGTTCTGGAGCGTCATTGCCAGCAATACCAAGCTCTTCGCGAATGCGTTTGTGCCACATTTCGGCAAGAGCCTCGGCAGACTCGACCGACAGGCCGTGGAACAATAGATACTCGGTGTAATTGTCAGCCTTGAAAAGCTTTGCCGAATGCTCACTCGCTTTCCGGCCCATCGTCACAAGCTGAAATGCGACGACATCAATGTCAGAACCACCTGCGGTAGCGGGTGGTTGGAGATCGCCGTGTGTACTCGAGGTGGTATTATTAGCTCGCGTTAAACCGCCGGCTACCGCAGGCGGTTCTGACAAGAAGTAATCGGCGAGACACAGATTTTTGCTCCCCCGCTGTTCGAGCGGTTGTCGCGGAAACGTAAATCTTATCCTTTCCGTTTTTTCATCGTCCTGGTAAATGATCAGATCATTACCGCTCGACTGACACGGAAAATATCCGTAAACGAGTTTTGCCTCAAGCAGTTTTTCGCGTATCGCGTTCGCTTTGATCTCGGCAAATTTTGGATAGACAGTCTCGTTGAGAATCTTTTGATATTCTTCAGCAGACTTTCTTCCCTGCTTGTATTGCCACTGCCCTTTGAACAAAGCAGTTTCGTTGATAAAGTCGAAAATTTTTGTGAGGTCCGTGACCTCAACAACTTTCGAGCCATAGAACGGAGCTTTTGGGATAGCAATGTCCGTTGAGATATCAGATCGTGTTGTGTGCGTTGTGTCACCCTTTGCCATCGTAGAAACTCTTGCCGCTTCAACGCCGAGTTTGGCATCTTCGCCAACAAGGTCTTCCAAGTCAGAACCACCTGCGGTAGCGGGTGGTTGACGATCTATATCGGAGTCAGCCACGATACCAATTGACTGCGTTAAACCACCCGCTACCGCAGGTGGTTCCGACTGGGTCAGCGAATCCATAGCATGCAGGCCGTCAAACGCATCGCGAGCATAAAAAAGCTGTCCTTTGTAAAGCGGCACAAGATCGGCGTCAACGTAGCGGCGATTTAGTGCGGCACCGCCAAGAATGACGGGCACGTTTATACCCCGCTCGTTCATCAGTTCAAGGTTATCGCGCATGACGAGCGTCGATTTTACGAGCAGGCCGCTCATGCCGATAGCGTCGGCTTTTGTCTCTTCCCACGCGCGAAGAATGTCATCTATTGGTTGCTTGATGCCTAGATTTACTACCTTGTAGCCGTTGTTCGTCAGGATAATGTCAACCAGATTCTTGCCGATGTCATGCACATCACCCTTGACGGTCGCGAGAACGAGCACGCCCTTATTCGATCCCTCGACCTTTTCCATAAACGGTTCGAGGAATTTCACTGCAGCCTTCATAGACTCGGCCGATTGCAGGACAAATGGCAACTGCATCTGGCCACTGCCAAAAAGATCTCCAACCGTTTTCATCCCGTCGAGCAAGATGTCATTGATGATCTCGAGCGGCGGATATTTTTCAAGTGCGACCTTGAGCGAATCTTCCAGCCCGATACGTTCGCCGTCTATGATGTGGTGCTTTAGTTTTTCTTCGATCGGCAGATTTGAGATGTCAGGCTTTATCGACTGTGCCGATTTGCCCTCAAACATCGTTGAAAACTCACCAAGCGGATCGTATGTGCAGATCTCGCCATCAAATTTGCGACGGTCGTAGATCAGATCGAGTGCGGTGTCGATCTCATGTTCTGTGAAGCGCATCAACGGCAAGATCTTTGATGCGTTGACGATGGCTGAATTCATACCGGCCTCGACACAGTCGTGCAAAAACACCGAATTTAAAACAACGCGTGCCGCGGGATTCAGGCCGAATGAAATGTTCGAAACACCGAGGATGATGTTGGCTTCGGGCAGTTCTTTATGGATCTGTTTGATCGCATTTATCGTTTCGACAGCATTCTTTCGGTCTTCCTCGATACCGGTCGAGATCGGCAGAGCGAGCGGGTCGAAGAAGATATCGTGTCCGGAGAGGCCAAACTCGGTCGCGTGTTGGTATGCACGGCGCGCGATCCTGATCTTGTCATCGAAGGAGCGCGCCATTCCTTCCTCATCTATAAGGCCTATAACGACACTCGCCCCGTATTCTTTCGCAAGAGTTAATACTTTGAGAAATCGCGGCTCGCCGTCTTCGTAATTTGTGGAATTTAGGATGCACTTTCCGCCCGCGTGTTCGAGTCCCGCTTCCATCTTTTCCCACTCGGTCGAGTCGAACATCAGCGGTATCTTGACACTCGTCGCAAGCCTCGCCGCCAGAGTGTGCATGTCGGCGACGCCATCGCGGCCGACAAAGTCAATGTTGACGTCGAGAATGTGAGCACCTTCTTTTTCCTGCGATTTGGCGAGGTTGACGAGCCCGTCCCAGTCCTCGGCATCGAGCAAGTCGCGCATTTTCTTTGAGCCGCTGGCGTTGACACGCTCACCGACGATGAGGAACGAAGCGTCCTGTGTATATGGCTGTTGAAAATAGATAGACGAAGCCGATGGAGCCAGTTTTGCGTTCCTCTGTTTTGGCGACATTCCTCCGACACGTTCTATAACCTGCCGCAGATGTTCGGGCGAAGTTCCGCAGCAGCCGCCCACAATATTCGCCCCGAAATCCTTTGCAAAATGCTCGACCTGCGCCGCAAAACTCTCCGGCGTCTCGTCGTAATGCTGCTTACCGTCCTTGACCTCGGGCAAACCCGCGTTCGGCAAAACTGAAACCGGAAGCGGAGAGTTTTCGCAAAGATAACGAAAACTGTCAGCCATGTGTTTCGGCCCGGTGCCGCAATTCATTCCGATAACGTCGATCGGAAACGGTTCGAGCGCGGTCAAAGCCGCGCCGATCTCGGTTCCATTTAACATCGTGCCGAAGATCTCGATGGTGACCTGCGCAATAACCGGAATGCGAATTTTGTTCTTTTCGAAATGCTCAAAGATCGCAGCCAACGACGCTTTCGTTTGCAGCAAGTCTTGACAAGTTTCGACGATCAACAGATCGCTGCCGCCGTCAATAAGTCCACGCACCTGTTCGCGATAAGCGTCTTTCAAACCGCGATAGGTAATATGCCCAAGCGTCGGTAGTTTTGTTCCGGGCCCGATCGAACCGGCGACAAATCGAGGTTTATCAGGCGTTGAATAATCACTCGCTATACGTTTTGCAAGCTCGGCCGCTTTTCTGTTTACGTCGTAAGTCTTGTCGGCAATGCCAAACTCGGTCAGCACGACCTCGCTGCCGCCAAAGCTATTAGTCTCGATCACGTCACAGCCAACATCAAGAAAAGCAGTGTGAACAGCCTCGATCGCGTCCGGCCGCGTGTAAAGCAAATTCTCGGAACAATTCTCAAAATTCGGCCCGCCCCAATCCTCTATCGGCAGGCTGAGCGACTGCAAATACGTCCCCATTGCCCCGTCGAAGACGATAATCTTTTCTTTTAGTAGATCGAGAAAGTTCATATCTATTGTCACCAAAAAAATGAAACATCAATTCAAACAGGATGGACATGATATACAGGATTTAAGAAAAGTTGGTATCTGTATTGTTATCATTCCACCGCATATCCTGATTATCCTGTCTATCCTGTTAAATTATTACGGTGTTCTCTATGCTCTCTGTCGCTAAAAATGTAAAAAACTCTGTGCTAAAAGCACAGAGTTTTTTTATCAGAAAGTTTAACTCTTTGCTGTTTAGCGGTTTATTTTACGTGGCCGCAAGTTGCAATAACTCACCACGTCACGAGTACAGAGTTTAGAGAGTCGTGAGTCGTGAGTCAAGCATTAGGAACCAAGGTTGTGACACAGAATGACACAAAGTGACACAGGCGGAACGCTGTAAATAACAGGGAATACACGGTTTAAGTCTGATTTTAAGAATGTCCCGTGTCCCAAACCGTCCCATTTGCATGTGGGACAGCGTAAATGTTGTAAATACTAGACTTACATTGCGTTTTTTGCGGTGTCCCACGATTTTTGAAAAAAAATAGCCTTAGCCCGAGGCTTCATTAGGGCAGCCCGTTTTGTTCACAATTTTAATTGTCAAATAACCAAAAATATATTCTCAAACCATATCAAAAAATTGCGTAAATGTCAAGAGATATTATCTGTGAAACGCAGCCGAAAATTGGGCTTTGCCCTTCTATTTGCGGAAAAGCTGCGTAGCCTGTCTCAAAACTAGTTTTTTTGCCCGTTTGC
>JAYVFJ010000102.1:0-18157 GCA_043773225.1 Chloracidobacterium sp.
ACACCGTGTTTTACTCCATCAATCCTGCCGGCAGTTCGTATCAATTAAATAAGATGAGCGTTTTTGGACAGGAAAATATGCAAAAATTTGCCAACGAGACCGGCGGAACTGCGTTTTTGCCAAAATTTCAGCCCACCGATACAAAAGACGGGTATCAAAACCCGATTAACATGCGCATTAATACTGAGTTGCTTGATCGGATTTTTCGCCAGCTTACGAACGAGCTTCGCTCGCAATATTTGATCCAGTATTATTCGGAATCCGATTTTCCGCTAAATAAATTCGTAAAACTCGATGTCGGTTTGGAAAATCGCAGCGGCCTGCGCGTGCGTTCGCGGCAAGGCTATTACGTTAAGAACTGACCGCCTGCATCACCTATTTTTTCGTCCGGACAGATTTTTTACTTTTTTTAGGTCGCACTTCCAAAGGAACGGCTTGCCGGTAGTCCTCAAATGAGAGTCCGCCCATCATCGAGTCATAGGCGGGTGTCACAACGACTTCAGGTTTTCCCATCAAGGGAATTGGCGAGGGCGTGGCGAGCGGCATAGCTATTTCGCCCATGACCGCTCTCGTCGCTCTCATCTTTGAAAAGTAAGAAACACAAAAAAGGCCAGTAAATAATGCCATTACCATGGATGCAAAAGCCGTCGCATAGATCTTTGTCCGCTGCTTTACCTTTGCCCAGCCAACCGGGCAATCCTGCGTGATAACGGTTCCGTCGGCACGCTTGTAAAAACGAACACAAAGCCGGCCTTCGGCATTCATCATCAATGTTTCCGCTTCGTCACGCGTCATGTCCGAAAGGTTGTAAACATTGAGCTTGCACTCGCCGCAAAACCGCTTGCGGTTGTCGCCATACATCTCATCCCAATCCGCGCTGCAAGGGCTCGCGATCCTGATGTTATTCAAAGGGCTGTCAAATTTTGACATAATAAACTCCGTTCAATAAAGACTCAGCGTATGCTGTTGAAATATTGAACGGAGTTCGAGAAATTTCTTGCAGGGATAACTAAACTTTTGGAGTCCTTTTATATTTATGAGTGATTGGCCGTCTGCGTCCGACGCCGATGGCGTTCTTCGAGATAATTAACGTGGGCGGCAGTTGGCGGCGTTTGAATTCGTTTGATGGGTGCTCGACCTTGTTAAGGATGCCGTAAACTAGTTCGGCATCGTTGCCGGCGGCGATGATCTCGGCGGGCGAGGCTTTTTGCTCGAAATACATTTTCAGCACCGGGTCCATTACCTCGTAAGGCGGCAGGCTGTCTTGATCGAATTGGTTTGGTGCAAGCTCGGCGGACGGTTTTTTGTCGATGATCTTGTTTGGAATTATTTCGCGTCCGGCCTTTTTGTTAATGTGTCGGGCGATCTGCCAGACTTCGGTTTTTAGCACGTCGCCGAGGACGGCAAGGCCACCGTTCGTATCGCCGTAGAGCGTGCAATAGCCGACGGCGAGCTCGCTCTTGTTGCCGGTCGATAGCACAAGGCGGCCCTCGGCATTTGAGATCGCCATTAGGATCACACCGCGAATGCGCGACTGCATATTTTCGGCTGCAAGCGACTCGCCGCCTTTTGTCGGCTTGTGCAGATTCATCTGTTGCAGCAGAACATCAAAAGTATCGGAGATCGGCTCGATGCGGCTTTCACAGCCTAGATTTTGGACTAATTCTTCGCTGTCCTTAATGCTGCCTTCGGATGAGAACGGCGACGGCATCAACACGCACAACAAATTCTCTGCACCGATGGCTTCGGCGGCAAGAGCGGCAACCAATGCCGAATCAATTCCGCCGGAAAGCCCGAGAACGCATTTTGTGAAGCCATTTTTCCTTGCGTAATCACGAATTCCGAGCACAAGTGCCTGGCGGATAGATTCGATCTCGTTGCCCGTGATGCCGCGGGCGTCGGGCTTTCGGATGTCGAGTTCGACGGTCTCGACAAATTCCTCAAATGCGTCGGCCTGTAGGATGATGTCGCCTTCTTCGTCAGCGATAAGGCTTGCACCGTCAAAGATAATACCGTCATTGCCGCCGACGAGATTTACAAAAATGATCGGCTTTTTTTGCAGTTTGGCGCGGTGTGCGACCATGTCGCAGCGGAGTTTGATCTTGCCTTTGTTGAACGGCGAGGCGTTGAGAGAGATCAGCACATCGGCACCCATTGCGACGACCTCGTCGGTCGGGTCGTGCTCGTAGAGCCGTTCGCGCCAAAACGTCTTGTCGTTCCAAAAATCTTCGCAGACGACAACGCCTAGTTTGACGCCGTTAATATTAAATATCCGCCGCGCATCGCCCGGTTCAAAATATCGCGGATCGTCAAAAACGTCATATTCAGGCAGCAGAGTCTTGTCGGCAAAGCCAAGCAATTCGCCGTCGTGAATAACTGCCGCACAATTGAACAACCGCCGGCCGTCGGCGTCTTCATTCGGCCTGACGGTTCCGACAATCGCCGTTATGCCTTGCGTCGCCGGAACTATCTCACGCAGCGGATCAAGAGAATGCTCGATAATATCCGCGTCCTGAAACCAATCCTGCGAGGTGTAACCGTGCGTCGAAACCTCAGGAAACACAACCAGATCCGAACCGTCACCGCGCGCCTTTTCTATCGCCTGAATTATCTTCTGAGTGTTGCCCTTGAGGTCGCCGTTGGTGGTATTGATCTGGGCGATTGTTACTTTCATCTACTTTAATTTTACCCCAGAGTTGCATGGAAGCAGAGATAACTCAAACAAGATAGACAAGATAGACAAGATAGACAAGATAGACAAGATTTACAGGATTTGAAAGACTTTGCACTATTAACGTATCTTGTCCATCCTGTCTATCCTGTTAAATTTCCGTCGGGGGTTCTGCGCCCTTGCCGTTATCACTTTTCTTGACCATCGTCAGCCGGTTGCCGCGTTCGTTGTATTTTACCTCGTCCATTATGTTGTAGATGAAGAGGACCCCGCGGCCCGAGGTTTTGAAGAGGTTTTCGGGGTCTAACGGGTCGGGGATGTTGGTTACGTCAAAACCGTCGCCCTGATCTTCGATGGTGAACCGAGCCTCGGCGGGCGAAACTTCGGCGGCTACGCGGATCAGCTTTCCGGCGTCGAACTTGTTGCCATGCTTTACCGCATTTACAAATGCTTCGTCGAGAGCGACAAACAGATTCGACTGTTCGGGTTTGCAGACGCCGAGTTTTTCGACACGCTTCATCAAATACTCAAGAACGATGTGCATCAGTGAGATCGCGCTGGGCAGCTCAAACTCGATGCTCTCTCGCAAGCCCTGAACAACCTCCTCTTTGTCCACAAACCTGATCTTGTAATCGAGCACGGTCGCAACCATATCCTTGAGCTCATTTTCCTCAAAGTTATCGCGTCGAAAATTGGCCGCGCTCAGTTTGAACGCCTTGATCCGCTCGCCCGTGAGCGGGGGCGACATTTCCTGCGGACAGATAGCACCGTTGAGATTTGAATCGGGATCACAAAGCGAGCCGTCAACTTCGAGATCGGTTATTACGAGATCAAATGCGTTAATATTTTCTATCGCGACAGCATCGGTGCGCTCCTCGAGAATCTTGACCTCGTGCCCAACGTGCGAAAACACTTCGTCGAGCGCCGTGGCGAGATCGTCGTGGTCGTCAATGATGAGAATTCTTCGCTGCATAGAAGCGGTGAGAGCGTAACTCGATTTACGATATGTCGGTTGCCGTTGTTGCAAATAATACCCCAAATTGGTAGTTATCTTCTAACCATGCCGGAACAAAAAGACAAGGCCTATGAGTTTGCTCCGCTGTCGGAATACTCCCTAAAAGAGCGAGTAATGATCCGGCTCGCTGATCTTGTATTTTTCCTGTCGATCAAAACACTGGGTTCACTAACGCGTTTTGAAGTTCGCGGCATCGAACATCTGGACGCGATCGATGCTGCCGGCAAACTACCGATATTTGCTACTTGGCACGACCGCATCTTTCTCAGCACGTATTTTTGGCGAGATCGCGGCCTTGTCGTAATGACTTCAAACAGCTTCGACGGCGAATATATCGCACGTTTTATAAAACGCTTTGGCTACGGCGCGATTCGCGGGTCGTCGTCTCGCGGCGGCTTTCGTGCTCTCATCGAAATGATAAAGGCAATGCGTGATGGGCTTCCGATGG
Source organism: Chloracidobacterium sp. (assembly GCA_043773225.1). GTDB lineage: Bacteria > Acidobacteriota > Blastocatellia > Pyrinomonadales > Pyrinomonadaceae > OLB17. The sequence goes on from JAYVFJ010000102.1 coordinate 4,135, forward strand.
CGTTTTCGGTCGATGGCCCGCGCGGGCCCCGTTACGAAGCAAAACTCGGTCCCGTCATCCTTGCAAAAAAAACCGGCAATCCTATTCTGCCCTTTGTAATCGAAACGCAAAAGTTCTGGACAGTAAAAAGCTGGGACAAAATGCAAATTCCCAAACCGTTCACACGCGCCCTAACGATCATCGGCGAGCCGATTTATGTCAATGCGAAAGCGGATGATGCCGAGATCGAATCGAGACTCGGCGAGCTGCAGCATTCACTCGACAGCCTTGTAAAACAAGGCAAAGAATGGAGCGGCAGCATCGAATAACCCCAATTAACAATCTCACTCAATTGTATTTTCAAATAGCTTTTCAGACGAGAGAAACCCGGCTGAAAACAAAACGTAACTTATCCAGATCATATCGGCTAACAAAAGATGTCCGAGCTGCATGACTATCGGCGCGAGCATAAGAAGAGTCGCCGAGCCGAAGGCGATCTGAACCAGAACTAGGATCGAAAGTATATTTGACCAGCGTGATACTTTTTCGTCATTCTTCCGTTCTTTTGCAAGCCATCCGGTTAAAAAAATTAAAAAGACGCTTGTCAAAATTGCCGTGATCGGGTGAAGCAGACGCAGACGCAAAAGTAGATGCGATGTCGGCGAAAAATCTCGCGCCATGCCCTCGGCAAGCGTGCCCGCCGGAAATATCATGTGCGAAAGCGCCGCGATAGAACCGCTGATGCCGACCAAAAGGACGGCTAATGCCCCGATTACCAATGCGGCGAGATATTTTGGCCGGACGCGAAAATTCAAACGCTTTCCGCCGCTTGCGTAACGTGCCGTCAGCGTCAAAAACGCAAGCAGAATAAAGGTGTTTATCAGGTGCCCGGCCATCCATATTGGTCGCTCAGGCGTCAAATTTTCTGCCGTGTTGCCGGTCAACACAAGCCCGGCGCCGATCAGTCCTTCGATGACAATAAATATCAGTGAGCCAACGGATGCAATTAACGTCAACCTGTTTTGTTCAGTTCGCGTTGCCGACCAGCGCCGAAATGCCCAAACGAGCAGCATGATTACCAATATTCCCGCGATTGTGGTCGTGATGCGATGCGAATATTCGATGACGGTTTTTAATTCGGGAGCAGACGGAATGACCTCGCCCTGACACGTCAGCCAATGCTGGCCGCAGCCGTCGCCGGACTTTGACGCACGCAGGAAAACGCCCCACAAGATCACAAGGATATTGAAGCCCAAGACGACCCAGGCGTATTTTGCAAATTTGTCCAGCTTTGTTTCCGTCGTCATTTTGCTAAAATATCCATTTCACCGATTCAAAATGAAAAGCCGCGAACGCATTGATAAACTTCTGGTCGAGCGCGGTCTTGTGGATTCACGCACAAAAGCACAATCTCTGGTCATGGCCGGCGTCGTTCTCGTTAATGAAAAACGCGTTGAAAAACCGTCGGAACTTTTTGCGGCAGACGCGGCCATTCGGATCAAAGGCGATTCGCCCGAAAACAAATACGTCGGTCGCGGCGGCCTTAAGCTCGAAGCCGCACTGGTTGCGTTTTCTCTCGATCCGTCAGGCTTTAATTGTATTGATATCGGTTCTTCAACCGGTGGTTTTACCGATTGTTTGCTCAAGTTTGGAGCCGAGAGCGTTGTCGCCATTGACTCCGGGACAAACCAGCTTGTTTGGCAATTAAGAACCGATCCGCATGTCGAAGTGCGGGAAAATACCAATGCCCGCGGCCTCAAACCTGAGGATTTTGACACGCAGTTCGATCTGGCTGTAATGGATGTGTCATTTATTTCGGTTATAAAGATCTTGCCCGCGATAATTCCACTCCTCAGGCCTACCGGAAAGTTGATCGTTTTAATAAAACCGCAATTCGAAGTAGGCCGTGGCGAAGTTGGCAAAGGCGGCATCGTCCGCGAACCCGAAAAGCACACACGTGTCGTCGCCGAAGTTAAAGAGTTTGCGGCCGGTTTGGGATTACACGCAAAAGGCCTTATTGAATCACCGATCCTCGGAGCTGAGGGCAATAAGGAGTTTCTCGTGCTGTATGAACGATAGCATCGAAAACAAAAACGAGAATGTGGAGAAGGTTGAGACATTTGTCGAGGGCCTCGATTTCTATTTTGAAAACGGCCTTATGGTATTAACCAAACATTATTTACTCAAACGCGGCTATTGCTGTGAAAACGCCTGCCGGCATTGTCCCTACGGCTATTCGCCTGACGCGTCAGAGTAGGAATACGTCCATTTCTTCGGGCACACTGATTGATTCATCTTCCAAATAATCTTCTTCATACATGGTTTCTTCAACAATTTCATCGTCATAGTTTTCCGTCGTTTGCAACATATTCGTTTCACCATATATGTTACTTTCAGGGGCAAATATCTGTTCTGTATATGTATCGGCTCCGGTGAAATACACGTATTCGCCATCAACCTTCATAACTGCGATCGCCCCGACAACTGTTTCGAGTATGCGTCTCAGCGACTCGTCCTGCGGCCAGGAAATGCCGTAATATATCCATTTGCCATCGCGTCGCGTATAGACGGCGCCGGCGTTTCGCAGATATGCCAAGTGCCGCGAAACCTTTGGCTGGCTTTCGCCTAGCCTGTCTGCAAGGAACCCCACAGCCACTTCGCCGGCGGCCATAAGAGCCAAAAGACGCAGCCGCGTTTTGTCGCCAAGTGCGAGGAAAAGCGTTTCGAGTTCGGTGAAATTAGTCTCTTTCATGCCTGCCGGTGTTAATGTAAAAACATATTAGCATAAGCATATATGTTTGTCAAGTTCGGCGGCATAAAAAAGGGAGGCGAATCTTTCGCCTCCAATGGTTAGCCAATATTAAAAGCTTAAGGTTAAGATTCGTAATTCTCGCCTTTCGATTTGCTTCGCTGAGTGGCAGGTTGTGCCTGCGGCAGCGGAAGCCCAACGGCATCGGCGCTTGTGAGCGGTTCCTCGTCGATCTTTTCTTCACGAACGTCTGAGACGATCATCTTGCCGGACTGTTTGGTGAACATAAGCAGTTCTGTTGTCGGGTCAAAATCGACCATAACAAAATCGCCTGTTTCCACTTGTTCGGTAGCCACCAGATTCGATAGCGGGTAAACAAGAAAGCGTTCCACAGATCGTTTAAGATGGCGTGCGCCGTATTTGAGGTCTATGCCTTCGCTGAGCAAAAATTCTTTTGCCTCAGTGGTGCATTCAAAAACAAACTTCGTTCCCGCAGATTCGGTGATGCGATCCTGAACCGACCGCAGCTCGATTTCGAGTATCTGCCGCAGATGATGTTCTTTCAGGCTGCGGAACACGACGACCTTGTCTATGCGGTTCATAAATTCCGGCGAGAATTTACGTTTTGCGGCTTCGAGGGCGGTGCGGTAGATCTTGGTGTCGATCTCGTTGTCCTCTTTTGCCTGGTCGGTCTTTGTCGGGGCAAATCCGATGCCGCCGGAGATCATTTCGGACATTTCGCGGGCACCGAGGTTTGAGGTCATTATGACTACCGTCCTCGAGAAATCAACACGGCGGTTGTCGCCAAGAGTTAATGTCGCTTTGTCCAAAATGCCCAGCAAAAGCTGCCACAGCGAATCGGACGCTTTTTCGATCTCGTCGAACAGCACAAACGTCAGCTTGGTATCGTCGGTGTGAGACTTGTCGAGATTTTCCTGCGTCAGCATCGGCGACGTTTCGCGATGGCCGAGGTATCCCGGAGGCGAGCCGATCAGTTTAGCGATCTCGTGCGAATGTTGAAACTCGGCGCAGTCTATTTTGACGACAGTGTGCGGTTCATTAAAAAGCACTTCGGAAGCCGCTTCGACGACGCGCGTTTTACCGGAACCGGTCGGGCCGAGGAACAACATCGTGCCGATCGGGCGTGAAGGATTATTCATCCCGGCGAGGTAAATTTGGAAAAGCCCGCTCATGCGGCGAACCGCACGCTCCTGGCCGACGATCCAACTCGACAGTTTATCCTCAAATTCCGCAGCTCGCGGACTTTTACGTTCGGGGTCGAGGAGAATGCCTTTCTCCGTTGTTTCTTTTTTCTTTACCGCTTCCTGTTTCATCTTCTTTCCTTATCGGAGCCTATATGCCCCGCATGTATTAGAACGCTAAATCGGTTCAAACTTGCCGGATTATCCGGACGGCGCGTTTGCCGTCAGTAATGATGATTTCAAAAGATTGTGAGTTGGCTGGACTTTGTTGTCTGGAAGGTTAGTCCAGAAGACCGGAACGGGTATGAATGCCCGCTCCATCTCTATGATTAACATATCAATCAATGGAAACGCAACAAATAAATTGTCAAATAGCAAAAATATTTGTGGAAGTTAAGCAGCATTTGTAATAAATGCAACCGTTCTTTGTCGCTGAAAGCGACTTATGTAATAGCGTCGGGTGAAACCCGATGAAAATCGTTACCCTCGTTATTGTCCCTGAAAGGGACAAATTTCACCCTCAATGTTGATACGTCCCTTTTAGGGACGAATTATTTATTTGCCTCGTCGTCGGGATTCTCCCGACGCTATTTCATCTTTCCCCTTCGGGGAATACCCGTTATCACCTAATCCCAGACATATTTCTCGTCAAATGGAATTTCGTATTTACGATAAAACCCGCGCATTTCATCTTCAAAGAGAACCTTTTTATGATGCTCTTTTTGGTTGGCAATATATCGTTTTATGACGTCCAACTGAGCATGACCAACAGTGAACGCCGAGTAACCATCCTGCCACGCAAATTTTGTCAGCATGCCGTCTTTCGTCTTTAACCATTTTGAAGAGCTTCGTTTTATGTCACCGATAATGTCCGGAAAAATTATATTTTTATTTAGCGACATCAGAAGATGGGAATGGTTTTGTGTGCCGTTGCCAATTATCAGTTTGGATTTATAGTTATTAAGAATGCCGCCGATGTATGCGTAGAGTTCATCTTCGATCTCCGGGCGTATCAGGTCGATGCGATTTTTCGTGGAGAAAACGACGTGATAATAAAATGAGATGAGCGTCTGTGCCATCGGTTTTGTTTGTCCCTTTCAGGGACGAATTATTTATTTTGCCTACTCGTCGGGATTCTCCCGACGCTATTTCATCTTTCCCCTTCGGGGAATAAAATGCTAATCGTAATATTCCAGCCCTAAATGGGTGATCAATTCCTCGCCTTTGAGGTGACGCAGGGTGTTTTTTAGCTTCATCAACTGGATAAACAAGTCGTGCTCTGGATATAGGCCGGGTGCGGTTTGCGGGGCTTTGAAATAGAACGAAAGCCATTCCTGAATTCCCTTCATACCGGCACGCTGGGCGAGATCCATAAATAGCGCAAGGTCGAGCGCGAGCGGCGCGGCGAGGATCGAATCGCGGCAGAGGAAATCTATTTTGATCTGCATCTTGTAACCGAGCCAGCCAAAAATATCGATGTTGTCCCAGCCCTCTTTGTTGTCGCCGCGCGGCGGGTAATAGTTGATGCGAACGACGTGGGAAAAATTGCCGTAGAGATCAGGGTAAACTTCGGGCTGGAAAATATGTTCGAGCACCGATAGTTTTGAGACCTCTTTCGATTTGAAATTTTCGGGATCGTCGAGGACTTCGCCGTCTCGGTTGCCGAGGATATTTGTCGAATACCAGCCGTCGAGGCCGAGCATTCGCGATTTGAATCCGGGTGCGAGTATGGTCTTCATCAGCGTCTGGCCGGTTTTGAAATCTTTGCCGCAGATCGGCATTTTTGTCTTGTCGGCAAGCTCGGTCAACGCAGGAATATCGACCGTCAGATTTGGCGCTCCGTTCGCAAAAGGCACGCCCGATTTTAGAGCGGCGTAGGCGTAGATCATTGACGGCGCGATGAACGGATCGTTGTCATACATCGCTTTTTCAAATGATTCGAGCGATGCGTGGATGGCCGATTCTTCGATGTATATCTCGGTCGAAGCGCACCAGACCATGACGAGGCGCGAGCAATTGTTTTCGGACTTAAACTTGGCGATATCCTCGATGAGCTGCTCGGCGAGGTCCATTTTGTTTTTGCCGGTTTTGACGTTTTCGCCGGTGATGCGTTTGACGTAATTCTGTTCAAAAACGGCGGCCATCGGTTTGAGCGAGGCGAGCGGTTCGGATACTTGATTAAGCAGGTCCTTGTCGAGAACGCCGGCGTTCATTGCGGCGTCATACGCGCTGTCGTGAAAAATATCCCACGCGCCAAAGACGATGTCGTTTATATCGGCGAGCGGAACAAAATCTTTTATCTTCGGCGAACGGTTATCGGTGCGCTTGCCCAAACGGATCGTACCCATCTGCGTGAGGCTGCCGACCGGCTCAGAAATGCCGCGTTTGATGGCCTCGACGCCGGCGACCAAAGTCGTGCTGACGGCCCCAAGCCCAACAAGCAAAACACCCAATTTCCCTTCTGCGGGAGCAATATTTACGCCCTTATCTGTCATTAATTTCCTCCAGAAACATAAACAATAAGAATAGCTTTTCTAAGCGTCTCAAGGCAAATAGACGAAAACCAAAGGAATTCTTCAACGCAAAGACGCAAAGGAGCAAAGACGCGAAGGAAGACATAAGAATTTTTATCCACAGATAAACACGGATGGACACAGATAAAGAAGTATTTTGATCTTGAGGTTTTATATCTGTGTTCATTTGTGTTCATCTGTGGTTAAATTTCCTGATCTTTGCGTCTTTGCATCTTTGCGTTAAAACTCCTTCTTAACACGTTACAAACTTGTAGCCTCGTTCGCGGTGTAATCTGAGAGCAAGTGAAACGGCGTCTATTTGATCGTCGTGCGTCCCAAGCGGGAACGCGGCGGCTTCTTCGAGGAAGTCTTTGTTCCACGGGGCGCGGGTTAGAAAGACTCTTCCTTCTTCGGCGAGAGCGATCCATGGAAGCGCGTGCGTGACTTTGTCGCCCTGGGCTTTTAGGCCTCGCAGGGCGCGTCCCAGAGTTAGTTTTGATTTTCTGAGGTCTTGGATCACGGCGTTGCCGTTTGCCGAAAGCTCGATGCCGTGAATGGTGTCGCGTTCGGAATTTATGCGTCCCAGAATGTAGCGCCGCTGTTCGGGATATTCGATGCGGGCGCGATAGCCGCCGTCAATATACATATTGTTGTCGGCGTCAAACGCGATTCTCATGCTCGCGGTGTAATCGGCGGTCGCGTTTTTTGAAATTCCGAGATCGTAACCGCGCGTCCATTTCAAATTTGGCGGAGGTTGGTTGATTATCTTGAACCAGTCGCGTTTGAACAATGCCCCCTCTGCCGGCGTCGGTCGTTGTTGATAAAGCGATGCGAAAGCGTAGCTGCCGATCTGTCTCTTTTGCTTGTCGAAGTATTGCTCGTCGAATCTTTCGGGCCATAAAGCCTCTCCGGCCAGTCTGTTCAAAGGATCGCCCGTTCCTGTCGCTGAAGGCGACAAAGATAATAGCCTGGGGTGAGTGAGCGGGGCGAGTGTAACCCCAGGATGGGGGTCGTGCGTTTCGACTCCCTGAAGGGGAGCGACATCGAGCGTCGTTTGTTCGACCCCTTCAGGGTCGGATTCGTGTTTTGTCGCATACCCAGGGTTGCGGCCTTTGGCCTTACCCTGGGCTATTATCTGTGTCCCCGCTGGGGACAGGAAAGCATTTTCATTCTCCATTTTCAATTCTCGATTCTCAATTTCCGCGAACCCAGTCGCTATCGCTCCCGGTTCTGACAGAGCGGGCAGGTTTACGACCGTCCACTGCTCGCCGCCTTCTTCCTGGGCTTCGCGCAGCAAGCGGCCGGCGAGGTCGTCTTCGTGCCAGCGGGTTTGGATGAGGATGATCGAGCCGTCGGGTTCGAGGCGCGTGCGGATGTCGTCGTTGAACCAGTTCCAAACGCGCTCGCGCATTTTTGGGCTTTCGGCTTCGGCTCGTGATTTTATGGGGTCGTCTATGATGATGAGATTGGCTCCAAAACCCGTCACGCCGCTGCCGACGCCGACCGCTCTTAAACCGCCGCCCATCGTCGTTTCCCATTCGGCCTCGGTGTTCTTTGGGCGAGTGCGCACAAACGGAAAAGGAGAAGAGGAGAAAAGGGGAAGAGGAGAAGGGGAGATTTTGGAACGGCGGGAATCCTGATTTGGTTCAACACGATCCGTTTCTCCTGTTCCCCTCTTCTCCTCCTCACCTCTTCGCCCCTTCTCCTCTTCTCCCCTTCTCAATTCATGGTCGTCACACAGAACACCCTTGATCTTTCGTGAGAAGCGGTTGGCGAGCTGCTGGTTGTAGCTGGCGAGGATGACGTTCATGCTTGGGTCATTTTTTAAACGCCACGCGGAGTATCGCACCGTGACCATTTCAGATTTGCCGTGCCGCGGCGGCATGAAAACCATCAGACGTTTGCATTCTCCTTTGGTAACTTTTTCGAGGCGTTTGTAAATGTAAACCTGATGCTTAAAATCCCACTGCTTCTCAGGCGAAACTTTTTTTAGCCATTCTTTGAACTCGTCAAAGTCATTCGATTGCGGAGTTCCTGTCGCCGAAGGTGACAAAGATAATAGCCTGGGGTGAGTGAGCTGAGCGATCGTAACCCCAGGATAAGCGTCCACAGCATCCGCTCCCTGAAGGGGAGCAACATCGAGCGTCGGTTGTTCGACCCCTTCAGGGTCGGAATTGTATGGATCGCCATACCCAGGGTTGCGGCCTTCGGCCTTACCCTGGGCTATTATCTTTGTCCCCTTCGGGGACAGGAGAGCTTCGCGTTCCGCCTTTTCCTTGTAGAACTTTAGAAGGTAGTCCCAGCCGTAGGTCTCGATCCAGCCGGGGCGGCATGTGCCGCGTTCAAAGCGGCGATACATGCTCCGCCGGTGAAAGTCGCGATAGCCAAGATCGCGCATTTCTTTTTCGATCAACTCGTGCCGCTTGCCGCCGTATTTGAGATAAAGCTCGCGGCAGTCTTCTATTCTTTGTGAAAATTCTTCGCTGTTGTACATCGCTTTCTTTCTTTCATTAATAATTAATAATTTTTAATTAATAATTGTTAATAATGAGTCTTGTTGTTCACGCTAGCGCAGGTTTTTATAAATTGATATGCCAACTTTCCGGATATGACGTAACTTTCTCAATATGACGTAACTTTCCGAATATGACCTAACTTTCCGAATATGACGTGGTTTTCCGACAGTGAACGAAAGAAATTTAACCACAGATGAACACAGATGAACACAGATAAAAACCAGATCAAATTCTTAACTCTTTTATCTGTGTCTATCTGTGTTTATCTGTGGTTAAATTTCCTTCCTGGCTGCTAGCTGCAATAGATACGATAGTCAATCTCGGGGAAGATGTTGTCGCGGGATTCGATCTCGGTTAGGAGGTCGAGGCTTTCAGTGGAGAGTCGAGAGTCGAGAGTCGAGAGTGAATCGAGCATATTCGCAAGAAGATTGAAGCGGTGGATGTGCGACTGGAAGCGGCGGGTCGAGTATTCGACCGTCGTGCCCTGGTAGATCTGGAACGCCCAGTCGGAGGATTGGGCGAGGAGGAGTTCGCGGGCGAGCTGGTTCAAAACGCGAACCCGCGGTTCAAAGTTCAAGGTTCCAGGTTCAAGGTTGGAAGAAGTTTCCTGTCCACTTTCCGCAACTTTGAACTTTGAACTTTGAACTTTGAACTTGTCCGCGAAGGCGGTCATCCGGCGTTCGGCGTCGTGTTGGTAGGGATACATCCACGAGTTGTTTTCGTTGAGCCAGACTTTGTAATAGCCGGCTTCGCCCCAGCTTGAGGCGGTTGGTTTTTGAATCTGGATGGGCAGGCCGGAGTCGAGAAAATCGCCGGGCGTTATTGGCTGTATTTCAGTTTGATCGAAGTGGAGTTTTTTGAAAAAGAAATCTATGAACTGCGGGCCTTCATACCACCAGTGCCCATATAGCTCGGCGTCGTAGGGCGAGACGACGAGCGGCGGGTGGCCCTCGAAAGTTTCTCTTAATTTGTGAGCTTGTTTTATTCGCTCGCCGATGAAGTGCGCGGCGTTCTCGGCTGCTTTTTCGCGGGCTAGCGCGGGAATGTATGGCTCTTTGTGATTTTGTGGCACGTCGCGGCCAGTGATGCGGTGATATTTTAGTCCGAGATGTCGGCGGTTGCCGTCTTCGTGGAGGTGCGGTTTGAGATATTCGATCGGCGCATCCCAGCCGATGTCGCGGTAGAATTCGCGATAGACGGCGTTGCCCGGATAGCCGATCTCAGCAGACCAGACCTGCTGGCTCGTCTCGACGTCGCGTGCGAAAACGGCGACGCCGTTCGGGCAAACTACGGGAGCGTGAACGCCGTAACGCGGTCGCGGGTCGCCGTAAAGTATCGCGTGTGTATCGGAAATGAAATATTCGATGCCGGCGTCTTTCAATAGATCTTCGACGCCCGGCTCATACGCACATTCGGGCAGCCAGATGCCGCGCGGCTGAGCGCCAAAATGTTTTTTGTAATTCGCGACGGCGATCTGTATTTGCGCGCGGCGCGCTTCGGGCGTTGAGATCAGCGGCAAAAAGCCGTGCGTCGCGCCGCAGGTGATGATCTCGATGACGCCTTCGTCGTGAAGCTCGCGAAATGCGTTAATGAGATTTCGTTTGTAGCGGTTGTTCCAGAGGTCGAGCGACGCCGTCAGATTTTCGACATACATTTTTGCGACATCGTGAAAATTGACCGACTCGCTTTTTGTCCGGTGCAGTTCTTTTTTTGCAAGCTCGATCAGATTTTCGAGATGTGCGGTGTATCGCGTCTGGAGCATTTCGTCGGCGAGCATCTCGCACAGCGGCGGCGAGACGTTCATCGCAAGGCGCGGCTTGACGCCCGCCTCGTGCAGGCTTTGGAATATGAAAATAAGTGGAAGATAAACTTCGGTGATCGCTTCGTAGAGCCAGTCTTCTTCGAGAAATTCGGGGTATTCGGGATGCCGCACGAACGGCAGGTGAGCGTGGAGGATGAGGCTGAAATATCCGACGGGCATAAAAAATTAAACAGGATAGACAGGATGGTCAGGATAAGAAAAAAATATCCTGTATATCCTGTCCATCCTGTTTGAATCTATCATTTATTAACGAAAACTGTGTGAACTGATCGGAGCGACGCGGCGTGTCGTGAGCGTTCGCGGGAAATTTACGAGGCTTGCGCCGTAAACGGCGGAGCCGTATTTGTGTTCGGTGAATTCGGCTTCGTTGATGTCGAAATATTCGGTCAGGACGTTCATCGCCTTGTTGCCTGCGATTGTATTTTTGTTCGCCTGCAGAATCGCAAACAGCGCGGGGCTGATCCTTGAACGCAGATCGTCTATCTTCAAACCGGAAGCCAACGCCATCAGCGAGTAGCGAATGTCCTCGGCGGCGATGCCGCGCAGGTCGAAACCGTTTGTGCCGATAAAATTTTTGAAAGCCGTGTGCGTGACCTGTTCGGACGTCTCGTAATCGTCGCCGGCCATCGCTACGTCGAAGGCGTCCTGCGAAAATCCGGCTACTTCTAACACCTCGGCGAATTTATGCGCGGGAACTTTCCAGTCGGCTTCGGTCGCCTGACGAGGCGACGGATTGCGTCGCGGCGTCTCAATCGTGTTCGAATATATGACGCGAAAGTAAGGGCGGTTCGGAGCGTAAAATCCGATCTCGGCCTCGTATTTTCCGTCGGGCTGGACGTCGAACCACCAGTTCCCTTCGGCCTCAGCGCGGTGAATTTTCTCGGTGCCGCTGTGCAGTTCGGTCAGCTTGAGCACGAGCGTGTAACTGCCCAGATCGTCGCCAAAAGCTTTTCGGAGCAGATGATACGGATTTTCGCGGACCGACCAGTAGAAATAAAGACTCGTCGGCGTCTGCATCATCAGGCGGGCACGATTTTCGCGCACCAATTCGGGCAGAGTTGGCGCGGCGAGTGTTTTGAACACAGGCGACAATTCAACTTTCGGATCGGCGGCGGCGATTTCGGCAGTTGCGTCGAGGGTTGTTGTTTTGGCTTTTACTGTTTTCTTCTTAGGCGATGACCCAGTCGCTATCGCTCCCGCTTCTGACTTGGTTTTCTTCGCTTTGACGGGCTTGGCTGCTACCGCTTTGGCGGCTGACTTTGCGCGTTTTTTTACAGGCGAAGTCGCCACTTCTGTCCAGGGCGAAGTTGGTTTTATCTCTTTCGGTTTGGCAACGGCCTTCTTTTTGACTGCCGCTTTTTTAACTGCTTTCTTTTCCATAACACAAAAACCGCAATCTTAAAGTATGCGGCCTTTTGGCAGAACTTACAAGCTGCGGTTTATTGCTAGCGGCTAGTAGCTGGCAGCTAGCGGCTGGAAATTAAGTGCCAGCCACTAGCTGCTAGCTGCGAGCTACTAGCCAGAACTACTTGACGGATGAAGATTTGAGCTTGATGTCGAATTTGCCCCATTCGGTTTTTATTTGCGAGCGGACAGGTGTGTGGCGGGGGTCGTCCGTCATCCAGATGATCATTTTGCCGTCGCGTTCGATGAGGCGGTCTTTGCCGAAAATTTCGGGCTCGACGCGAAAGCACCAGACTTTTCCTAGCACTGTATTTTGCTGTTCGCGGGCGGTTATTGTGACCGGAACTTTGTAAACGAGGCCGGTATCGCTGACCGTAAGCTCAAATTTTTTTCCGACAGCGAGCGGCATCATCCGCATCGCGTAGATCGCCGAGATCATGTCATGCATCTGTTCGCCGATGGCGGACGCTATTTTTCGCGGCGGACGGTTTGGGTCATTGGGATCGGTCTCGGTGTAACTTACTCTTTTTTCTGCGTAATCGAAAACGGCCTCGCTGTCGCGGACGCGTTGTTTTTGGACATCGTGCTTTGTCGTTTTTAAAATTCGGAAAGAGTTAAGATCGGCGGTCGATTCGTATCGCTGAAGAAAACTGTAACGAAATAATTTGAGCAGCGAGCCTTTGGAAACTGCCTCGGATTTTATCACGAGGTTGTTTGAATTCGGCACCGACGATGCAGTGAACGTGAGATCAGCAACAGTCATGCTGAGCTTTAATTTACTGCCTTTGCCCTCGAATTTGAGCGTCTCGCCGGCGAACATTTTTGCCGTCGGCGTCGGCGCCGGTTGAGCAAAACCGAGGAAAGAGGCGGCTAAACTCAAGGCCGTGAGCATTATCGTTTTGTAAATCACAGATTTCATTTCGCTTGAATCAAAAATATAATTTCGCGGCCAAAATGGCGACGGCGGTCATCGCTCCGATCGCGGCGCGATATTCCCGATATTGCAAGTATAGCCCGAAATCAAAATTTGCGCGCCGTTTTTTCCATGGAGTTGGTCGCGGTATTAGCAAAGGAACATTTCGTTCATACTCATCAAAATCTTCGCCAAAAATGCGGCGGATGTCTTCTGCTTCGACGCGCAAAACGGGTAAATAGATGCCGATGAACAGCGCAATAAATATTAACGCCAGCCACCAAACATTTGCCACGATCGTAAATCCGAGGCCCATGATAAAGCTGCCGACGTAAAGCGGATTTCGCGTGTAGGCATACGGCCCGGTCACGGCAAGAACGCTCGCTTTGCGAATATGCCCCGACGCCCATGCACGGATCGCAACTCCGATAACCGCAATCGCGACACCGATAATGAGACTCGTAATTGACGGTTCTGCAAACCATAGAAACACCGCCGCGAACAAAAATCCGAGCGGGACACGAAGGCGCTGTAATGTGCGTTTGTCCATTTAGTTAATAACTAATAGTGAAAAGTGAAAAGCGTTTTACCTCTAGTTTTTCACTTTTAGTTTTTCACTATTCACTCTCTTGGCGACTGCTGCGAAAACTGCAACGACGTCAGAGTCCATGCAGATCCATTTTGAACATGTGCGGCGGTGGCAATCGGTGCGGCAGTTGATGTCGGTTCGTTCGACGCAGATGTCGTCGGGGTTTGGGCTGCCGTTTCGCCACCATTCGGTCGGGCCGAAAAGCCCGACAACCGGTGCTCCGGCGGCGACGGCGATGTGCGTTGGGCCGGTGTCGCCGCCGATATAAACTCGCGATCGTTTGGCTAATTCATAAAAGCCTTTTAAAGACGGCTCAGCAAATATTAATTTTCCTGA
>JAYVFJ010000103.1:0-6037 GCA_043773225.1 Chloracidobacterium sp.
TTTCGCCCGGACGCCTCGCTTCGAAAAGCTCAACGACACGCGGCAGACCGCCGACGATATCTTTTGTCTTTGTGGTTTCACGCGGAATTTTTGCGATCACGTCGCCCGGCTCGACAGCCTGGCCGTCTTCGACGATCAGGTTAGCACGGATAGGCATCTGATAGGTCTTTTGAACCTTGCTGCCGCTGCGAATTTCGAGACGCGGCTGATTTTTCTCATCCGAATCCTTTACCACAAGACGCTTCTGCCCGGTGACTTTATCGATCTCTTCTTCGACCGTTTTGCCTTCCTTGAGGTCTTGATATTTTACGATTCCCTTGACCTCGGTCAAAATGGCAAATGTGAACGGATCCCAAGTGACAAGCACATCGTCCTCTTTGACCTTTTGGCCATCCTTGACGTGAACCTCGGCACCGTAAACTACCTTGTAATGAGCAACTTCGCGGCCGCGTTCGTCAACAAGTGCGAGCTCCGATTGACGACGCATCGAGACCATCTCGCCGTTTCGGTTCTTGACGACCTTGAGGTCACCGAGATATCTGACCACTCCGTCCATCGCCGCGACGTGCTTGGTTTCCTGTTCAAGACGAGCAGTTCCACCAACGTGGAATGTGCGCATCGTTAGCTGGGTGCCCGGTTCGCCAATCGACTGTGCGGCGATAACGCCGACAGCCTCGCCGATCTCGACCGTGTTTCCGGTTGCAAGGTTGCGGCCATAGCATTTTACGCAGATGCCGCGTCGCGATTCGCAGGTCAGGGCCGAGCGTATTTTCACTTTTTGCAGGCCCGAAAGCTGAACGTTTGACCCAAGATCTTCGTTGACCTCGGTATTTGCTTCCACGATCACCGAGCCGTCAACCGGATCGACGATGTCATCGAGTGATGTGCAGCCGACGATGCGGTCTCGAAGCGACTCGACCTCTTCACCGTTGCGGATAATTGCCTCGGCCCAAACGCCGCGTAGCGTTCCGCAATCCTGTTCGGAAACGATCACGTCCTGCGCCACGTCAACCAGACGACGTGTCAAATAACCCGAATCGGCCGTTTTGAGTGCCGTATCGGCCAAACCTTTTCGCGCGCCGTGCGTCGAGATAAAGTATTGCAGCACGTCGAGGCCCTCGCGGAAATTCGCCAGGATCGGATTTTCGATGATCTCGCCCGACGGTTTTGCCATCAGGCCGCGCATGCCGGCGAGCTGCCGGATCTGTGCGTCCGAACCTCGGGCACCGGAATCGGCCATGACGAGGATCGGGTTCAACTCTTTACGTTCCTTTTCGCGAGTGTGCATCGCCGCGAACATTTCTTTTGCCACATGATCGGTCACGTCGGACCAGATCGCGGTGACCTTGTTGGTGCGTTCCATGTCGGTCATGGTCGCATCTTCATACTGCTTGCGAAGTTTGTCCACTTCCTTGAGAGCCTTCTCGATGATGCCCTTCTTCGAAGCCGGGGTAACCATATCGTCAATACCGATCGAAACGCCGGCCTTTGTCGCGTGGAGAAAGCCCATCGCCTTGAGATCGTCGAGCAGATTGACGGTCTGTTCGTGGCCTAACTTAAGGTGGCTGAATGTGACGAGGCTTTGCAGGCCCTTTTTCTTCATTACGCCATTGACGAACGGCAAGCCGTCGCGCGTCAGACGCTCATTAAAGATCACCCGCCCAGCGGTGGTATCAAGAATGAGATCAACCTTTTCGCGTGCCGTGGCACGCATTACGTCCTGTGTGTTGTGCTCGAGCGTCAGGTCAATCAGGTCGCCGCGCCAACGCAGCTTGATCTTGGTTTGCGTTTCGAGCACTCCGGCATCGAGCGCCAGAAGCACATCGTCGATCGAGCCGAAAACTTTGCCCTCGCCTTTCATCTCATCGCGTGCGAGCGTCAAATAGTAACAACCAAGAACGATGTCCTGTGAAGGAACGGCGATCGGCTGGCCGCTTGCCGGCGAAAGCAAATTATTCGACGCAAGCATGAGAACGCTCGCTTCGATCTGTGCCTCAGCCGAGAGCGGAATGTGAACAGCCATCTGGTCGCCGTCAAAATCGGCGTTGAACGCCGTACAGACGAGCGGATGGATCTTGATCGCCTTGCCCTCGACCAGAACAGGTTCAAAGGCCTGAATGCCAAGACGGTGAAGCGTCGGAGCACGGTTGAGAAGAACCGGATGCTCGCGAATGACCTCTTCGAGAATATCCCAAACGATCGGCTCCTGACGCTCAACCATTTCGCGTGCCTGCTTGATCGTCGCGGCATGGGCGTCCTTTTCCAGCTTGTTGTAAATAAATGGCTTGAAAAGTTCCAGAGCCATTTTCTTTGGCAAGCCGCATTGATGTAGTTTTAATTCCGGGCCAACGACGATTACCGAACGTCCCGAATAATCCACACGTTTTCCGAGCAGATTCTGACGAAAACGCCCCTGTTTGCCTTTGAGCGTTCCGGACAGTGATTTCAACGGACGATTGTTTGCACCGCGAAGCACACGGCCGCGCCGTCCGTTATCAAACAAAGCGTCAACCGCTTCCTGAAGCATACGCTTTTCGTTTCGGACGATGACCTCGGGAGCGCGAAGTTCGATGAGTTTCTTCAAACGGTTGTTGCGGTTGATAACGCGGCGATATAGATCGTTGAGGTCCGATGTCGCAAAGCGTCCGCCGTCGAGCGGCACAAGCGGGCGAAGCTCGGGCGGAATGACCGGAAGAACGTCGAGGATCATCCACTGCGGGTTATTGCCGCTGCGCAGGAATGAGTTTGACACCTTCAGACGTTTGGAATACTTGAGCTTTTTCTGCTGCGACGTTTCCTCACGCATTTTGCCGCGAAGGTCTTCGACGAGTTCGGCGATGTCGATCTGGGCGAGCAGATCTTTGATCGCCTCTGCACCCATCTTGGCGACAAACTGATTTGGATAATCGCGCGTCAACTCACGAAATCGCTCGTCGTTGAGCAGGTCTTTCTGTTTGAGGTCGGGCACATCGCCCTCGTCAACGACGATATATGTCTCAAAATAAAGAATTTTTTCGAGATCGCGGAGCGTGATGTCGAGCAGATGGCCGATACGCGAAGGCAGTCCCTTAAAGAACCACACATGTGAACACGGCGAAGCCAATTCGATATGGCCGAGCCGCTCGCGGCGAACCTTGCTCTGTGTGACCTCGACGCCGCATTTGTCGCAGATAACGCCGCGGTGTTTCATCCGCTTGTATTTGCCGCAGAGACATTCCCAATCCGAAACCGGGCCAAAGATGCGGGCACAAAACAAACCGTCACGCTCCGGCTTAAAGGTGCGGTAATTGATCGTTTCGGGCTTTGTAACCTCGCCGTGCGACCACGAACGTATTTTCTCAGGCGACGCCAGAGAGATGCGGATCGCTTCGTAATTGGTCGTTAATTGCGTTTTGTTATCGTTATTAAATCGAAACATATTTTTTGTCGGAACGCAGGCTGCCAGCCTGCGTTTCTTTTTTCTATTTGCTACCACACGCAGGCTGGCAGCCTGCCTCTCCGACGTGTCCCAACTGTCCCAGACTGTCCCATTCATCTGCGGGACAGTCTAAATGGTGTAAATAATGGACTTATTGGCATATTTTGCCTCTGTCCCACGATTTTCAAAAAAACTAATCAACACCCACAAGCGCATCCACGCCGGCGACGATCTCGTCAGGATCAATCTGATCTGCCTGAATAAGCTCGACGTCTAGGCAGAGCGACTGCAGCTCGCGCACCAGCACGTTGAACGATTCGGGAATGCCCGGCTCGAAGTTTGAAACGCCCTTGACGATCGTTTCATATATCTTTGAGCGTCCGGCCACGTCGTCGGATTTGCATGTCAGCAATTCCTGCAGGATGTGAGCCGCGCCGTAGGCTTCGAGTGCCCAAACTTCCATTTCGCCAAAACGCTGTCCGCCGAATTGAGCCTTGCCGCCCAGCGGCTGCTGCGTGATAAGCGAATAAGGGCCGATCGAGCGGGCGTGGATCTTGTCGTCCACAAGGTGCGACAGCTTGAGCATATAGATGTAGCCGACGCACACCTTTTGCTCGAACTGCTCGCCCGTCATGCCGTCATAGAGACGCGTCTTGCCCGATGGGCCGACCGAAGCCGGAATGCCGAGCTCGTCGTATTTCGCGTTTGCCAGGCCGATGTATCCCTTGATCTCCTCTTCACCGGCACCGTCAAAAACGGGCGTTGCGAAATGCAGGCCGAGAACGCGGGCGGCCCAACCAAGATGCGTTTCGAGAATCTGGCCGACGTTCATACGCGATGGCACACCGAGCGGATTAAGCACGATCTCGACCGGCGTTCCGTCCGGCAAATACGGCATATCCTCTTCCGGCAGGATGCGGGCGATAACGCCCTTGTTGCCGTGGCGTCCGGCCATTTTGTCGCCGACAGAGAGTTTGCGTTTCATGGCGACAAAGACCTTGACCATCTTGATCACGCCCGGCGGCAATTCGTCGCCCTGTTTGAGCTTGGTGATCTTTTCGTCGTAAATGTCGCGCAAGATGTTGATCTGACGCTCGGTCCGCTGCTGGTATTGCTTGACCTCGGCGGCGGTATCAATGCGGCCTGATGAGACCTCGGCTTTGCCAAGCAGCTTGATGTCGATCTCGGCGAGCATATCGCGCTTGAGCATTGTGCCCTTTTTGAGAATGACCTCTTTGCCGTCCTTCAGATCTTCATTTAGTTTGCGTCCCTCAAAAAGCTCGTAGATGCGTTCGTCACGCTGCTCTTGCAGGATTCGCATTTCATCTTCGAGGTCACGTTGGAAATCTTCTTCCTCCATGCCCTCGATGTCGAGGCTGCGTTCGTCCTTGTCCTGTCCCTTTCGGGTAAAAATCTGAACGTCAACAACGGTTCCATCAATTCCCGGCGGGCAATTGAGCGAAGCGTCCTTTACGTCGCCGGCTTTTTCGCCAAAGATGGCTCGAAGCAGTTTTTCTTCGGCAGTCAGCTGCGTTTCGCCCTTTGGCGTGACTTTTCCGACCAGAACCGAGCCCGGCTTGACCTGTGCGCCGATGCGGATAATGCCCGATTCGTCGAGGTCGCGGAGCATATTCTCGCCTATATTCGGAATATCGCGTGTGATCTCCTCAGGGCCGAGTTTTGTATCGCGGGCCTCGATCTCAAGCTCCTCGATGTGGATAGACGTATAGTAGTCGTCCTTGACGAGCCGCTCGGAAACGAGGATCGCGTCCTCAAAGTTGTAACCGCGCCACGGCATAAATGCGACCAGCACGTTGCGTCCCAATGCGAGTTCGCCGCGATCGGTGCAAGGCCCGTCTGCAATTACCTGTCCTTTCTTGACACGTTCGCCGACCTCGACGATCGGCCGCTGGTTGATACAGGTGTTCTGATTTGAACGCTTGAATTTAACAAGCGAATAAATATCCGCCGTCACTTCGCGCGAGATCGTGCCGTCAACCTGATGGTCGGCCTTTACGATAATTCGCTCGGAATCGACAAAATCAACGACGCCGTCGCGTTTTGCGATAACGACCGCACCCGAATCGCGGGCGGCGATCTTTTCCATACCGGTTCCGACATAGGGCGACTCGGCGCGAAGCAGAGGCACGGACTGACGCTGCATGTTCGAACCCATCAACGCACGGTTGGCGTCGTCGTTTTCGAGGAACGGAATAAGCGACGCGGCGACCGAAACGAGTTGTTTCGGGCTGACGTCCATATACTGCGTGTCCATCTTATCGGCGGTGATAAACTCACCCTTTTGCCGGGCAGCATTACGTTGGTTGACGATATTTCCTTTGGCGTCAAGCTCGATATTCGCCTGGCCGATGATCCATTTATCTTCTTCCCAGGCCGTAAGATAAAACGGAAACGGCTCAAATTCGGCCTCTTTGCCGCCGTCTTTGGCGACCTTTTTGTTTGCCTTTTCGACATCTTCCTGCGGCACGTGTTCACGCGGCTTGAACTTGGTGTCGCCGCCGTTGTGAATTCTTACGTATTCGATCACGCGGCCATCGACCACGCGGCGATAGGGCGACTCGATAAAGCCGAACTCATTTATGCGGGCAAAGCACGAAA
>JAYVFJ010000104.1:0-4192 GCA_043773225.1 Chloracidobacterium sp.
CTGTCGGGCCGAGGCCGTTGGGAAGAGTCGAGAGTGGAGAGTCGAGAGTCGAGAGTGAAGACGGCAGTGGTCAGTGGGCAGTGGGCAGTGGGCCGGTTAGACGATTGCTGTTGGTCTGCCGCAAATTGCAGCTTCGACGAACAAAGAGATCGTTGTTCCGGTCAGTGTTAAAGGTGCCGCGAATAAGGGGATTATCTCTTATGAATTCGATCTCAGGTATGACCCGAGTGTGATCCAGCCGCAGACAATCGCGGCCGATCTCACCGGAACTGTCAGCCGAGGGCTTTCGGTTGTGACGAATGCGACGGAGCCGGGGCTGTTGAGAGTCGTCGTTTATGGCGCAATGCCGATAGACGGTGACGGGGTGCTTTTGAATCTTAGGTTCACAGCGGTTGGAAAGGTCGGTTCTTTCTCGTCGTTGATGTTTAACCGCATTATGTTTAACGAAGGCGATCCGCGAGTGGCGGTTTCTGAGGGAAGAGTTGAGATTTCCAATTGAAAGAGCGGGGGCAAGCCCGCCTTCCTGACTGTTCTGGGGGAACTTGAGTGGTGTTTTTTTAGCTTGGTTAATAATCAAGTTGGGAAGAATAACAAACCGTAAATCACTTGCAGTCTGGAAGGCGGGCTTGCCCCCGCTCTTCGCACCTCACAGAAGCTTGTGCATTCAAGTCAACTTTTCACCCATCTGAAGCATCTATTTTCTTGTTATATTGGATAATGGTGAAATGATGAAAAGATCGTTGATGTTATTGTTTGTCGTTTTGTGTGCTGCGGTTGTTGCATCGTATGGGCAGGCGGCGGGAGTTGTCAAAAAAGACCTGAGTTCGGTTGAGATCGAGCGGATAGTCAAGAAATTTACGGCGAATGAAGGCGAGTTTCGCTCGGGTCTCACGAATTATGTATTCAATCGTTTTGCGACTGTTAATATCATCGGACTAGGCGGTCAGATCGCGGGGACATATCGGCGCGATTCGTTTATGACGTTCGAGTCTGATGGGACGCGTTTTGAAAAGGTTCTGTTTGCTCCCGTTGCGACTACGCCGCCCGGCATGGTCACGCCTGAGGATCTCGAAGATCTCGGCGGTGTCAATGCGTTTGCTCTCGAGCCCCAAACCGTTTCGCAATACAATTTTTCCTATGTCGGAATCGAGCACATAGACGAACTTAATCTGTATGTTTTCGACGTGACGCCAAAGGTTATTCCCGATCCGAGCAAAACGAAACTGCGGCTCTTCACCGGGCGAATCTGGGTCGATGTCGATGACCTGATGATCGTAAAGGCGAGGGGAAAAGCGGTGCCTGAGACAAAAAAGAACAAGTTCCCGATTGTCGAGACGACGCGCGAACAAATCGACGGCAAATATTGGTTTCCGTCAGACGCACGCGCTGACGAGGAACTCGTTTTCGACAACGGCTCGGTTACAAAGATCAGAATGCGTGTGAAATACACCAATTACAAATTAGGCCGCAGCGATGTGAAGATACTTGATGAAGAGGAAATTGTCAGTCCGACTCCAAAAAACAAGTGAGAAGTGAGATGCTAGATGTTAGATGTTAGATATGAGAAATAAATTATCTGACATCTAGCATCTAGCATCTAACATCTCATTTCTAAGTTCGTTCGCGATTGCCGTTCGTGTCTTTATCAACAATTCCATCAGATCGCAGCCGGCGGTTTCGATTGGCGGCAGCAGCACCATTTCGATCTCGCCCGGATATGCGACGCCTGTTTTTTTGCCCATCATCCAGTCGGTGTTTTTTATTGCGACGGGAATGATAGGTGAATTGGTTTGCAGTGCAAGATGAAACGCTCCTTTCTTGAAGGGCAGCATTTCGCCCGGCATCGCTCGTGTGCCTTCGGCAAAAACGCCGAATGAATAGCCCTTGCTCATCACCTCACGCGCCTTTTCCATTGACTGGCGGGCACGTTCGGGGTTTGTGCGGTCTATCGCGATAATGTGGACAAAGCTCAACCCTTGACCAAAAACCGGCACCTTTAGCAACTCTTTTTTTGCGACGAGGCCCATCTTTTTTCCGGCACAGAAAAAAAGCGTCGCCGTGTCGAGATATGAACGGTGGTTGGAAATGAAAACATAAGAGCGGTCATCTTCGAGGTTTTCGATGCCCGTAACATTGACCCTTGCCCCGCACGCTCGAAGCCACGTTTTCGCACCCCACTGTGCAAGAGGATAAAGCCATATTCGCCGGTTGATGATCCACAAAAAAATAAGCGCGGGCGTGGCGATTAACAAAAGCAGCGAGCCGGCTACGAACCAACACCACCAATAGCGAAGCTTACCGATAATGCGTGATCCGTCAGGCTTTTTGACGGGAAAGATCAGTTTCAAATTTTGATCAAGCCTTTCGATATTTTTATTCAATCAAGCGGCAAACCGCCTTTCTCTTCGAGTGCTCTTTTCATCTGCCTTGCGGACGGAAATTTCTGCCGGCAGTTTTGAAGATGCACAATTCGGACGCAGTTCTCGACTCTATCGAAACGATAAATTATCCGAAATGTTTTCTTATGGATAAGTTGCCGGTATTTTGACAAATGTTTTGGCCGATTAATAAGAGAGCCTAATTCTGGAAAGTCGCGCAATAGTTCTGTCTGACGAAATATTCCAAAAGCAATTGCCTGCGGTAGTATCTCCAGTACGCGGAATGCTGCCGATGTCCATATTAGATCGGCCATCGGTTATCCGGGGTAATTGAGCCGGCGTTTAACCTCTTCGTGGGAGAGCGTATTACCCTCTGCGATATTTTTTTCACCCTCTGCGATCAGCCGCTCGAGTTCAAGATCGTCAAATGCCGCGAGGTCCTCTTCGATCTCAGCGTATCTCTTGGCCGAAATCAAGACAGCAGACGGCTTGCCGCGTTGGGTGATGATGATCGGTTCCGACGAAGCATTTACGTCAATCAAAACCTGCGCCGCCTGGCGTTGAAGATCGGTTACCGGAATAATGTTTCTCATATTATTATATGAGTCCAACTATGTATGCCAACTCATAGTTAATAATATATGCAAAAGTGTATAAACTGTCAAGAGCCTTAAATTATTGCCACAAAAGGCCTATAGTCCTATTATAAGAAGCATGTATTTGCGCGTCGTTTCACTTGTAGCTGTCATACTGTTTACGCATTTATCAACTTTTGCTGTTTGGGATTATGAGTATTTCAATTTAGCAAGTGAGCCGCTTATCCGCATCGGTTTATCAACCAATGCAAGTTCGGTGGCGATCACGACGGGCGATTCGTCGTTGGTTGCGGTCAGCCCTGATGAACCGAGCAGGCTGCTCGCGACAAACAAAGTTACGGTTTCGGCGCGGGCTTATCGGCCGCCGGAGATCGAGAATTACCGGATAGAATTTCAGAATCTGCCGACGCAAATTGAGGCGAATGACCTCGCGAAAGACCTCCGCGAGACGACGAGTGAGACTGCTCTCGTTAGCCTCGATACGGCGACGAATACGTGGAAAGTTTGGGTCGGCACGGTCAAAGAAACGATCCCCGACGCCGACAAACTGAAAGCAAAACTTACGGAGAAGGGCTTTGAGGATGCGATTGTCGTTACGGAGAAAAAGTTGGTGGTTTCGGCAGATGCTCTTGCTCTATCGCAGCAGTTAAAGTCGGCTGGCAAGAGCGAAGTTCGCAGCCTGACCAAATCGACCGGCTCGACACAGCCAATCGTGACAGATACGTTTGACCCGAATCTGCGTGAGGTTATCATCAACGGGCCAAGCGAGACGGCAAAATATTCTTCGCTCAAATCCGTCGCATTTGGTTCGCTCAACGAACGCGCAAATCCCGTACGTCTCAACGGCAAGGCGTATCGCGGCAAGCTCGAGGTTTTTGTTAATTCGCGCGGCTCGCTCACAGTTGTAAACGTCGTGCCGCTCGAAGATTATTTGCTCGGTGTTGTGCCGAGCGAGCTTGGCTTGCCCGCTCTCGAAGCGCAAAAGGCGCAGGCCGTCGCTGCTCGAACCTACGCGATCGCAAATATTGGCAACTATGGCGTGAAAGGTTTTGACATGGTGCCGACTGTCTGGTCGCAGGTTTACAAGGGCGTTTCGATCGAAACAAAGATGGGAACGCAGGCCGTGCAATCCACTCGCGGCATCGTCGCCACATACAATGGGAAGCCGATAAATGCTTATTACACATCGACTTGCGGCGGGCGAACCGAGGACGGCGG
>JAYVFJ010000105.1:0-13153 GCA_043773225.1 Chloracidobacterium sp.
CCGTTGCGATTTTGCAGATCGGCGCTGTCGTAACGCATTTCATATCCGAAAAGATCGGTAAAGCGTCCGCCTGCTTCCTCAAGAATTATTTGCGGAGCGCACGTGTCCCACAGTTTTGTTCGCGGGCTAGGGTGAATGTAAATGTCACAGGTCCTGTCGGCAATAAGGCCGACCTTCAGGCCGACGGAACCGCGCCGGACTGTTCCGTTAAATGCAAAATACTCGATGATGCGTGCCATTCTCGAACTCGGATGATCGCGCGACATCGCCAATGTCATATCGGCCAACACCCCGACATCGGACGTTTGCATCCAAACCGGTTTGCCGTCACCTTTAATAGTAAATGAGCCTTCAGCCTTGACGGCATAGCTCAGCACATCATGAAAAGGCAAATAAACAACTCCGACAACCGGAACGCCGTCCTCGGCAAGGCCGATCTGAACGCCGAAGTCACCATCCTTCTTTACAAAACCGGCGGTTCCGTCAATCGGATCGATTATCCAAACACGCCGTTTCGACATGCGCAGTTCAAGATCGTCTATCTCTTCTTCCGACAATATTCCGTCGTCAGGAAAAGCCGAAGCCAAACCGTCAACAATAATACGGCTTGCTTCGCGGTCGGCAATTGTTACCGGTTCGCTGAGATTATCGGCTCCGATTTTCTGCTCGGTCTCAAATTCTTCGGCGTAATGTTTGAGGATCGTTTTTCCGGCAAGACGCGCCGTCGCGATCGCGGTTTCCAACTCGTTTTGCAGCATCGATTACATCTTAACAAAATGCACAAGCCTGCGCGTTAGCAAGGGCGATACAATCGACGTCGAGTATATCGCCCTTGCTAACGCGCGGGCTTGCGCAAAGTTTAGAACTTCTCGACTGCCTCGACGACTCCACATCGCGGGCATATAAGGTGCATTTGAGTTTTATCCATCCACTTTGCGAGTGCCCGATTTTCAAGCTCAGGCGATTTGCTCTCGGCTTCACCTTCAAGGAAAGCCCGCGAATGTTGCGACAAACTTTCATTTGGTTTTAGCTCGCTTTCGCAGTGACGGCATATCCATCCCGTACCGTCGTTATAAAAATCATTTAGTTCGATCATAAAAAAGCAGCGCGGTCTCAAACGCAACGCTGCTTAGTTTACATTATTAACTTCTACTGGATTCGGCGAGTTGGCCGAACGCTGGATTGCGTAGGCAGCAGCTTAACCGGTCTGACAATATTGGCGCCGTTGCGGAAAACCGTAACCTGAATCGTATCGCCAATCTGTTTTTTGTCGAGATAGCGGAAAAGATCGTCAGAGCTATTCATTTTTTCACCGTCTATCGAAATAATAATGTCGCCCAGCGCTATGCTGCCGCCCGCATCCTGCGAAAGTCCGCGCAGCCCGGCGTTCGACGCCGACGAGCCTTGAACAACATTCATAATAACCAAACCGTCTTCGACCGGCAGCCGCGCGCTGATGTCGGCAACTGGACGAAGGCTGGCTCCGAGTTTTGGCCGTCTGACCTCGCCAAATTGAAGGAGCTGCGGAACTATGCGCTTTGCGGTATTGACCGGAACGGCAAAACCGACGCCGACCGAGCCGCCTGCTGGCGACAATATCTGCGAATTGATGCCGATCATCCGGCCAAATTTGTCTAGCAAAGGCCCACCGGAATTGCCGGGATTGATTGACGCGTCCGTCTGGATTGCAGCGTCGATCGGCCTGTTGTTTCGTGCCCTGATCGGCCTCTGCAAACCTGAAATAACGCCTGTCGTCAGCGTCCGATCAAGACCGAACGGATTGCCGATAGCTAAAACCTTCTGCCCGACCGTCAGCTTATCCGAATCGCCCAAAGGAACAACAGTTAGACCCGCCGGCGGCGAATCGATCTTAATAACGGCAAGATCGGTATCGGGATCGCCTCCAACGACAGTGGCGGGATAAGTTTTATCGCCGCCAAAACTCACTGACAATTTTTGTGCGCCTTCGATGACGTGAAAGTTGGTCAGAATGTTGCCGTTTGCATCAATCACCGAGCCTGAGCCGTTGCCCTTGCCTTCCTGAACGCCGCCAAACCAGTCCTGCGAGATCGACGTGGTATTTATAAAAGCCACGCCGGGCGAAATGGTCTTGTAAACTTCGATATTGTTTTGCTCATCCGAGACGGTTGCCGGGTCGGATATTTTAACCGGAGTTTCCTCGGCCAAAGTCACCGCCGCGCCCGCGTCCGTGTTCCAAAATCTGCTAAGATTATAGATCAGTGCCGTCGTGCCGACCGCGATCAACGCCGAAGCGAATGCAAGAAGCAATATCTGCCTTGCCGACATCTGATAAACCGAATTCCTCTTCATAATTAAAATCCTGCCTCGAATATTAAAATACCAAGTTTTTGATGCGCCGAAAACCCAAACGCGTTGTGTATTACTATTACGAAAAAAAAGGCCCGCGTGTTCCATAGTGAAACATGCGGGCTACGAGACAAGCTCAAAGAGGAGTTATGTTATGAGAGCGAATATATCTTCGTGAAATTTAATTATGTTTTGCAGCTCCGAATTTGAAACAAAGCCGAATGCTGTAAGTCCTGTAAAAAAGTGTAATCCCATCAAACCGACATAGATCGCCAGAACAAGGGCCAGGCCGTATCTCGCCAGCGGACGTTTTCCGCCGATATAGAGCACGGTTGCAGCAAAGGCGCCCATTCCGATCTTTACGGCAAGAAAAGGCCAGTTTCCTATGTCCAATAGGTGTGCCATCAACTGATTGGCCTCAGTCGCCACGCCGTTCCGAACCCAAATAATAGTCAACAAGCCATCAAGAAGGTTCAGTAAAAAAAGAAGGGCCGGCGCGAAAAAGTGCATATAATTTTCTCCTGCAAAAACTTGTTAAACTTGTCTCTTTAACAACTTAACCCCCGGTTATTACGCCGGGGGTTAATCAGAAAGAGGATCTCAAAACTTAAGTTGTCGAATGGAATATACTTCTAATCAACCGTGATTTCAGAAATTCCAATATATTTTTATTGTTTCGCAAAACAGTGGTATTCTTAAGATTAAATAAACTGATCGCTTGCATATAAAATTTGCAACGATTTTTGTCCGTCTGCATTCAAATCTGCTGCCGGAAAACGGCATTGAAAGGATCGCCCAATGCGATCGATCTAAAGGAGAGCAACTATGAGACACATATTCAGAATGAAAAACGTTGTAGCATTTTTGACGTTAATTTTATTGATCGGGGCAAGTGATTCCTTCGCTCAGACAAGAAAACCGGTCTTGAAACGCAAGGCCGTTGCAAAGAAAAAGATCGTTTACAAGGTGCCCGTTTACACGGTCGAAACCGGAACAACAATGCGTGCCCGCATGAATGAGACGCTTAGCTCAAAGACGGCCAGAGTGGGAAACACTTTTACAGCTACTATTACCGAGCCTGTTTACTCGACAAACGGCGTTGTTGTTCTGCCCGTTGGCAGCACCGTCACCGGCCGGGTTGACACCGTCAAAGCAGCCGCAAAAGGCGGCAAGCCGGGCGAGATCGGCGTCAGTTTTACGCAAGTTCGCCTGCCAAACGGCAAAACACGCGCCATCAACGGCTCGCTCACCGATCTCGAAGGCAAGACTTCGAGCGACAATGAGGGCACCGCAACGGGCAAGAAAATGTCCAACCGCAAGCTGATCTTTATCGGAGGAGGCGGCGCCGGCGGGGCAATTCTCGGAGCAGCCATCGGCGGCGGCAAAGGCGCGCTGATCGGCGGCCTGCTCGGAGCCGGCGGCGGTTTTCTCGGCGAAAAGATGACAAAAGGCCCCGAAGCCAAGGTCGAATCAGGCACCGAATTCGGCGTCTATCTTAACCAGTCATTCTCGCTTCCAAAATTTTCCGAAGCCACGGTAAATCAATAATATAACCGGAGCGGCAGGCATCTTGCCTGCAAATTTCTAACTCAACCGCCGGAAGCGATTCGTCGCTTCCGGTTTTTTATTAAATGGTGTGAACCAGAAACTCCGGCGTGACTATTACGGGTGAAAAGAAGCCGGCGGTGGTGTTGAACAGTCTTAGCCGTGCCTGTTTGCGGACGTTGGCGATGTGGCCGAAGTTCCAGGTGACGAGATAGTCAATCTTGTGAAACGAGGCGAGAGCGACATGGACGGCGTCGGCGATGTATTTGCGGTGAAAGATGCCGCGTTCGATATAGCCCTCGGCGAGGATGGCGACTTCTTCGGCGATGTCGAGTTTTTCGAGCGGGCGGATCAGATTGAGATAACCTGAGCGATGCGGCTCGGCAAAGCGTTCGATCTCGCGCTGGACGAGGATCGAGCTAAAGACGCGGTATTCTGAAAGTTCATGTTCCCACCAGCGGATCGTTATGTCGCGTCGAAACGGGTCGCCGTTGTCGAGATAGGCTCCGACGACTGAGGTTTCGAGATAGAGGCTGAGTTTCATGCTTTACGACCGGACATAAAGAGTGTCCGATACCGAAAGCATATCAGTTTTTCGCATCTATAGATTCAAAAAAAACTTTGGAGTTTTTGAAATCAAAGGTAAGCCGGTAATTTTTGAGAAAATTTCCGCCCAAGATCCCGGCCTGCTCAAAGCCGGCAGCCTCATTGATAATGTCGAGATCAAGGGCGACGGCCATGACGCGGTTCTGCGTGTGATTGCCAAAGGTGATGCTTGGCAGCAGAAACGACGACACATCGTCCGTTACGCCCGCCGAGCCGATGACACGCATTTTTTCGTCATTGACAAACGGGCTGATCGCATCGGTTTTGGCGACGCGGTTTGATATGACTGAGACACTGGCACCGGTATCAACGATGAAGTTGAGTATGGTATCGAGGCCTTCAAGCTGGACCTCGCCGCTCAAAAATCCACTCGACGTGAGCCTGAGCGGCAGCGAAAGAGCGTCGCTCTTGCTAAATTCGCGCTTGTCGGCCGATTTTTTTGTAAGCGCAAATGTCCGGCTGCCATAATCAATCGTCGTCAGGAATTTTGAGATCAAGGCGAGGCCTATATAGCCGTCAACGTTTTGGTTGCTGCCGTGGAACTTTCGCAAATAGACGGGCACATTTTTTAGGCTGACGTCGCCGATTGCGACTTTTTTTAGCAGGCCGTAAACGATCTGGAATTTGCCGTCGCCGCCGATGCCTTTTGCGTATCCGCCTTTTGTGACGGCACTTATCCTAAGACGTTTGGAGGCCGAATCGGAAATAACGGAAATTCCCGAGCCGGTGTCCAAAACAAAACGCAGCGGTTCGGATCTGTCGTTTATGCGCAGACTGATGATCGGACGGTCGCCCTCCAATTCAAACGGCACCGATGTTTGGTCGGCGCCGGCTGATTGATAAAGACTGCCGGCCTGGCCGAGGATGTCGAGAAATCTGATAAGCCCCTTGATGCGCTCGCGCCGGTCGGCATCGAGGTTGTTTGTCACGGCCAGAAAGTGCTTATACATTGCGGCGGCTTCCTTATAGCGTTCGCTGCGGGCGGCCGTCTGAGCACAGGCAAAAAGATAATCGGGTTCGTCGGATTTAAGATCAAGAGCTTTTAGAAGAAGGCCGTAGGCTTTGTCAATATTGTTCTCGTAAAATTCGAGCGTCCCGACGCCGGCCCATGCAAGATGCTCTTTCCGGTTTATTCTGACCGAATTGACAAAAAATCTGCGAGCTTCGGTAAAGCGGCCGGCCGAAAGCAGCATCGCTCCCAGGACGGCGAACGCGCGGGAATTGTTCGGCTCCTTTTCTGCAACGGGAAAGCACAGGTCGTAGGCCTCGACGAGGCGGCGGCTTTTGACAAGAACGTAGGCAAGTTCGACCTTGGCTTCGCTCCGATCGGGATCAAGATTGATCGCGCGCCGCAAAAGCGATTCGGCATCGGAGAGCGAGCCGTTGCGGGCGAGTTTCATACCCTGTTTTATCAGACCGCGAATTTCATCACTGTTTGCGGATTGTGGGAATGCCGGAACGAATAACGTAAGAAGAGTGAGAACGGCAGCGAGCGCAAATTTAGCCGCACTGGAAAAATGAAAGAGATCTGCCGGTAAATACCTAAACTTCATACCGCAAATACGGATCGATCTAGTTTTTCTTTCATTAATAATTATTAATTAAAAATTATTAATTATTAATGGAAAGAAGCAGTTTGGAAAAAGCGCTGAACATCATCTGCCCCAGTGGCCGACCTCTGATTACTTTAGTATTAGATCGGTTTTCAGCGACCACAACACGAGATCCAACTCGTCGAAGTCAATTCCCGTTTCGCTGCTTAAGCATTTCATTCGGTCTTCGATCATTAGATACCTCGCACGGGTGTTTGGTGGCTTTGGCTGGTCAATTATTTTTAGCTCGGCGAGACAGTTCAGGACATGTTTATCGAGAATGGCATAGCCGCTAAAACCAATGTTGCGAAGATAATGGCTCGCCTCTTTGTAACCAAGCCCTTTGATGCCCTTCTCTTTGACCAGCCAATCGCGCCGCTCAAAGTGACAATCAAAGCCGTTAAGTTTCTTACGCAGCCGCAGGCCGCAATGTTCAAGAAGAAACTCGCGCGAAGCCACGATGTAACGCGCCCGCGCGTTCGGATAGCGATGAACGCCCGTCAGAGCCTTCGCAAGAGCATCCTGATCGCCCGTCAAAAGGATCGGCTTGACCGCAGCGAGAGCATTCAACCCCATCCGAGCCGAACAGCCGCCGGTGAAAAAACAAAACGTCATTTCTTCCCAAAGATTACGGTCGGT
The DNA here is from genome assembly GCA_043773225.1 of Chloracidobacterium sp. Lineage (GTDB taxonomy): Bacteria > Acidobacteriota > Blastocatellia > Pyrinomonadales > Pyrinomonadaceae > OLB17. The sequence goes on from JAYVFJ010000105.1 coordinate 6,711, forward strand.
TCCCCGCTTTCCGATCGCCGCAAATTCCGCCAGCCGCTTTCTAATCTCGCGCCTACGCGCGGCGTGGGCTTTTTTTATGTTCTCGATTGTTATCGGTTCTCTTTCTCGTTTCACGGTTCGCTAGTATTATACTTTTTCAGTCGGAAAAAACTGTAACGCCTGTAACCCTTGTAACGGGTGTTACAGGCGTTACAAGTGTTACAGCTTGCATCGCAAGCGTGAAACAAAGAAAGTTTGTCTCACCCGGAGCATCCGGCACACGTCGTGCGTCCGCACTTATTTTTCTCCTATGTGCGACAGCGCACCGACTAAATGCTTTCACAAATGTAAGCTGGAATACATAACGACTGTCTTGCCGTTTTTGCGAGCCGCCTGTAACAGGACAATTGGCCGCACCGACCGTTGCTCCATAGCTAACTGAGCCTTCAAAGCATTTCGCTCATCTTGTTATCCGGCAATTCCCCTGAGGAAAAATTGAGAGGATAATACAATGACTAACGCTACCTTTAACGGGGTCGATCCCGATTTCGCTTCACTCAACGACCGCTCAAATAAGATCTTCGCATCATTCGACGCCTTGCAGGCTGCCGATCCCACCGATTGGCACGAGCTAAAAAGGCTCACCGATGAGGTTTCGGAAATAGGCGACCAAATGGAAGCGATGCTTCCTCGGTTAATGTCGAATCCTTAGTTTCCATTACTGACCGAGGGCTGTAACGCCTGTAACGGGTGTAACACCCTTTCCAAGCGTTACCAGCGTTACAAGTTTACAGCCGGGTCAGCCGAACCATTCCTGACTCGGTGACTCACTGACTCAAGTTTCTGCGTTACGAGAACACGCTATTGCGCGGTTTGAATTTCGCGGGCGACGAGGCGTTTTTGTTTGCGGAAGCGGCGCCAGGTGCGCAACCCTTCGCGGGTGAGGCTGAGGATGGGTTTGCGGTTGTCGAAGAGGAGTTTGATCCATGCCCGCTTGCTCATTTGCGGGAAATAGATGCCGCGGAAAAAGAGACGCGCGGCGAGGTGGCTGATGCGCGTGTCGATGGGGGCTTCGCGGATCGAGTTTATTGCTTCCCAGTTTCGCTCGGGGCTGTAGGAGCGCGACCATGCGTCGAAGGTCTCTTTTTTTGCATCTTCGATGGTCATTTTTAAAGGGTCGTGTGCCATGACGAACGGGGCGAAATCGAGCCAGTGTTTTGGGCGCGTCAGGCGGCCTGCTTTTTCGAGGCGGTCATAAAGCGGCGTTGACGGAAACGGCGTCAGTTGGCCGAAAACGGGCAAACCGGGTGCCCAGCTTTCGATCTCGTTCACCGTGCGGTTGGCTACGCCGGGCGTGTCGTTGTCCATGCCAAAGATAAACGACGTGATCGAGTAGATATTTCGCCTTGCAAGGCCTTCGAGCACGGCGGGATAGTTTTCGGGTTTTGAAAAATTCTTGTTAACGTCAGCCATATTCGCCGGATCAATTGATTCCATGCCGATGAAGACCCAACGCCCGCCTGATTCGGCGATGAGGTCAACGAGTTCTTCGTCGGCAAGCAGATTGGCGCTGATCTGAGCGACCCACGGCAGCGTCGCACCGGCAGCGATCATATCGCGCAAAAGCGATTTGAGCCTCTTTTTATTGATCGCAAGATTGTCGTCTATGAAGAACACGGCGATCTGCCCTTTTTCGCGTTTCGAGCGCTCCTTCAATCTCAGAAGTTCCTCGACCACGCTCTCATTCGTCCGAAAACGGATCGAGTCGCCAAAAAATCCTGTGACCGTGCAAAACTCACATCCGTAGGGACAACCGCGTCCGGTTTCGATCGGAACGACAAAGAACTTGCCCCAGCCTTCGCCGAATTTTGACAATACCGGGCGAAGGAATTTTGGAACAAGCGAAAACTGTTCAAGATCGAGCGATTCCCAGGGAATATGCGGATACGGCTGCAGGCTTGGTTTGAAGTCGTTGCCTTTCTCGTCAAGTTTTGGTTGGTATGTTTCCTTGAGTTCGCCGTTGGCTGCGTCTTCGACGATCTGTGCCCAGTAATCGTCAGCTTCGCCAAGCGCGACGGCGTCGGCGTGACGCGGCCCGCCGTCTTTTCCGAGAGCCTCAAGCGGGCACTCCGTGACGTGCGGCCCGCCCATTACAACTTTGAAACCTGCTTCTCTAAGTGCATCCGCGACCAGATATGCGCGGGCCACCATTCGCGTCATCGAACCGATACCAACGAGGCCGATGTTCTCGTCCTTGCAAAATTGGACGAGTTCCGGACGGGTCATTGCTTTGGCGTTGCCGTCTATTAGGATAACTTCGTGCTCCTTTGGCGTCAGCGACTGCAAAAGAAACATCCAGAGGTGCGGCATGAAATTCCGCGTGATGCCGTTATCCGGGTTGTAAAGTAATATTTTCATTCTTAAGCAAAGAGCGCGAAAGCCGACACAAAACTGTGGCCCGGATAATCAAAAATGGGTAATAAACTGTTCCCCAGGCAGAAAGTAACACCTATCATCTCATTTTTTATCATATTTGACTATTATTGGCTGTGCGCTTTCGCACATACGATGACATCTGGGAATATTTCTATCTTAGCACAGCCTTTCTGATGATGGGTAGAAACAAGGCGTCAGGCAGCAGACGGCGGGCGGCGAGCACAAGACGCGAATTAACCGGATAACGCATTTTCCATGAATCGTCAGTGACAGAAGTGTAAATTGCCTCGGCGACAATTGAACCGTCAGGCGCGGTCGCACCGGCCTTTTGCAGATTGGGCAAAGCGCGGGCGACGAAATTGTCGTATGCGGTAAGGCCTTCTTTTTTCGCTATGCTCTGCGAACGCTCGTAAAAATCGGTCTTAATCGGACCCGGTTCGATGATCTTTATCTTAATTCCGAACTCTTTCACCTCATACTGCAGCGCCTCGCTAAAGCCCTCGACCGCCCATTTTGACGCGTGATAAATGCTGTATAGCGGGAAAGTCATGCGGCCGCCCATAGACGCTACGTTGATGATGATGCCGCGTTTTTGTTCGCGGAAATACGGCAGAATCTCGCGGCAGACATTCATCACGCCATAAAGATTTGTGTTCATCTGGCGTTCGATCTGTTCCTGCGTGGCGGCCTCGAACGGGCCAACGACACCATAACCCGCGTTATTGACAACAGCGTCAATGCGGCCAAATTTTTCGAGCGTCGCGGCTATCGCCGATTTGATCGAATCAACGTCTGTTACGTCAAGGCGAAAGCATTCGACATCGACGATGTTTTGCAATTCGGTTGCATTTTCAGGCGTCCGCATCGTCGCGGCGACTTTCCAATCTTTCGTTTGAAAGAGTTTTGCAGTGTGAAGCCCGATGCCGCTCGAAGCTCCGGTGATGAGGACAACTTTGTTCATGCGTTTTAATTTAACGCAAAGTCGCCAAGACGCAAAGACGCAAAGGAAACCACTTTACTTTTTTGATTTCTTTGCGGCTTTGCGTCTTAGCGTCTTTGCGTTGAAATGCCTTATACTTCGACTATGAAGTTTCTCCATATCGCCGATGTGCATCTGGGATGCACGCGGTATCAATTGGCCGAGAGCCCGCGTGATTTTTTTGACGCGTGGATCGACGTGTTGAAGCGATATGCCATCGGCGAGAAGGTGGATTTTGTGATAATGTGCGGCGATTTTTTTCATAAACGCTCGGTGCCGCCCGAAACAATGAATTACGCCGTCGAAGGCCTGACGATGATGCGCGACGCGGGCATTCCGGTCGTTACTATCGAGGGAAATCACGATCAAAAACACACGGACAGTGCATTTAGCTGGCTGCGGTCGCTGGCGAGTTGGGGGTTGGTTAAGCTGCTCGAACCGGTTTCCGAGGAAGGAAAAATGAGCTATGAGCCTTGGGATGAAGCTGCGAAAAAAGGCGGTTTTATTGACATTGGGCGGGCGAGAATTTTTGGCTCGGATTGGTATGGCGCGTCGGGGAATTGGGCAATACCGATGCTGACCGAGGCGATAAAAAATAACCGCCGCGAAGGCGCATTTCACATACTGATGCTCCACACCGATGTCGAAGGCCATCAGATGCATCCGATTCCGGCTCTGTCGATTGATGCTCTAAACGAACTCAAATCCGCCGTCGAATACGTCGGGCTCGGCCACACGCACAAGCATTACGAGATCGACAATTGGGCGTTCAATCCCGGTTCGATCGAGATAACAAATATTAGCGAATTTCGAGAAACGCGCGGCGCGTTCATCGTTGAGGTTGACGATGCTAACAACATTAGCGCCAAGCATGTAGAAGATTATCATTTCCGGCCGTTTCAGCAGTTGGCGTTTCCGGTGACTGATGTTGCAGATGCGAAAGCGGTAACTGAGGGCGTTTTGGAAAAGATACGCATGGAGGCGCGGGTCGCCGAGCCTGACAAGCCGCAGCCGATCATCGAGATCGCGCTTCGCGGGCAGCTTGGGTTTCCAAATTCCCTGCTCGAAATGCAGAAGATGCGTGACGAGACAAAGGCGATTACCGGCGCGTTGCACGTTCGCATAAAAAATCACACGGTGCCTGCCGATTATCTTGAAACGCCCGAGAATGAGGATGACGCCGGCCGCGAAAAGCTCGAACGCCGCGTGATCGAAGATCTGATTATACGGGACAATCGCTACAAAACACGCGCGGAAGATATTTCCGATGCCGTAATCGGAGCCAAGCGAATGGCGCTCAGCGATGACGAGCCGGCGAAGATTGCGGAGTTTATCGCACTAAAAATAGAAAAGGAGAAGAGGGGAAGAGGCGAAGAGGTGCAAGCATGAGAGAACCTTGCCGCCATTCTTTTTACCCCTTCTCCTTTTCTCCTTTTCCCCTCTTCTAAAACTATGACCGAAGCACTAGAAAAACTCGCCGGCATCAAGCATTTGCCGATCTTCCCGCTGCCGCTCGTTATGCTGCCGAATGAGCTGCTGCCTCTGCATATTTTTGAGGATCGCTATCGGCAGATGCTCAAAGATATTGAGAAGGAAGGCAATTTTTTTGGCGTGATTCTATTTGATACGGAGGAACCTTTCGTCGAGAGGCCCGCAGCAGGAATGGTCGGCTGCGTTGCCGAGATACGGGAATCTGAGACGCTGCCGGACGGACGGTCGAATATTTTGGCGGTCGGCCTCGTTCGCTTTCGGCTGATCGAATATGTTGGCGAAGGCGAGTCTTACTTAGTCGGCGATGTCGAGTTTTTTGAAGATGAAAAAGAGGACGCGAATAAACTTGATCCTTTATCAGATGAAGTGTTTGCTCTGTTTCAGCGAATGGCAAAAGCCGCTTTCAAAATGAGCGGAAACCGTGGAAGATTGCCCGAAATTCAACAGACCGATCCCGAAGCGCTTTCGTTTCTTATAACCGCAGCTTTCAATTTTGAAAATGATAAAAAGTATCGTTTGCTGGAGATGACTTCGACAATCGAACGGCTGTTAGAGCTTAAAGAAATATTAAATGCTGCGGTCGTCCGTATAGAAGAAAGCGCGGAGATTCAGTCTGTTTCGCGCACTAACGGGCACGGCAATAAGAAAATAGATCTCTGACTTGGAAGAGGAGAAGAGGGGAAAAGGAGAAGAGGAGCTCAAGTATGAAAATTACACGTCACCAAGAACTTGACGTTTATAAAAAGGCATTTGAGGCAGCAATGAAGATTTTCGATTTAAGTAAGACTTTCCCTAAAGAAGAGACTTACTCTTTGACCGATCAAATACGCAGATCGTCGCGGTCGGTTTGCGCAAATTTGGCTGAGGCATGGCGCAAACGCCGATATGAGGCTGCTTTTATTGCGAAACTCAATGACTCGGAAGGTGAGGCTGCCGAGACTCAGACATGGATAGAGTTCGCCGTAGCATGTAATTATTTTGAGCGCGAACCAGCAAGGACTCTCTATAAAACTTATGACGAAATCATAGGAAAACTTGTCACTATGATAATCAAACCGGAACAGTGGGTTATGCCAACTGGAAGAAAAACACTAAAACGAGGATAAAATAATCGTATTTCTCCTCTTCACCTCTTCTCCCCTTCTCAGTTACCAAGTGCCTGCCGAAAGAAATCAATGAGCCTCTGATCATAGGCTTCGGACTGTTCCATCGAGGCGTTGATGATGCCGTAGCCTGAAGGGCTGAGGTCGAGTTTGGATTCAATTTTGTTGCTTGTCGGAAAGCACTTGGTCAATTTTGTGGTTGATTCCTGAAAGTCCGGGGCGTCGATGCCGGCAAGAAGAAGGATGTTGCGATTTTCGATTTTTCGAGCCGTGTCGCAAACAGCCTCTCGTTGATAGCAGCCGTCAAAATAATAAAAACGAGTGCCAAGCTGCGCCAAACTTTTCGTCACAAAACTCGCAAACGGAAACCGCTCGCCAACCGAATGTTGCAGGATGCCGTTTGAATCTTGCGGCGCGGAATCAATTGCGATGGCCGTGATGCCGTTGTCTTTTGC
>JAYVFJ010000106.1:0-2741 GCA_043773225.1 Chloracidobacterium sp.
GCTACAAATTGTCTCAAGTATTGGGGAATGCAGAGATTTCGCTGCGCAAACAGTTCTGCAGATTGTGCCGAGATTTGTGTCTCGTCGAAGGTGTGCCGGTTGGTCGTAATCTGGCCAAAGCTCTGTTCAGACAATCGAGTTCCTCAAATTATCCTCGGCTGAAATTTGTTGATGACGCGGTTAAGCTTTTATCGGCCAAAAACGGTATCAGTCCGCTTTTACTGTGCTTTTTTGACGACGCCATCTGCTCGGCGCTTAGCCAGGATGATGATGCCAGCGCTCGTAAAAATGTGATTGCGTGCCTCTGGAAAGTATTTGCGCAATCCAAGACATCAGATCTGCCGTTAAATCCATTTTATTCGATAGGGAAGATTTTCTATTTTCTTGACAGATTTGATGATTGTCAGTCGGTCTTTAGATTTTCGCTCGAACAGGGAGGCGATGACGAAAAAGCGTTTTACTACCTGGCCGCCTGTTATGAAATGCAGGGAGATTTTCGGCTTTCCGGTTTCTATTACAATAAAGCCCTCGAGATCAACAAAACCTGTGAGTTAAATCGAACCGGCAAGCTGCGTGTGGAAGCAAGGATGAATGAGATGGCGACCGCTAACGGTTGAATTTTTGAACGGGTGCCAATAATGGAAATGGTCAATCGGAAAAACATTACCGCGATTAAGACGTTTTTTAGTGGGCTGTTCTATCTGGTCGTTCTGCTAACCGTTGCAGTGATGAGCGCAAAACAGGGGTTATCCGAATATTCCATCCATTCCGCCTTAGCCGACCAGGCGATTGCAATTGATGCCACAAATACAAACGCCTATATATCCCGCGGAGTCTTTTTCTTACGAAATGAAAATTTTCAGGAATCCGCGGCTAGTTTTGCTTCGGCTGTTGCTTTAAGGCCCAACGATTATCTTTTGTGGCTTCGGTTGGGTTATTGCAGCTATAAGCTGGGCGATTTGGCGGGTGCAATGAATGCTTATGAGAGCGCGATCACGCTTGCCCCAAATTATGCGGGCCCGAAACGCTATCTTGGAAGGCTTTTCCTGAGTATTGGTAAAGTCGATGAGGCATTTGTCCAATTGAGAACAGCCGCATCCATCAACAGCGACTATCTGCCGGAAGTCCTCCATCTCGCGCGAAAGAATTTCGGCTCCGATGCGGTTGCTATCGAACAAGCCGTCCGGCCCGAATCCATAGACGCTAAAAAGCAAACGGCTCAATATTTTCTCAAATACCGAATAATGTCCGGTGGCATCAGGAGTTTTTTGACAAGCGATGACCTGGATAAGGGCAGCAAAAACGATTTCGCGGAACGCCTGATCCGTCATCAAGATTTTACATTGGCCCATGAAATCTGGAAGTCCGCGAAAAAATCAGATGATCGTGAGCGAGAGCTCGATGGAAATCTCATTGATAATGGAGGTTTTGAAAGCGAGATCGACTTGCAAGAAAGAAACTTTGGGTGGCTGCTCGACACTAAGTCGGAAAATATTAGTTACAAACTTGACGCCGAGGGTACATTGTCAAGCAAGATTGCCCTTCGGATAGAGTTTGATGGCAATTCGGATTCCGCGAGGCCTTTTTTGTCTCAATTACTACTTATAAGGCCTGATCAGGATTACCAGTTGCTCTTTGCCACACGCTCGCGTGATTTCGTGGCCGGCAGTCTGCCGATCATTGAGGTCAAAGATGCCGGGGCCGGGAATTCGCTTGCGACGGGGCCTTTATTTAACGTCGGAAACAGCGGTTGGAAAAAATATGAGCTAAATTTTTCGACGGGGAATCAAGCCCAGGCCGTCATTATCAGTCTCGCTCGACCCGCCTGTCAGTCACGAAGTTGTCCCGCCTTTGGCCAGCTTTGGCTGGATGATTTTCAGATAGTAAAGCGCTGAAAGGTTGCTCGATCCACGAGCGGTGAAAGCTCAGGCATTCTCCACCAAGGTGCATTTGATAATCTCGTTCTGAAAGGCGTAAATAACCAAATTCAAACGATCCTCCACCTGTAATTTGCCATAAATTGAGCTCAGATGGTGTCTAACGGTCGCTTCGCTGATAAAGAGTTTGTCGGAAATTTCTTTATTCGAGAAACCTTTGCCAATTTCCTTAATGACTTCAAGTTCACGGCCGGTTAAGGAGTCATTACCAAGAGACGACCTGTTGTTGGAGCCGTTTAATTTAGATTTATCACCGTTGGACAAAAGTTGGGCTATAATTTTTTGACTTAGCCAAACGCCTCCCTCCGAAACCTGTTGGACCGCTCGAATCAGAACTTCTTCCCTTTGTTCAGCTCCGACAATTCCAGATATGCCGAGCTTTAACAGCTCCGTTTGATCCCCCGAACCGGTTTGAGGCAAAAGTACCAGGATTTTTGATTCGGGAGCAATGGCAAGTAATTCCGGTATTACTTTAACGAATTCCGCTTCTGATTCCTCCGTCATGCAAATCAGGATAATGCCGGTCGAACTCTTGGAAACCAACTTGAGCAGCTCCTCAGATGATCCGACAAAATTTACAGTATTTATCGATCTGCTCTTGGCTTTAAGAAGGATGCGGAGACAGCTGAAGTTCAAGCTGAACTTGGTTAATACCGTCACCGCGATTTTTCGGTGAGATCCGTTTAAGTTGGGACTTAGCATATCATTATCAAATAATTTGACTACTCAAAATAAAAATTTGACGTAATCTAAATACGGATTCTATATTCGACGCTTATGCGGAAGTAGATTCATAGGTAAACC
>JAYVFJ010000107.1:0-17934 GCA_043773225.1 Chloracidobacterium sp.
TGACTTCAAACGATTTACTCGTATTGTAATAGTTGATCCAACAACTCTTTAATCAGGTTTATAGTGCCTCTGGTCAGGTAAAGTCCGTCTTTGGTCAGGCGGACAGCGGTTTGGTCCGTTTCAGGGACGCAAAATCAAAAGGCCGCCTTTTGGGGCGGCCTTGGTTATTTTGATTCGCCGGTGGTTTATTGTCCGGCGATCATATCCACGTTTATGGTTTGGGTGGTGACGCTTACTGTCAGCGGAGTGAACGCGAAGGCGCGTGATTCGACGGTGAGGGTGTATGTCTGGCCGACCTGAAGTGCTCCGAAGCGGTAAACTCCGAAGCTGTTTGAGACGACGGAGCGGGATTGGCCTGTTAGATCGGTCAATGTGACGCGAGCCGTTGGCACGCCTTGGCCCGTTGAATTTAGCAGGCGGCCTTCGATCTCGGCTTGATTTGGCGCTGCTGCGACAAGTTCAACCTCTCCGCCGGCTGATGTTACAGCCCCATCTTCGTTGAGGATCATTCGCTCCCATGTGAGAGGCGAGACGCTGCCTGTGGCTCCGACGGCTTCGAACCTGAGGTTCATAAGCACGCCGTCTTTGTCTATCGGCAGCGAACCGTAAACGGCGACTTTCAAGAGTCCCGGCTCCTCAGCATTAACAACGGCAATGAGTCCGCTGCTTACGGTTCCGGCCAGATCGACCGGTTTTGTTTGAGGTTGTATCACAGTCGGGTCGAAACGCAGGTCGAATTCGTAAGCGATGATTCCCTTGCCCGCGATCCCCTTGACAGAAACCGGAACGATGACCTCGTAACCCGCAGGCGTCACCAGTCTCGGAGCACTGATGTCGGTCACTCTTTCGTTGCTGTTGACGGGACGGAACGGCGAAGGATCGCCCCAGTTACCCGAAACATCGCCCATCAGTAGTGCGGCGTAGTTCTCACCGGTAATGTTTGCATAAACATTAGGATGTGCGTAGTTCGTCGGGTTAAATTTCCATATTCCCGTTTGCCCGCCCGGAAGCGAGGCGGTGAAAGCGGCGATCTGCGCCGAGTCGAACGACGAGACGGTGCCGTTGTTGCTGACATCGGCCACGATCAGCTGAGTGGCATTGAGTGTAACTATGCCCGCAACATGCTGTGCGACCCTGGCCGCATCGAATGAGGTGATCGAGCCATTCAGGCCTCCGGATTTAGTCGGCGTTATCGTGTAAGCACCTGAACCAAATCCGCTGAGCGAGTAGCTGCCGCTCGGCGACGATGTCGTCGTCGAAACATTTGGCGAACCTGCTCCGCTGATAAGCACGTTGGGGACAAAACGCGGTGCCGGGCCGGTGACAGCGTTGCCGTAACTTACTGCTCCGGTGATCGTTCCGGCGATGACATTTAAGGTGCCGCCGGACGCATTTGCACACGGCGTGCCCTCATTATAGGCAAACGATGAAAGGCCAACCGGGCTTGACGTGCCGGGCAGCCCGACAACGTTAAAGTTTAAGTTGATAAGATCGCCGCTGCCCTGAAATTCCGTAACGCCGAACACCGATATAACGAGCGTTCCGGCACTCGGATTGGCTACGTTGAGTGTCCGTCCGCCGCCATTCGAGTTGGCGACCGTGCCCAGCGTCACGCCGAATGTCGGATTTGCCAACGGCGTCAGAACTGCCGAGTTGTAGTTAACAGTTATGTCAGCAGAAATGGCGTTTAATCCGGTCATGCTTGATGTATTGACCGGAATTGTTGCCGTGACTGCCGTCAACGATTGCGAATTTGGAACAGACACGGTTGCGCATCCCGGTGTTGTCACCGGGGTGGCCGTCGCCGTAGCGGTCGCCGTATTCGTCGAAGTGTTTGTCGGCGTATTTGTCGGCGTATTTGACGGCGTCGAGGTATTTGTTGCCGTGATTACCGGAGTGTTCGTCGGCGTAAATGTCGGTGTGCTTGTCGAAGTTGCCGTTGCCGTATTTGTCGGCGTCGGTGTATTCGTTGCCGAATTTGTGGCGGTAAAAGTAGGCGTCGCTGTATTCGTCGCCGTGTTTGCCGGCGTTCCCGTCGGAGTATTGGTCGGGGTCGAACATCCGGTGCCGTTCGTGCCTAAGATCTGGAAGCTCTGATCGGGTGCTGCGTCATCAATTGCGCAGACCGCGCCGCGTCGAGCCCAGCTTGTGCAGGCAGGAATAGCAAATCCGCCGCCCGGATTACGCCAAACGGCCTCTGCATTGCTTACAGTCGTCCGGTTATACCATCCCCACTGTCCGCCAGGCGTGTAATCCATTCTGACCTGAACGGATACCCAATATATGCCCGGGCTAAGAACGAGACTCGACGGAAGCGTTATCGTGAAGGTATTTCCGACATCCGAATAAGTTGCTCCGGTGAATGTGCCGCCCGCGACGGCTGTTCCGGGCAAACCGGCAGCGTTGTTATAGAAGGTCACATTGAACGAGTCCGCCGGGCCTGCTCCGTTAAAGAACAAACCGTCTGCAACAACTTGTTGGACAACCCAGGTCTGGCCCGACGGCACGACAAAGTCGTCCGCTCCCTGATTGTCGAACGAATCGTTTGCAGTCTCGAAATCCTGTGAGTTTGTTCCGTTACTGCTCGGATTGTTCGACTGGTCGTAAAGGACGTTCGAACAGGTTGGACTGCCGGTCGGCGTCGAACTCGGTGTGCCGGTAGCCGTATTTGTCGCCGTGCTGGTTGCGGTCGCCGTGTTTGTCGGCGTAAATGTCGAGGTCGGGCTTGGCGTTCCTGTGGCGGTATTGGTCGCCGTGGCCGTTGGCCCGCAACTGTCCGTGGTAATGTGCAGCACCCAGCCGCCGCTAATCGTGCCGACATCCGTTCCTTCGTCGTCAACGACATAGAGCGACCATGTTCCGTTCGGGGCAGAGCCGTTAAAGACCGATAATGCCGAGCCGCCGGCAGGTGCAGGCGCAGGTGCCGCCCATACTTCGGTCCCGGTTCCGGCGTAGTTTGCCGGCTGGAATGTTCCGCTCGCCAAGGTTCCGGCGTCAGATAATGCTGTCGCCGCAGCGTCATCAAGCGTCAGATTTACGGCCGTGATGTCAGTGCCGCCGCCGGCATCCGACATTATTATGGCGTTCTGGCCGCCAGGTCCGACAAGCAAAATATCAATGTCATCCGGGAAAGTGTGGGCAATGCCGGTCAAATCGAGAGTCACCTTAAGCACATTTCCCGTCAACCCTGAAACCACAATGTTCGAAGGATAGGGCGAACCTGCCGCGTTATCGTTGATCGTTATTGCAGCCGCATTTGCAAAGTTTGCAGGCGTGCAGGCCGGTGTTCCCGTAAAAGTCGCGGTCGCGGTCGCGGTTACAGTCGCCGTATTTGTCGGCGTGCCTGTATTCGTCGCCGTGTTTGTCGGCGTTGGAGTCGATGTTGACGTTGCAGTCCCTGCAACACAGATAGTGGTAGTAATATGAAGCGCCCAACCGCCGGTTATCGTGCCTGCATCGGTTGCTGCGTCGTCGCGGACATAGAGTGCCCATGTGCCGTTCGGGTTCGTTCCGTTGAACACAGACATTGCTACAGTCGCTCCCGGAGCAGGCGCGGGTGCCGGGAATGCATCGCTTGCCGTGCCGATATTGCTTGGCTTGAAGGTTCCGCTGCCTGCGATTGGCCCCGCATCGCTAATTGTCGCTGCGGCGGCATCATCAAATGTCAGATTAATGCTTACGATGTCAGTGCCGCCGCCTACGTCTGACATGAGAAGTGTGTTCTGGCCGGCGGGGCCGACGAGCATGAGGTCAACGTCGTCTGGAAACGTATGGCTAAAATTCGTCAAGTCCACGGTGACCTTTGTGACGGTTCCCGTCAGCCCAGCAACCGCGATGTTTGAGGGATAGGGCGCACCGGCAGCGTTGTCGTTGATCGTGATAGCCGCAGCGTTAGAGAAATTTGCCGGCGTGCAGGTCGGCACAGGAGTTCCGGTATTTGTTGCTGTTGCGGTATTCGTTGCCGTTGCCGTATTTGTCGGAGTCGCCGTATTCGTTGGGGTCGCCGTATTCGTAGGCGTAAACGTATTCGTCGGGCTTGGGGAAGCAGTCGCCGTATTGGTCGCCGTTCCTGCTGCGGTCGGCGTCGTAAACCCTTCGACGACCGTCGTTCCGTTATCGGTAGCCGTAGCTCCCATTCCGCGGATAGCCATTCCCTTCCATACATCGGCAACGTCGTCGCTCGTTTCAGGAGCAATGGCTAAAGCCTGTGCCGCAGCAAGTATAGAAGTGCGCATCGTCTGGAAGTTTGGACTATTAGCCGAAAGTTTCATTGCGTCGGTAACGATCTGCAAGAAACGCTGATTACCGGCCGTAGCTCCGAGTCTGTTAATAAATTGGGCACGCACCTCCCACAACATCGAAACCCAAACCTCGCCGCCTCTATGAGGTCCCGTGGTGCAGCTACCCGTGCCTAACCATGCCGACGGGGCAAAAGCGCCTCCGGAAATGGTGCAAGCCGCAGTAGCATCGATCGCGGTAAGAGGATTATGCGGCAGGCTGCTCGGCCCGCCCACGAACGACATGATCGCATAGGGGTAACGCCGAATGCCGTAATATGTATTGTCAGTGCCGATAGGAAATGCTGTGACTTGATAAGTGACATATCCGCCGGTTGAATATGCAGCATTTAACGAATCGGTTGGTTCCGCCAAAAGGCACATTGCATAAAAATCACTCCACCCTTCACCCATTTGGCCGCCGCGAGTATTTGTCAACCCCGAATTATTTCCGATCAAACGATTTGAAAGGCCGTGAGTGTATTCGTGTATCACAACTTCGGTATCAAGATCACCGTCGCGATTGTCCGTCGTATTGGTAAAGCGATACATCTGGCATCGGCCGCGTGTGCCATCGGCACCGGCCGCAAAATTGGCGTTATTAGTCCCGCTTGAGTCCTGAACCTCCGCCGAAATGCGATCCGCTGCTGTGCCGCCCCGGCCAAAGTTGTCATTCTGAAAGTTTCTCGCAGGCTCGGTAAATCCAAACTGATACATAACGTCGTGGTAACGGTTACCAACGTAAAACAATTGGGTCGAAGCACCGCTGCGTGAATTCGCTGTTGTCACTGCATCAGGCGGAGCCGGATTGCCGGGAGGCGGATTGTAGGCAAAACTGAAAACACGCGAGGTTCCTGCCTGCGCCGCGTCAACGCCGTTCGTTCCGTCAATGTCGAGTCCGGCCTGTAAGTTGTTGCCGTCAGTCCAACCGTTCGTTCCGTTTGCACCGTCGGTAATCCAACCAAGATTGTTAAAGGAAAGTGCACCCTCGTTTCCGATCAGGGTTCTGTTAACACGGGCGATTGGTGCACCCTGCGTGCCGAGTGTTGGACTTATTGGGGCCGGCGAGAGCGGTGCCGGACTTTTTGCAGAATCTATCAGTGAATTTGAATTGCCGTAAATATTGTATGTGGCCGACTGCGTCTGATCATTGGCAAGGTTCTTGCGCCACAGCATCGTTCCGGTGTGTGCATCGACGATAACGTAATATGCGTTCACCGGCTTCCAGATAAGAACGCGCCAAGCCGGAACTGCGACGCCGGGCTCGGTCGGAAAATACATCTTCTCGGCCGTAATGTCCCAATCGCCGCCGGCTCCGAATCTGACTTTTATATTTGATGATACTGATCTGTTAGGAAGTGCATCATTGGTCTTTAACTGGTAATTTGCATGCGGAGCGGCAAAGCGAACTGCATCGATAGGATCGCCGAAATCAGTGGAAAGACTTTCGTAATCGAGTCCCGGAGCCAGATTGTTGATGACACGGATCATCTCGCCCTGCTTTGTAAAACCGGCCCTTACGCCGCCGCGAAATACCGGAATACCTTTTATGTATTGCTCCAGCTCGACCCACGAAAGGTTGCCGTCGGGGTTTGTATAATCAGCAAAAATCTTCAGAGCATCGATCTGCTCCAGGCTCGAGCCGACTAATGAAGTGTTTTCTTTGAGGAAATTGATCAGAACATCGGCATGCTTTCCTCCAGCCGGCCGTGTCGCGCCTGTCAAAAAAGCGCGGCCTTTAACGGGATCAGGCCCGATGACCTCGGGAATGCGGATGTCGGAGTTGTATTCGACCGCGAGAGTCGGAATTCTGGTTCTGAGTTCGTTTTCACCTTGAACGAAAGCTTCGCGAAGCGCAGCCACGTATGACGCATCGCGTCCGGCAGAGCCTCGGTAACCGGCGAGCGCATCAGATATTCTACCGGCCGCGTTCTCGCGTATGTCGTAGTTTGGATATCCCGCTTCTTCGCTTACGGTCCTCTGGTTTCCACCGGCTGCCCTTGTATTATATTGATAGGGAACCACAATGATCGCTGTGATAAGCCCTAAAACAACCAAACATAATAAAAGACCCGTGCGAGCCTCCGCTTTTGACCGTAAAAACATTCAAGAACCTCCAGAAAACTTAGTTACAAAAATACAAATGCGACTTTAGGAAAGTCGCACCTCTCCGCTGATATTTATTAGGTCGGACTTAAAAGTAAAGCTAATAAAGACGTGTTATTATACACTCACCTTCGTATTTGTCAAAGGAAAATACGATCTGTGGAGCAGGTTAAGCATATGTTAAGCATATAAGACGCTTGACCTTGCCCTATGGTTTCAAAAATTTTGGCTGGGCTCAAAACTGTAGAGAATGGGGGCAAGCTCGCCTTTTACGCCCACATCATTGACGCTGCGCACTTCTTCAGCCGCCGATGTGGCGAGCATTGTAATCTCAAAGCCGCTGCGAACGCCCGGACGCGCCGCCGGTATAAACAAACGCCGTCCCCACACGTCAATTTTCTCACCCGAATCGGAGGTTCCGCTTCCCTGAAATTTGACTTCGTATGCCCGCCAGTCGCCGTTGACCTTGATTTCGCCTTCGGAGACGACCTTATAGCCCGGCAGAATTTTTTTCAGCGTTTCATTGGCCTCTTTCACCATCTGCGGGAATTTGTCTGTGTCTTCTCTGAATGTGCCCTTGCTCGGATAATAGCTGACGAGCATTTGTTCCTTAAGGCGGCCTTCGGGCGTCAGTCGTGAAATGTCGAGGAATTTTCCGCGGGTGTTGACCGCAGTGCTTTCCTGAGGGCCGTTGACCTTCCAGTCTTTCGGATAATACATCGTAAACCCGACAAAATTGCGGATCAGGTCGCCCTTTAGATTTTGCTTGCTGTTTTGGTAGAAATTTGTATTTGGCGGCTGCGGAATGCTGCGCGGCAGCGGCGGCATCTCTGTTTCGATAACAACTCGCGGGGCAGGATTTTCCGAATTAGGTTGAACTGCATTCAGTTCAGTTTGCGCCGGGACGTCCCCCGCAACCGGATGTTTTGCGAGGTAAAACCATCCAAAGGCGAGCAGCGCCAACAAACTGAGAATGCCTGCTGCGGCGATGGCCCTTGACCATGCGTTTTCAATTTGCGGCGGTTCGGGCGAGCGGTTTTTCCAAGCCGGTTCGTCAGCCGGAGGGACGACGATCTCCGATTTGACCACTTTGACGCCTGCTGCCGCTTTCTTTTCCGCAGCCACAGGAGTTTCGGCCAGCGCGTTGAAGAGCGCATCGCCAAAATCCCGCGCCTTTACATACCTGTCGGCAACATTGAACGCCAGCGCTTTTTCAAAAACACGATCAACCGACGAACGGAGATCACGCCTGATCTGCGAAGGAAGTCGTCGCGGCCCAGCATATTGCGATCTGACCATGGCGTTCGAGGTCGTGCCTTCGAAAGGCATAACGCCGGTCACCATTTCAAAGGCAACAACGGCGAGTGAGAAGTTATCTCCTGATATTGTCGAATACCGCCCGTCAAAAACCTCCGGCGCTTTATAACCGCGATTTCGCTCGTTAGCTTCGCCGTTCGACGCACCGAAATTGACTAAGATAGCCTGTTCATTATCATCTTCGGCGCGGGCAATAATGATATTTTCGGGCCGCAGATCGCGGTGAATAATGCCTTCCTGGTGAACCTCATTGAGCGCGTATGCAACCTGCCTAATTATGCGCGCAGCGCGCAAACCGCCGACCGCGCCGTGAATGCTCAAAATGTCGTTTACCGAAAGAGCATCAACGTATTCGCTTATCAAAAACCTCGTTTTGTCGGTAAAATGGCCTGAATCTATTAGCCTGGCGACATTAGGATGACTGATGTGCGAAAGCGCGACAAGCTCGTCGTCAATAATACTCGCCTCCAAAGCATCGGCAGCCTCGTGCGGAAGTATCCGCACCAAAACCATCTTGTCGCGAAAGATCTTGTCGTAGGCAAGATATGCAAAGCTGTTCTCATCGCCGCCCAATAACTCGGTCACATAATAGCGGCCCTTGACCGTGCGGCCGACAAAACTTTCGGGATCGTCAGCGCTAAAATCTACTGAGTCTATGTGGCGCCCGCCTTGTTCCAGTTCGACGTGGCCCGCCGGTATCTCGTATGGCTTGATCTTTCGCGTTGTCGGTTTGACTTCGACAGGCTCGACAATCGCCGGCGTTTCTGCGGAGAGACCCGGAACGGTATCGGGCTCGATATCCTCAAATTCAAAATAGTCGCCCGCAATATCTTCGGGTTCCTGAGGCGGTTCGGCAGCGGCCTCAGGTTCGGTTATGACAAACTGCGGAATGCCCGAAATCACTTCATCCGTTTCACGGCCGGCGTCAATTTTGGGAATAAGATTGGAAAATATCCCGCCCGAACGGCTGCCTGCCGCGGCTGCTTCGGAAACGAGACGCGTCCCGTCTGTCGGGCAAAACCGCCTCGAACCTTCTTCAAAACTCTCTTTACACTTGGGACAATACATTTCTGCTAGCGATACTTTTCCGAGTTAAAACACTCATAATAAAGGTCGAATTTCAAATACGCCGGAAAATTTAGCCACGAATGCACGAATGAGTGATTCTTATTCGTGCATTCGCGGTTTATTTTATTTACCTTGCGATTTCGCGAGTTTTGCGGCGAGCGATTCTCTTTCAGCGTCGAGTGCAACGGCCTGTTTAAATGCGCGTTGGGCGTTCATGGCATTTCCTGTTTTCATGTAACCGTCGCCGACTGCTTCAAACCGTATCGAAAGATTGCGTTTTTCATTTGGCGATACGAATCGAAGCGCCTGAAGCAGAGCGTTCTCAGCCAGCTCATATTTGCCTTGCCGGGCGTAAAGCGACCCCAAAAGACAATTTGGCATAAATCCATTCGGGCTTACCGCCAGGCTACGCTGTAAAAACTTTTCGGCATCGGCGTAATTACCGAGAGTCGTCAACGCCTTGCCCAATAACATCAAGCCCGTTGGATTTTTCGGATCAGCTTCGACGGCCTTACGCAACAGCGGTTCCGATTCGGCATAACGCTGTTCCGATTGCATCACGTCTGCAACTAGGATCAGCGTCGGAACGTCGTTAGAACGCCTGACGGCATTGTCATAAGCCGCGGCCGATTCCTTCAAATTGCCCTGACGACGAAGCAAGCGCCCAAGATGCGCATATGCCGGAGTAAAAGACGGATCGAGGCGAATCGCATTGCGATAGGCACTCTCAGTCTCTTCCGAGATAAGCCCGCGCAGCTCCATTGCCACGCCCAATTGATCAAACGCCAAAGCGTTTGACGGAGCAAGCTCGATTGCCCGTCGGGCAAGTTTTTCCGCTTCATCATAGCGATCGGACAAATTCGGAACGATGATCGGCTGCGAAAGCACATAGCTCAGTGCCACATTAATAATTGCGTTTGCCGGATCGGCCTGCAGCGCCGCTCGATAAGATATTTCCGCATCTTCCCAACGCTGCTGGTCGCTGTAAAGATTGCCAAGGCCGTAAGCGGCACGCGAATCTTTTGGTTTTAAGGTTTTGGCGCGATTATACGCTGCCTCAGCTGCCGAATAATTCCGATCATCTCTCGCCGTATTGCCGTCAACTATCAGGTGTTCAAATTGTTCATCTATCGCGGGACTCGAAGGAACAACAACAGGCGATTTAGCCGGAATAACGGCTGGTTTCTCCGGTAACGCTGCAATGCGTTCCGGTTCCGTTTTTTTAACAGGCCGCTTTGTGACTTTTTTTGTTGATTTTGAGGCTACAGCCGCGGATTTTGCAGCGGGCTTGTGTTTCGGAGGCGTGGTTTTTCGCTTTGGCGGACCTGTTTTTGCCGTTGTTGTATTTGCTTTTTTTGTGGTGGTTTTTTTGCCGCCAAAAAGATTATTGCTGCTGCCGAGATCCTGACCCGAAGCAGATAGAGACATCACACCGAATAAAGTGCCTAAAAACAAAAACCTTATAACGCCGACCATAATAAAAACAACAAGGCCTAAAAACTAATTATCCGTGACGAGTCGAAATCCCAAAAACAGGTCACGTTTGCTGACCGGCCACTCTCGCCGGTGTGTCGATGTGATCGCTTTCGGTCCGGTTGAAACATTAACAGAGCAGCCGCCGCGAACGATATTCTCCGGTTCCGTCTGCTTTTTCCCCCTGAAGCCGCCGGGGTATGGTTCTGCACTTGAGCCTGTCCATTCGTAAACATTCCCGATCAGGTTCAAGACGCCCCAATCGTTTGGGCACGATCGTGTTCCAACATCGACCAGCTCTAAAACTTCGCCTTTATCAAGGATCGCACATTCCGCCCGAAAGGTATTGCCCCATGGATACAAGTTTCCCTTCGCTCCGTTTCGCGCTGCATATTCCCATTCTTCTTCCGTTGGCAATCTGTATTTCACACCGTCCCTGAGTAGTCTCCAAGCAATAAATTGGTTAATGTCGGCGATGTTGACTTTACGAACCGGCTGTTTTTCTTCTCCCGAAACGGGCTTGTTATTGACCCAATGTCCGGGGATGTTTTGGTAACCGGTTTGGCTGGTAAATTGATAGTATTCGCCGTTGGTGACCTCGTATTTTTCCATCTTAAACGTCTTTACAGGTACAGAATGTTCTCCCTTTTCCTCATCAGGACCGCTGTTACGTCCCATCGTAAAAGTGCCGCCTTGAATCTCGACCATCTCCGGTTTATAAACCGTCTGCGGAGTCGGCGTAACCGCTGCGTTTGTCGGCGGAGGAATTGTTTTTCCGCCAAAAAAGCCGAGCATGTAAGCGCCGCCAAATCCTATGCCTCCGATCAGTAAGAGCGCCAATAGCCCGACCGTTCCTAAAACAGCGGGCGAGAAGCCGGATTTCTTCTTTGGCTGTTGCGTGCCGACCGAAACCGCCGTCTCGTCCGGCTGCCAACTCTGCTGCACCGTCCTCGACATTGCGTCGCGATTGCCTTGGCCGGCGCGATTTACCATCGTCTCGGCTCCGGAAGCACCGGATTCCTTGCCGGGTCTGGGAATTGCAATATTGCTGTCCGAAACGCCGGCCTCTAGCTCAGCAACCACTTCCTGAGGCTTGCCGTCGCAGACAACCTCGCTTTGCCAATCGTAAAAGCCCTTGTGACTGATGCGAAGATGATGATTGCCGCTCTGAATGCCCTCAAGCAGCAGGCCTCCGTCTTCCCTTGTCTGGCCGACGGAAACATTGTCAACGTAAACCGACGCTTTCGGTGGCTTTGAAATAATTGTCAGCGTCGAGAACGGCAAAGATTGTCCTGTATTGAGAAACGGAGCGCCCGGACGTATCGCCTGTCTTAGCTCTTCGACAAAGATCTCAACCGTGGCTGTTCGCTTTGCCGGGTCTTTTTCAAGCGTATGAAGAACCGCGCGTTCGAGTTCGGGGGAAACGCTCACGCCAGCAGAAGCAAGTGTCGGCTGCGGATCGGAGATATGTTTCTTCATAATCGCCGGTATTGACGAGCCTTTAAAAGGAACGTCACCAGCAAGCATCTGAAACAACATCACGCCAAGAGAATAAATATCGGCACGCGAATCAGGTTCCTCATCCGCCCATTGCTCAGGCGCCATGTAATATGGCGATCCCATCAGTCCCGTCGTTTGCGCCTGTATGAACGAACCAAGCAACTCGCCCGATTTGATCTTTGCGAGGCCGAAATCGAGTATCTTGACGGCCTGAGAGATATTCGGTTTGTCGGTGCAAATCATTACATTGAGGGGCTTCAGGTCGCGATGCACGATTCCCTGATGATGCGCCGCTCCGACGCCTGCGCAAACCGCCGAAATGAGATCAAATGCCTTGTCGGGAGATAATGATTTCTCGCGAGCCAGAAGGTCGTGAAGCGATTCGCCCTCGACATATTCCATCACGAGAAACGGGACCGAGCCATCAATAACGCCGTAGTCGGTCACGCTCACCACATTCTGATGCCGGATCGCCGCCGCCGCGAGAGCCTCCTGCCTAAACCGAGTAACAAGCTGCGGATCGTTGCCGACGAGATCGGGCAAAATAACTTTGATCGCAAGAGTAGTTTTCAAATAAGCATGCCGAGCTTTATAAACGATGCCCATGCCGCCTTGTCCGAGTCTGGATTCGAGATGATACTTCCCTTCCAAAACCGGTGCTCCGGCAATTGTATGCACAGTCGGCATGCCGTCATTCGGACAACTCGCAACGTCGTCCGCAAAGCAGGTTTTACATAGCTGGCATTCTTTCATTGAAGCTTTGAATTGACCAAAGAAAATCCAAGTCTATTCCCAAAGAGCGCTAATAAATTTTAGCGTCAGGGAAACTCGCACTTAGACTTACAATTCTAGTTTTTTTGCATTTTACTAGCAAGGCGGAAAGATGCACAAGCCCGCACGTTAGTAAGGGCGATACACTCAATGTTGGATGTATCGCCCTTACTAACATGCGGGCTTGTGCAAAAAATCAGCCTTTGACGACAATATTCACCAGCCGCTTGGGCACGACGACAACTTTCGCGATCTCTTTACCGTCGGTGTATTCACGCACCTTTTCATCCGTGAACGCCATTTTTTCAAGTTCTTCATTCGACGCTTCGGGCGACGCCATTACACGCGAACGGAGTTTGCCGTTAACCTGCACCGGTATCTCGATCTCGTCGGCCTTTGCGAGTTCCTCGATGTATTCCGGAAATTGCACCCCGTTTGCCAAGATGCCGTTTTCGTTACCGATCAGCACCGAGAAAAGTTCTTCCGCGGTGTGCGGAGTAAACGGCGTCAGCATCAAAACGAGACTTGTAAGTGCCTCGCGCACGGCGAATATCTCACCGTCGCTTGCGTTTTCAGGCTCAACTCCAAGATCGCCGATCGCGTTCGACAATTCCATCATCGCCGCAACCGGCGTGTTAAATTGCAAACTCTCAAAATTGTCCGAAACTCGCTTGATCGTCTGATGCGTCTTCCGCCGCAACTTCCTGTCAGAACCGCCTGCGATAGCCGGCGGTTGAACACTCGTCGTTAAAACACCCGCTACTGCAGGTGGTTCCGACAGAACACTCCGCCATTTGTAAACCAAACGCCAAACGCGTTGCAAAAATCGAACCGAGCCTTCAATTCCTGCTTCATTCCAAACCAATTCATTCTCAATCGGCGCGGCAAACATCACAAACAATCTCGATGCGTCTGCCCCATATGCCTCAACCATATCGTTTGGATCAACGCCGTTGCCTTTCGACTTCGACATTCGCTCGATGCCATATTTCAGTGGCTTGCCGTCGTTGGATGTCGCACCTGTCATCTTCCCTTTCGCGTCGCGCGTGACGGTCACATCGGCGGGCAAATAATAAACACGCTTGCCGCCTACAATGTCGTAAAAAGTCTCGCCGACAACCATTCCCTGCGTCAGCAACCGTTTGAACGGCTCGTTAAATTTAACCAAGCCAAGATCGCGCATCACCTTTGTCCAAAACCGCGCATAGATCAAATGCATCACCGCATGATCGTCGCCGCCAATGTATTGATCAACTGGCGTCCAATACGAAGCGGTCGCCGGGTCGAAAGGCAAAGCCTCATTCGAAGGATCGGTGTAACGGAAAAAATACCACGACGAATCGACAAACGTGTCCATCGTATCAGTGTCACGTTTTGCCGGGCCGTCACATTTCGGACAGGTGGTTTCGTAAAACTCAGGCACTTTAGCAAGCGGCGATTCGCCAGTTCCGGTAAATGGAGCGGTGTCGGGCAAACGCACCGGCAAATTCTCATACTTTTCAGGCACCACACCGCATTTATCACAGTAAACAATCGGTATCGGCGACCCCCAAAACCTCTGCCGCGAAATGCCCCAGTCACGCAATCGATAAGTCGTCGCCGCTTCGCCAAAACGATATTTCTCAGCATGCGCGGCCATTTCACGCTTTGCATCTTCGCTCGTTTTGTCGTTCCACTCACCGGAGTTGACCATAACGCCATAATCGGTAAATGGCTGAACGGGTGCGGATTTGCCTTCCGATCCGTTTTCATCTGTGTTTATCTGTGGCTGAATTACTGTCTTAATATCAAGGCCGAATTTCTCAGCAAATTCAAAATCGCGCTCGTCGTGCGCCGGCACGCTCATTACAGCACCTGTGCCGTATTCCATCATCACGTAATTGCCTACCCAAACCGGCATTTCCTCGCCGCTGAATGGATTAACGGCTTTCAGGCCGGTGTCGATTCCGTCTTTTTCTATCTCGACTTCGTGATCCTTCGGCCTTGTATTTTCAACGCGAATAAGCGCAATTTTTGTCGAGACTTCCTCTGCAAAATTATCGAGATTTGCCTGAATCACAGGATGCTCGGCCGCCAGCACGACGGCACTTGCACCATAGATCGTGTCGATCCTCGTAGTAAAAACGCGGACGCGATTCTTTCCGAGATCGGACGTGCTTGTCACGCCGTCAACTATCGGACAGTAAAACAGCGAATCTCCCGACGCAACGATCTCAAAATCTACAAACGCGCCTTCAGACCGGCCGATCCAATCACTCTGACGCTTCAAGACATTCGCCGGCCAGCCCGCCTCGATCTCGGCCATGTCGTCAAGCAGTTGATCAGTGTAAGCCGTCGTTTTCAGGAACCACTGCTCAAGGTCTTTCTTTGTGACAGGATTGCCGCAGCGCCAGCAAATGCCGCCGCTTGCCTGTTCATTCGAAAGCGTTGCCTGATCGGTCGAACACCAATTGACCTGCGTCATTTTTTTATACGCCAGCCCCATCTCGAACATTTTGAGAAAGAACCACTGGTCAAATTTGTAATATTCCGGCGTGTGAGCATACATCTGTCGCCGCCAGTCATAGCTGACCCCAAGCCGCTGCAACTGGCCGCGCATTATGTCAATGTTTTCTTCGGTCCATGTTCGCGGATTTACACCTCGCTTGACCGCCGCATCTTCAGCCGGCTGTCCAAACGAATCCCAACCGATCGGATGCAGAACATTAAACCCTTTCAACCGCTTATACCAAGCCAAAGAATCGCCCGCCGAATAATTCCGCACATGCCCCATGTGAAGATTGCCAGACGGATAAGGCAGCATTTCAAGCTGATAAAATTTCTCTCTTTCGTCATCAATCTCGGCGTTAAACGCCCCGCTCTCAGCCCAGATGCGCTGCCATTTCTGCTCAATCTTTTTTGCAAAATATTTCTCGTCCATAGTTGAGTTGATACTTAAGTCCAACATTGATTAGCAATTGCAATTTTCACATCAGCCTCTAAACGCTGAAACGCTGGTAAGATTCGTAACGGTGAGAAGTCCTCGATGAATTGAGAAACCTGCCCCGCACCGTGGCGGACATTGAACTGTTTTAATCGCCTACCCGATCTTTCGCTAGCAATTCTAAGCAACTCATAGAGAACATCCTTCGGGTCAGGTAAATTTTCGACTGTCTTTAATTTCGGCAAACTTATTAGAACTCGACCATTGGGGTTTCCAGAGGCCCTTCTAATAGCCGCTTCATCGAATAATAACCAAGATTCCTGCATCCTGACTGGAATCAAACAAACAACTTCTGGTATCTGGATTCCAGAATCAACAGCGACCAAAGCATCCCTCACTTCTTGAAGCTTCCGTGCCGGATTGTCTCGCTCAGCGTCCTTGTGTACAAAAAGTAAATCGCAGGGGTAAAGCTCAAGACTCTTCTCAATTCGTTGATTCAAGATGTGCGGAACTTGAAGAAGATGCCGCAATTCAGCCCACTCAATAGCGACAGGCATGTTGATCCCATTTTCCTTTAATAGCCATTTTAGGTGTGGAATTAACGCCCGATCTGACGGGCCATCGGTAATAAAAGTACAACGTAGAACTTGCATTCTCAATCTCCACAATTCGGCAAATATGGCTGAAAGTCATCGCGGTCAATAACTCTTAACGTCTGTCGTTTTGACGCTGCTTTTCCCATTGAATCGTAACCTGGTTCTTCTGAAACGATACTTGGATTAAGATATGCCAGAATTTTTCCCTTTGAAATCAACGTTGCTCTTGAATCTTTAGCCCTCCAAGTATTCGAAAGACAGCTGAAACTGACGCCCTCACCAAAAAGCTCTGCCGCCAAAAGAGCATTATCTTCGACCTGCTGAACAACAACCGGAGAATGAGTATTGATAACCACTTGACGTAACGGATTATCGATGCCTACAGGCTCATTGACATCAACTGCAATATCTTTTAGTAGGCGAAGAATCGCAGGAATCCTCTCAGGGTGAATACCGTTTTCTGGCTCCTCTAAGCAAATTAGTCCTTGTGAATTTGGGTCAAGTTCGATAACCGCTAACGCCAAAAACCGCAGGGTTCCGTCAGATAATGCCTTTGCTGGATATGAAATACGATTCAGGGTCGTTAATTGCAAAGTAAGCAATTCACGTTTTTCATCCCTTTCAACCCCGACAGCATATACGTGATCAATGAGTTCGGATAACCGTGAGGCGACTTGCCCATAAATCTTAGAAGAATCTACATTTTCAGCACCGTCGTTGTTTTGAACATCAATTTGGGCTAGGTGAAAGAGGGTCGATGCTATATGCGATCCATCTTCGCCCAAACGAATTGGGGCACTAAACTCATCCGGTTTGCGGAGAGCAGATGGTTCTAACTGAAGTAAACGCCAAGAACGCATCTCATTTCGCACTAACAGCGCCGTGGGATTTTCAACGGCATTTGTAGAAGATAATACTGTTCGCGGTAATGTTTTCGCATTGCGTCGAACTGGACTTCCACCTTGCTTGCCATCTTGATGTAGCTTTATAATGCGATTGCCCGTTTCATTGACGGTTGAAATGTATTCAACGGTTCGCTTGTTCCAAACCACTGAGTCACGCCAAGTTTTGGAATGGTCAAAAAGAAGAGCCTCTTTGGCCTTTCCAACATTGATGTGAACCAGTTCCTCCTTTACAACTTCAAGTCCACCTGCGGAAGAAATTCCATTATCTGTCCGGTAAGCTAGCTGCAAGACATACCTCAGAAAGGTTGATGTAGCGATTGCTTGTTGTCCTAAATCATCCACGCCATCCTTTGGAATAATCATTTCGGCCTCGAAATTCATATGCTCGTCATATCGCGCAGTTGGGGAATCGCTATCTGCAAATTTCCGAAATATGCCTCGCAGATCCGATGCTCGTCCGCTATCATCACGGACGGACATAGCGGCGTCCAAAAGTGGTCGATCAGCTAAATCGCTCAAAAACTTTATTGCATCAAATAGGTTCGATTTTCCGACCCCATTTGCTCCTGCGATGCATGTAAAGGGTCCAAAACGAATGTCAACATTTACTAAATTCTTAAATCCATTAATCTTTAGACGTGTCAGCATAATGTCTCCGCGGTTTTATCTCAGCGACAGATAAGATATATAAGTTTAGCGAATAAACACCCGTCTATCCACTTAAAGAGGTTCTTAATTGTTGTATTTGTAAGGTTTCGCCGCGTCGTCGAACTAAGTTCAACGAGCGGCTATCTAAGGGCGAGGCTGTTCTGCCGGAATTTCATACCCCGATTGTAGAGAAAACGGCCACGGATGTCTAATTTTTTTCTTTAAAAAATTCCAAAGTGGTGATATTCTGGCAAAAACCTTGAAGTTTAGGAGTTTTTATATCGAGATACTTAATGATTACTACAACAGTTTTGCAGCCGGTCGAATCTTGATGCCATAAGCGCGTTTGG
>JAYVFJ010000108.1:0-3395 GCA_043773225.1 Chloracidobacterium sp.
GCTTTGGAAAAAGGCGGAAGCAAAGAGATTGGATTTCAGATTTGAAATTTGAAATTTAAGAGCCGTACTCAAGGAAAGCGAGCCGAGTGATTTGTCAGGTCACGTCGGCGTCGGACAAAGAATAAAGGTGATGCAACCCGTTATTTCAGCGTCCCGTGGGTTCTAGCGGCAAGAACGAGTAAATCGTCAATCGAAAATCGTAAATAGAAAAACTATTTACGATTGACCATTTACGATTTACTGACTAAGAGAACCCTAATAGGAGAAAGATAAAATCATGGCAGTTAAAAAAGAAGATGTAATTGAGTATTTGAAAGGCATGACGCTTCTCGAAGCGTCAGAGTTGGTCAAGGAACTCGAAGAGGTGTTTGGCGTTTCGGCGGCCGCTGCGGCAGCACCGATGATGATGGCGGCAGGTGCAGGTGCCGGTGACGCTGCTCCTGCGGCTGAGGAAAAGGACGCATTTGACGTGATCCTCTCAAGCGCCGGCGGCAATAAGATAGCCGTTATCAAGGTCGTTCGCGAAGTCGTCGCTGGACTTGGCTTGAAAGAAGCCAAGGACCTGGTTGACGGAGCTCCGAAAGCCTTGAAAGAAGGCGTTTCAAAGGCCGAAGCCGAAGAGATCAAGACCAAATTGACGGAAGCCGGTGCGACCGTCGAGCTCAAATAAAACGTGCAACCATTCCGGGACGCCGGTCATCGTATCGGCGTCCCGCGTGGTTTGCATTAGCAAACATCAATTGCTAAACTAAGTGGTTCGCGTCTTATATTATTTTATTTCAGACGTGGTACCTGGCACCATCGGAAGCGGAAACGCAATTATTTTATAAGGGTTTCCGTTGGTTTTAGACGCGACATCTGTCGCAAACAAGTGGAGAGTGAGTGTCTCTTTTTGGCACGCTCGGAAAACATAAAATAAGCAAAAACTGCTTGTAAGCGGTCTGGGTAAGCTATACCCTTGGCCGCATTTGCCGTCTGTGTCGCAAAATTTTAGTGAGAACTCGCGTTACGGGCATCGTATCAGCAACTTTCACAAAAATCAACAGTTTTTTTATAGCCCGCAATTAATTATATGATCAACAATCCTCTTCAAAGCAGTTCAAACGGCCTCGGGCGTCGCACAAGCAAAGCTCCCGAGCGTGTGGATTTTTCCAAGATCTATACATCGGCACAGATACCAAATCTGATCGAGGTCCAGCGCGAATCGTATAACCGCTTTCTGCAAATGGATCTGATCCCTGAGGAACGCGATTATATCGGACTTCAGTCTGTGTTCGCTTCGATCTTTCCGGTGTCGGATTTTCGCGAAACGGCGACGCTCGAATATGTCGAGTATCAGATCGGCAACTGGCAGTGCAAATGCGGCAATCTCGAGGGGCTGCAGCATCTTCGCGCTAACTGTAAAAATTGCAGTGCCAAGATCAAGGTTGACCCGTTCAATCCGGCCGAGGTGCTTTGTAAGAATTGCGGCACTTTTAACGCCGTGCGTCCCAATCTTTGCGACAACTGCGGTGAGCCGGTCGGCCTCAAACACAAGCATGACCAGCAGGAATGTCAGGAACGCGGAATGTCATACAGCGTGCCGCTCAAGGTCAAAATTCGCCTGACCGTTTATGACAAAGATCCTGAGACAAACGTTTCGACTATCCGCGACATTAAGGAAGAGGACGTTTTCTTTGGCGAGATACCGCTGATGACCGATAACGGCACGTTTATCATCAACGGCACGGAGCGCGTGATCGTGTCGCAGCTTCACCGTTCGCCCGGCGTTTTCTTTAAAGGCGACCGCGATGATTATCTCGCAAAGATCATCCCCTATCGCGGCTCGTGGGTTGAATTTGAATACGACCAGAAAGGCATTCTCCACGCCCGTCTCGGCAAGCGCAAGATCATCGCGACCGTCTTTTTGCGTGCATTGGGGCTGTGGCTAAATCCTCAGATCGATATGAAAACGGTCTCGGACAACATTCTCGAAGAGGTCGTAAAGAACGCCGATTATCCAGATTCGAGCATCCTCAAACTCTTTTATGTGACGGACGAGGTGAGCGTTGAGAAAGATAAGCTCTCTATCCAGATCAAGAAAGATGGCGAAACGCATCTCGTCGGAATGCGTGCCGAAGAAGACATTAAAGATAAAAAAGAAGATATCGTTCGAAAGGGCAAGAAGGTCACAAAATCGGCGATCGCCGACCTGCGGCGGCTTAAAAAGGCTAAAGTCCTGGTTGCCGCGGCCGATTTCGAAGGGGCGTTCGCTCTCGACGATGTCGTAAATACCGATACAGGCGAAGTGATCGTCGAGGCAAACACCGAGATCGTCGCAGGCAAGCTGCAGCAGATCATAGACGAAGGAGTAAAGAGCTTTTCAATCTTTTTCCCGAAACGGGACGTCATCGGCGAGGTTATTTCGGCAACATTGAAAAAGGACCCGATCTCCAAACCGGTCGATGCACTTCTTGAGATCTATCGCAAAATGCGTCCCGGCGACCCGCCGACCGTGCCGACGTCCTATCGCCTGCTCGAAGGAATGTTCTTCGATGCACGCCGGTTTGATCTGTCGCGAGTCGGCCGTCTCAAATTCAACATCAAAATGGGCCGTCCCGAAAAAGACCGCATCAAAGATCAGCTTTTACAGGCGGGCGATTTTATCGAGGTCGTCAACTATCTTCTGCGGATGAAGCGGGACAGCGAACATTTCTATCAGGACGATATTGACCATCTCGGCAACCGCCGCGTCCGTGCGGTGGGCGAATTGCTCGAAAATCAGTTCCGCATCGGCCTCGAACGCATGGAACGCGCGATCAAGGAGAAGATGTCCATACAACAGGATATGTTCACCACGATGCCGCGCGACCTGGTAAATGCAAAGCCCGTGACGGCTGCCGTCCGTGAATTTTTCGGCTCGTCGCAGCTTTCGCAGTTCATGGATCAGACCAATCCGCTGTCCGAGATCACGCACAAACGCCGCCTCTCGGCCCTCGGGCCCGGCGGGCTTTCGCGTGAAAGAGCAGGATTTGAGGTCCGCGACGTCCACCCGACTCACTATGGCCGCATCTGCCCGATCGAGACGCCTGAAGGCCCGAACATTGGCCTCATCTCGTCGCTGTCGTGCTTCGCGCGTATCAACGAATTCGGCTTTATCGAATCTCCATACCGCAAAGTCGAAGATGGCCGCGTGATCGAGTATGTCCGCATTCAAAATGGCGGCGATACAAAATTCAAACCCGGCGAGCACGTTCCGCAGGAAGACGTTGACGCAGCGAATAAAAAGATCAAGGGCGGCCAGTTGGCCGAGTATGAGCCGTGGCCGTTTTATCTGACCGCTTGGGAAGAAGATAAATGGATCATCGGCCAGGCCAATATCGAACTCGATGCCGATGGTAATTTCGTAAACAAAC
>JAYVFJ010000109.1:0-11626 GCA_043773225.1 Chloracidobacterium sp.
CCAAACCGATCGTCGCACTGCTGCCCGGCAGCCGTCACAAAGAGATCGTGCGCATCTTGCCCGTGATGCTCACCGCTGCGTCAGAAATATCACGGCAAAATGAAAATATCCAATTCCTTATCGCGATGGCGTCGAATAGAAACATGTCTGATGTGAAGAGGGCAATAGACAACGCAGAGTCGCAAGGCATTCCGCTTCCCAGAACACTAAATGTCCTCGAAGGCGAGACCTACGACGCACTAAATGCCGCCGATGCCGCCGCCGTAACAAGCGGCACCGCCACGCTCGAAGCCGGCATTATCGGAACACCGATGGCAATCGTTTACAAAACCTCGACACTAAATTACAAACTTTTCGAGCCGATGATCAACGTTCCGCATTACGGTTTGATTAATTTGATCGCAGAAAAGCGAGTTGCAACGGAATTGATTCAGGCGGAATTTACTGCGGAAACATTATCTGATGAATTGCTTCGACTGCTCGAACCTGACACCAATGCCGCGATGCGTGCCGAACTAAAGATCGCATCAGATAAACTCGGCCACGGAGGCGCCTCAAAACGCGCTGCTGAAGCGATATTGTCAGAACCGCCTGCGTAAGCGGGCGACAGAAAACGTTAAGATCGCCGCAAAAATACGCAAAAGACACAAAAAAAATCTTATTCCGATTTTGCGTCTTTTGCGCTTTTTTGCGGCAATTCTTCTTAATGTCCATCGCCGCCCGCTTACGCTGGCGGTTCTGACTTTTTTGATCTGAGCAAGCGCTTTAGCTGGGCATTCTGTCGTTTGTATTCGTCAAGCGGCTGAACTGGCGTTCCCCACCAAACGCCGGGGCGGACTATCTTGCCGGGCAGGACGCCGGCTTGCGAACCGATGACGGCTCCGCTTTTTACAAGTGCGTGGTCGCCCATTCCAACTTGGCCTCCGATAACGCAGTCGTCCTCTATCACAGTGCTGCCTGATATGCCCGTTTGGGCGGCGATAATAACATGTTTGCCGATCTGCACGTTGTGCGCGATCTGAACAAGATTGTCAATCTTTGTTCCTTCGCCAATTCGGGTTTCGCCAAGAGCACCTCGGTCAATGCAGGAATTAGCACCGATCTCGACATCGTTCTCGATCACGACGGTGCCGATTTGCGGGAATTTAATATAAGAATGTTCGTCGCGGACATAACCAAATCCGTCAGCCCCAATCACAACGCCCGAATGAAGGATAACTCCATCGCCAATTGTGCAGCCGTCTTCGACAAAGACGTTTGGATGTAGAACACAATTCTTGCCGATCTTAACGTTGTCTCCAACCTTTGCACCGGCACGCATCTGAGTTCCGTCTCCGATCTCCGAATGCTCGCCGATGCAAACAAAAGCCCCGATAAAAACGTCCTCGCGTATTCGTGCATTCGTGGCTAAAACCGCAGATGGATGAATTTCAGGGGATCGAGTTTTAGCAGGATGGAGGATTGCGGCGATCTGCGCAAACGCAAGTTTTGGATTTGCAACGCTGATAAATGTAATGTTGTCGTTGTTTTGAAAACCGGCTGGCACGATCAAGCAAGA
This sequence comes from Chloracidobacterium sp., assembly GCA_043773225.1. Taxonomy (GTDB): domain Bacteria; phylum Acidobacteriota; class Blastocatellia; order Pyrinomonadales; family Pyrinomonadaceae; genus OLB17. The sequence goes on from JAYVFJ010000109.1 coordinate 1,559, forward strand.
GGCTCTCGACACGAGTTCGCCGTTGGTTTTTTCAACAAAAGCGATTTCGCCAGTGGACGCATTATCGAGAGCAGCAGCGCGTTTGATCTCAATATCGCCGTCGCCCGACAATTCGCCGCGCAGAAGATCAGCAATTTCGCGTGTTTTCATCTCTTACAATGTAAATTGTTTTTGAGAAAAAGTCAGGTGCTTGTGGCGCGTTCGGCCATATCAACGGCGGACTGCAGGAAAATCTCGACGCCCTCGATTTCGCATTTGTGAGTATCTTCAAGCTTTTTGAGGATCGAGGCGGCTTCGCTGTCGAGAAAATCAAGATCGGCGAGATCGATGACGATCTGATTGCCGTTCTCGCCGTTTATGCAGGTCGCGATCTTTTCGAGCAGAATGGCGTCTTCGTGCAGCATATCGCCTTCGACGCGAAGAATTGTCCTGTGCCTGTCCGGTAGATCGATTTGTGTAATCTGTGTTGCCACGTTTTTCGATTAGATGCAATAGTAACGCAAAAAGAAGCATTATGTTGCATTTTGGACAAATTTCTTTGAAACAAGGAAGACGCCAACGAAGATCAGCAACGCTGCAATAATAAATAATGCACCGATCTGCTCGTTCAAAAATATCGCCGCCAACAGAAAGCCGATCACCGGTTGTAGATAGACAAAAACTGCCACGGTTGACGCCTCAACTCTGGCGAGTGCGAATGCGTTCAACAGATAAGGCGCGGCGGTCGCTCCGATAGCGATATATATCATCAAAAGCCATGTCGTATCATTGATCGCCAAAATATCAATTGTTGAGAACGACCAAGCGCCAAACGGCACACAAAGAACCGCCGCAAAAATAAAAACCCACATCATGGATCGAAACACGCCGTTTCGCGTAATTATTTCCTTCGAGGTTGCAACATAAATGCCATAGGAGAGCGAGTTGAGAACGATCAGCATGTCGCCGAGCGTTGTCGCCGATGAGAACGAAGCGTTTCGCGGATCAATGATAAGCAGCACTCCGACAGCCGCCAACACGATGCCCGCGATTTTGATAACAGTTAGACGTTCGGCCCCAATGATCGCTCCAACCGTCAACGCAAACACCGGAATCGTGACCGCCAGCAGGGAAGTGTTTGACGCTTTTGTGAGCGAAAGCCCTGTGATAAAAAGCAATTGGTTAAATGTAACGCCAAAAAGACTCAGAACGCCGAGCCGCCAGTAATCGTCCTTATTAACAAGCCAAAACCGCCCGCGATACGCCTGAAACACCGCAAGCACAGCCGCCGTAACCCCAACCCGAAAACCAACCAACGCCACCGCCGGGACAGTCTTCAACACGACTTTCCCAATAACCGGCAGCGAACCAAAAAACACCTGGGCGGCCAGCAGTGCAATGTAAGGTGATGATCGGTTCGATTTCATCTAATTAGTTGGCAATAATTGTCGATGTATGATAACAAATATTCTTATCAGGTTTTTTCATTGCTAAATAAATGATGGAATTTATGAATTTTACTAAACGAAGGTTTCCGATGCAGAGATTGTTCCTTATCATTACACTTTTGTGTTTTTGTCATTTTGTGGCGATTGGTCAAGACTCTATTCCTACAAAGCCATTGAGTCTGTCGAATATTAAATCATCGCTGCTTGAAACAAAAACCGGACTGCCAACAACAAACCTGGTATTGATTAAACAGATTGAAGAGAAAGGGTTGGATTTTGAAATTGACGACGTGGCTGAAAAAGATTTGCGATCGTCCGGGGCGACTGAAGAATTAATAAAATCTATTCGGCATTGGTGGTGTGATAAATATTCTGCTCAGGCAGAAGCCTGTGCAGACGATGACTATAAATGTGAGATAGATAACTATTCACGCGCGTTAGTTTTTCATCCCGTTGACGACATTGTTTTGTTTAGTAGAGGGCTTTCACGAAACAACTCCGGGGATTTCGATGGAGCAATCAGCGATTATTCAAAAGCCATAGAGATTAATCCAAAGGATGCAGATACGTATGGCAATCGTGGAAATTCTTTTGCCAGGAAAGGCGAATATGAATTGGCTCTGAAAGACTACAATCAGGCTATTACTATCGATCCAAAGAAAACGGAAAATTACTTTAACAGAGCAGTTTTATATTCCGATACACAGAAATATTCGCTGTCGATAAATGACTATTCCACTTATTTGAAACTAAAACCCAATCAGGCAGACGCTTTCAATAATCGAGGCGAGGCTTATTTCGAAATTGATCAATACGACCTGGCAATCAAGGATTTTAACCGTGCAATTGCTTTAGCACCCGATATTTCAAACCAGTTTGTAAATCGTGGACGCGCGTATTCGGCTAAGGATCAATTTGTTTTCGCAATCCGTGATTTTGATGCGGCAATTAAAGTTGATCCAAAAAATCCATATGCCTTTCACAATCGTGGATTTATACACTATCGAAGCAAAGCTTACGATTTCGCCGTTCGTGATTATGACAAAGCGATAGAGATCGATCCGACACCAGGCAGATTTGTAGATCGCGGCATTGTCTTTAAGGAGAAAAAGGATTTTGCACGGGCACTTAATGATTTTGACAGTGCGATCAAACTGAACGCCGCGTATGCTTTGGCCTTTTACTACCGCGCCGAGATTTATGCCGGCTGGAAAGATTATGAGCGGGCTATTGTCAATTTTTCGAAATCGATTGAACTCAGTCCCGACGATGTTGACTCTTACCGCGAACGCGGTTCAATCTACATTGATATCGCGGACTACAAAAATGCACTTAATGATTTAAACAAGGTTATCGAACTGTCACCGAAAAATTCTGCTGCTTATACAAATCGTGGATTAATCTTTCTAAGGATGGAAGATTATCAAAAATCTATCGCCGATTCGTCAATGGCTATTAAACTTGATCCTTCAGACTATATTGCCTATGGAAACCGGTCTCTGGCCTACGAAGGGTTAGGCGATATGAAAAACGCTGAAGTCGATAGGAAAATCTCTGAACAACTGGAAAAAAAACAAAAACCGTAAAAGCCAAAGTCACATCGATATCGAATAAAAAATTTGCGCGTTGTGAAGACCACATGTGGACAGGGCGATTCGTTGCGATTCGGCATCAAGCGGCCTGAAGAAGCGCGTGCTCTATGTCTCTCGAAACCGGCACAAGAACAAAGTATTTTTTGGGATAGAGATAGTCCTCGCCTTCGTCGTCAATGACTCGAATGTAATCAGATCGCTCGGCAGATTCATCGGGCAAAACCTGATAGATCTTTCGCGGCGTTATCAACATTTCTTTGTCGGCAAAGATGCAAACGGCGAACATGCTCTTCGTGCTCATATTATTATTTAATCAAGATAGCGTTTGATACGCAAGATTTTTTTGCCGATACCGTGTGCTTCAAACCAGTGAATTTCTGCTAATCGAAATTCTCCTTGGATAATCTGACAGTTGCTTTTCCTTTTAACTTTCTCCAGCGGCCTTTCCCAAATTCCTGTTGTAAATAGGAGAGGATGCGAATCTTTGAACCAATCGCAATTATTTCGACATCATAGATTTTCTCTATAATTTCAAAGTCCATCTGGGTCAAGCCATCATCATCCCCGGTTGTTCGAGCATTTGTTTGAAGGTTTGCAGGAATTTTGCTCCGGTTGCTCCGTCAATGACGCGATGGTCGCATGACATCGTTACGTTCATAATGTTGCGGACGACTATCTCGCTGTCGCGAACGACCGGCGTCGGAGCAGCTCCGCCGACTGCGAGGATTCCGGCTTCGGGCGGATTGATGATAGCGGTGAATTCCTTTATGCCAAACATGCCGAGATTAGAGATCGAGAATGTTGCTCCGGTGTATTCTTCGGGTTGGAGTTTCTTGGCTCTCGCTTTGGCTGCCAGATCTTTTATCTCAGCCGCGATCTCAACGAAGCCTTTCAGATTGGCACCGCGTATGACAGGCGTTATCAATCCGTCGTCGATAGCAACCGCAACACCGATGTCTGCCTGATTGTAAAAGCGGATAGTCTTGTCGTGATATGACGAGTTCGCGAACGGATGCTTGACGAGCGCCATTGCGGCGGCCTTGACGATAATATCGTTGACGCTGATCTTTTGATCTTCGCTGACAGTCGAATTGACCTGTTTTCTTAATTCGAGAACGTTGTCCATCTCGATCTCGACAGTAAGATAAAATGTTGGTATCGGGCCGATAGATTCAGCAAGACGGCTCGCGATTACGCGGCGCATCTGTGATGTTGTTTCATCATGAAACGCCGACTGTCCAACAACCGTCGATGGCGTGAATACCGGCTGACTTACGCTTCGCGCCTCTGACGGCTGGCCGCCGCCGGCTAATGCTGTTTCAATATCGCGTTTTATGATTCGGCCATTTGGACCGGTCCCGGTTATTGTTTTGAGATCGATCGCGTTCTCCGCAGCCATTCGCGCGGCTATTGGCGATACGATCAATCGACCGCCGTTGGTTTGCGGCGCGGTTTGCTGTTGCGCCGGCACACTCCCTACAGGTCGTGTTTCCGCCTTTAGTTCGGGAGCTGTTTCAGTCTTCTCAGTGGTCTCTGTGGTCTCGGTGGCTGACTTGCTCTCGGGCTTCGCCGCACCGTTCGACGAAACGTCGTTTAACAGTGCCGAAATATCTTCACCCTTGTTGCCTGTGATAGCTATTGCTTCGCCAAGCGCGGCGGTCTCTCCCGCTGTTTTCAATATCTTCAAAAGCGTCCCGCCGGTTAGCGCAGTCATTTCCATCGTTGCCTTATCGGTATCAACTTCGGCAAGAGTCTCGTTGGCTTCGTAAGCGTCGCCTTCGTTCTTGACCCAACGCGCGATCTGCCCCTCTTCCATAGTGGGCGAAAGCTTCGGCATTAAAAATTTTTCAGCCATAATAAAAATAGGACGCATGAGTCCTATACGACCTATTCACTCTTACAAATAACAAACTTCCTTCACCGCAGCGACGATCTTCGCAACATCAGGCAGCGCCAACGCCTCAAGATTCTTTGCATACGGCATCGGAGCCTCGGCGGTTGAAATGCGTTTGACCGGAGCGTCCAGATAGTCGAACGCATGATCCATGATCTGATAGCTTATCTCGGCACCGACGCTGGCGAATGCATGCGATTCCTCGGCGATGACGAGACGGTTCGTCTTTTTTACAGAGTTGACAATTGTGTCTATGTCCAGCGGTTTGATCGTTCGCGGATCAATGACCTCGACCGAAACGTCGAACTCATTTTGGATTTGCTCGGCGGCCTGCATAGCAAGCGGCACGGTCATCGAGCGTGCAACAATGGTGCAGTCTTTGCCTTCACGCTTTACGTCTGCGACACCCAGCGGGATCGTGAAATCATCATCCTCAGGAACCTCGCCCTTCAGTCCATACATTCGCTCCTGTTCGAGAAAAATGATCGGATTGTCGTCGCGTATGGCCGATTTTAACAAGCCCTTTGCATCGGCTGCCGTCGAAGGCATCACGACTTTCAAACCGGGAAAATTGGCATAAAAGGCTTCAAATGCCTGCGAGTGCTGCGACGAAACCTGATACGCCGAGCCGTTCGGCCCGCGAAACACGATCGGCACCTTAAATTGCCCGCCGGACATGTAGAGCATCTTCGCCGCGTGATTGATGATCTGATCGGACGCGAGGATCGAAAAATTCCAGGTCATAAACTCGATCACAGGCCGCAGCCCGGCCATCGCAGCACCGACGCCGACCGCCGCAAAACCAAGCTCCGTTATCGGCGTATCAACGACACGCTTGTCACCAAACTCCTTCCAAAGCCCACGAGTGACCTTATAAGCGCCGTCGTATTCAGCAACTTCCTCGCCCATTACGAAGACGTTTTCGTCTCTTAAAATTTCTTCTCGCAGTGCCTGATTCAGTGCATCGCGGATCGTCAAAACTGCCATTACTGATCGATTCCTAATTGTTCCTTAACTTCCTCCAAGGAGTATGAAGGTTGATCTTGGTTTTCTTTTATCGCTTCGTTCAGGTCGCGAAGGTCTTCCTGGTCTTCCAGCCACTCCTTAAGAGCCAAAAACTCGCCATAGGGAAGGACTGCAAAATGCGGTCGGCCATTTACCGACAAAAATTCTGGGTGTAAATCAAGAGTTGTCATCATTAATATGCCTCGCGTCGATCGCGTATGGTATGAATTACTATTTCATCTCCCTCAACCTCAAACAGAACACGAAAATTTCCCGAACGCAACCTGAAACGAGGTGAATGTGCAGTGAGTTTCTTGACGTCACCGAACAAATCCACTTTCATTTTCTCTATTCCGGCAATAACTCGCTTTGCGTCAACAGTCTCCATCTTTTTCAAATCTTTGAGTGCTCGCTTTTCGAATCGTAATCGGTATCGCATTTTATGATATGCCTACGCAAACACATCCTTCAACAACTCACTCTCGTCCGGAAACGGACTCTCATCCGCAAACGTCACCGCCCGATCAACAGCCTCGACAGCTTCTTTCTCGATCTCATCAAAATCCTTATCATCAAATACTTTCGCGGCTTTCAGGCTGTCTTTGAAAAGCACGATCGGGTCGCGTTCCTGGTATTTTGCGATCTCGTCACGCGTTCTGTAATTGCCGGGGTCGGACATCGAGTGTCCCATAAAGCGATACGCTCGGATCTCAAGCAGCGTCGGCTCGCTCTTTTCACGAGCGCGCTCTATCGCTCTCAAAGTCGCTTCTCGAACGGCCATTACATCCATCCCGTCCACAAATTCATTTGCCATTTCAAAAGCCTCGGCCTTTCTGGCGATGCTCCGGGAACTCATTGCCCTCGCTTGCGACGTGCCCATTCCGTATTGGTTGTTCTCGCAAATATATATGCAGGGAAGTTTCCAAAGCTGAGCCATGTTGAGCGATTCGTGAAACATACCCTGATTCACTGCCGCCTCGCCAAAGAAACACAGCACGACCTGACCGGTGTTCTTGTATTTTGCGGCGTATGCCATGCCGGTTCCGACGCCGATCTGGCCGCCGACAATGCCGTGACCGCCGTAAAACTCAAGTTCCTTCGAGAACATATGCATTGACCCGCCTTTGCCGCCGACACAGCCGCCGGCTTTGCCGTAAAGCTCAGCCAAAACACTTTCCGGCGTCATGCCTTTAACAATCGCCTGCACGTGGTCGCGATACGCAGTGATCACCATATCGGTCGGTTCTAGCGCCATCATCGAACCAACCCCGATCGCTTCCTGGCCAATGTAAAGATGGCAAAATCCGCCGATCTTGCCCATCCGGTAAACCTCGGCGCATTTCTCCTCAAAACGCCGTCCGAGCACCATCTGATAGAGCATCTCACGCAGCAGCCTTTTGTCGGTCTTCTTTATGGATTCCAATTGCGAAGCGCGCCGCTCATCAAACTCCGCCTTGGCCTGTTCGACCTCGACAAAATCGGTAAATTCCTGCTCTTTTGCAATTTTCCCGGGCGTCTTGCCCGTGCCGTTCGTTGATTGTTTAGCCGACGGCTTCTGACGCGTTGCTGCTTTTGGCAAAATCCATACCTCCGTATCTAATTTAGTATATGCGAGAGATTTTGAATGTGCAAAAGATTCGATTGCACAAGCCCGCGCGTAAGCAAGGGCGATACATCCAACTTGAGCGTGCCGCCCTTGCTTACGCGCGGGCTTGTGAAATATGATATAAGTGTTGCATAGATAAAATTATTGACAATAAATGCAATATTTGGTATAATTCCTAAAACGGAATATGTGTAAACCTTGCTCAGGAATAAAAACAAAGTGCAAATCTATATCAGTATTACGGACTGAAAAGTGTCAACTTTTTTGGGGACGACACATATGCTGCTTTTTTGCAAAAATCGTGGGACACAGCCAATATGTAGCTGATAAGCTGTTTATTGGCAACACTTACACTGTCCCAAAGCGGTTTGGGACAGTTTGGGACAGCGGGACAGGTAGGAAATGCCATCTAAACCATTTATTTACCCATGTTTACAGCGGTTTTGCCTGTGGCAGTTTGTGTCAATGTGTGACACAGAGGGTAAATGGTATAGTTATTAACGTATATAGTTCAGCATGAGAAAAATCGGATTTACCGCCATATTAATAGTCCTCTTTCTACCGGTTTTAGCCGCGGCGCAAAACCCGGCAAAGTGGAGTTTTGCGTCCGATTACAAAACAGAGCAACTAAAAACCGGCGATAAAATACAAGTCACATTAAAAGCGGAGATCGAAGATGGCTGGCATCTTTATGCTCTTGAGCAGCCCGAAGGCGGCCCGATAGCGACGACGATCAAAATCACTGAGGGCAAGCCTTTTAAGATCGACGGCAAAATAGAATCGCCAAAGCCGATAGTCAAAGTTGACCCGCTCTTTACCAGCCTCGACGGCAAACCGCTGCAAACAAAATTTTTTGAAAACGGCGTTTCTTTTACGGTTCCGATCAAGGCAACGGCTGAAACATCGTTTGATGACTTATCGCTCGATGTTCGTTTCCAACTCTGCAACGACACATTTTGCCTGCCGCCGAGAACCGTTCGCGTCTCATTCGCCGGAACCGAAGACATCAAAAAGCTAACAGCTAACAGCCAACAGCTAACAGCTAATACGGAAACTCCTGCCGCCACGAACAACGAACAACGAACAACGAACCAACAACCAACCGATCTTTGGTCGTTCATCTGGCTGGCGATCACATTCGGTGCGATCTCGCTGCTGACGCCGTGCGTGTTCCCGATGATCCCGATCACGGTTTCATATTTTATGAAACACGCCGACGGCAATCATTTAAGGACCATAAAACTTGCTACGGTTTACTCAGCCGGGATAATCGCAACATTTTCGCTGCTTGGAATGCTGCTCGCAGTTCTTTTCGGCGCTGCCGGAATAAATCTGTTTGCTGCAAATCCGTGGGTAAATCTCTTTATCGGCGCATTGTTCCTGTTTTTTGCATTTAACCTTTTCGGTTTTTACGAGATATCAATACCGTCGTCGCTCCTGACAAAACTCGATGCGATAACGCGATCTGAGGAAGGAAAGGGAAGCGCATATCTCGGCGCGTTGTTGATGGGACTGACCTTCACGCTTACGTCATTTACGTGCACGTCGCCGTTTATCGGCACGATACTCGTTTCAACGGCTCAGGGCGACTGGAAAATGCCGCTGCTCGGAATGTTGGTTTTTTCGACAGTCTTCGCATTGCCGTTCTTTGTGCTTGCAACCGTTCCGCGTCTGCTGCACTCGCTGCCGCGTTCGGGCGGCTGGCTAAATTCGGTTAAGGTCGTGATGGGCTTTCTCGAAGTCGCGGCGGCGATGAAATTTCTCTCAAACGTCGATCTAGTTTGGGGAGCAGGCATGAACGCGAGCGGCGTTCTCAATTACGGCAAGATATTCACACGCGAACTCGTCCTCATAATCTGGGTCATCATCGGCATTGGCATTTGCTCTTACATTCTTGGCTTGTTCAAATTCAAACACGACTCGCCGATCAAAAAGATAACACCGCTCCGCATAGCATTCGCCGCATTATTTTTTGGAGTGTGTATTTATCTGACGACCGGCGTCCTTGGCCGGAAACTTGGCGAACTCGAATCGTTTCTGCCGCCAAAGAACAAGGATTCGGTCTTTAACGTCCTCGGCAACCGCCACGAAGAACTGCAATGGATCACAAATAATTACGAAGCGGCACTTCTACAAGCCAAAGTAGAGAACAAACGCATCTTCCTCGATTTCACCGGCTACACCTGCACCAACTGCCGATGGATGGAAGCAAATATGTTCACACGGCCGGAGGTCAAAGCCGAGATGGAAAAATTCGTCCTCGTCAGCCTTTACACTGACGGCGACGGCGAGATATATGAGCGCCAGCAGCAGATGGAACAGGACATGTTTGGCACGGTCGCCTTGCCGTATTACGCCGTTGTTGATCAAAACGGAAAAGTAATCGCGTCATTTCCGGGATTGACACGCAACGCTCAGGAGTTCGTTGACTTTTTGCAGAAAGCAAATGAGAATAAATGAGCAAGTCCCGTTCTAATTTTGTAATGTTCAGGCATAGATGCAAAAGCCCGCGCGTAAGCAAGGGCGATACACTCAAGTTGAATG
>JAYVFJ010000110.1:0-4330 GCA_043773225.1 Chloracidobacterium sp.
ATCAGGTCGGTAAATGTTTCGGAAATGAAAGAGTCGGCGGTTCCGTTATGGCAGCTATTATTCAGGCCGTTGTTGTAGGGTTCGGGCTGTATTGACCAGATGCGGCGAAAGACATTTGAAAGCGGCTGGCGCAGCTCGCGTGTTTCGTCGGTAAACGAGAGCACGTAATCGCCCGTAGCCATTGCAATGCTCGAAGCGATCGCACGAGCGAGCGGCGACGCGAGCGTGTCGATGCGCTGCCGGACATTATCAAACCACCACGAATCCGTCTCGCTGAACCAATTTGTCAGAGCGGGATTATGCAGGCGATAACCGGGAACATAAGCGTCTTCGAGAACGATATTGACGTCGTCGGACGAAAGGCGTTCCCCGGGATTTGCGATCTGTGCCGACGCCCGCGTCCACGCCGACTGCATCGGGTCGTTGGCCGCAACCCGCACGTCCCATCGTTTTAAGTAAGAGCCGAGCGCCGGTTGATCGGTAAACGGCAATGCGACAGATGTGAACGACATACGACGCAGAATGTTCAGATCGAATGCGAGCCAGCTTTTGGGCGTGATCTTTGTCGGGCCGTGCATGTTAAGAATGTGCCTCCTGACGCTGACGATGCTGTTCGCTAATTGCCAGAAAGACTTTTACGATTGCCGGGTCGAACTCGATGCCCGCCCACTCGATCAAGTATTTTTTGGCTTCGTCAACCGGCATTGCGGCGCGAAACGGCCTCTTTGACGTCAAAGCGGCGTATGTGTCGGAGATACGCAAAATCCTTGCGGCAAGCGGTATCTGTTCGGACATCAGCCCGTCAGGGTAACCGCCGCCGTTCCACCATTCGTGATGCCAACGGACGAGCAACTGAACGCCGCGCGGAAGGCCCATCTTTGCCGTCTCCTGTTCGCCGATGACGGGATGACGCTGAAGGTCGAGACGCTCTTCAACATTGAGAGTGTGCGGCGACTTGATGTATTCGCGGTTCATCTTCAACTCGCCGATGTCGTGAACGAGCGCCGCCTGTTGAAGAAAAAAACGGTCACGCGACGCCAATTTGAACGCCGCGCCGAGCAGATCGGCAATTGACGCGATCCGTTTGCCGTGAGCATCGGCATAGCCCTCGAACCTGTCCATTTGAGGGGCGATCCGAAGCAGCTTTTCGTCGAAGCCGGTCATTTCGGCAAGAGCACTTTGCATCCTTATAGTTTCGCGTCTTTGGCCGCAAGATTCAAGTTGCACAAGCCTGCGCGTAAGCAAGGGCGATACATTCAAAGGCTCGCTATCGCCCTTGCTCACGCGCGGGCTTGTGCATTTTTACTTTTTCAGTTTATCCAGCAGATTTTGGGCCTCGCGGTTGCTGGGGAAGATATCGAGAAGGCGGGTTAGCTCGCCTTCGGCGCGTTTAAGCAAGTTATGTTGAATGAAAAACTCCGCCAGCATGATGCGAAATGTCGGACTATCGGGATCTATGCGCACAGCGGCCTGCATTTCCGATTCGGCTTTGTGCCGTTGAGTTCCGTCGGTGGAAAGTGCTTTGCCGTAATAGGCATGATAACGCGCATTTTTTGGATCGAAATGCACGGCGCGAGCGAGAAACGGCAGAGCCCTTTCTGTGTCGCCTTCCATCAAAAGGCTGAATCCGCGGTCGAAATGTTCTACGCCGTGTTCGAGTGTCACGTCGCGGTCACCGGTCGTTCCGGCGTCGCGGTGTTTTTCGCGCTCGGTAATTTCTTTGCGCATGCGGTAATCATACATTTCGCGGCTCGCCTCGTTTTTCAAGGTTTCATGTGCCTGCGCGAGTTCCGTAAAAGCCTGTTGCACCCGCTTGAGCGTTTCTCCGCCGACTGCATGATACCTGTCGGGATGGAAGTTTCGGGCAAGCCAGAAATAAGCGCGTTTTAACTCGGCGATGGGAGCATTGATATCGACGTCGAGAATGTCGTAGTAAGTCTCGGCATTTTCGACCCTTGCGAGATAGTCTTCGACAGAGATCACGACCTCGGTTTCCGGTGGAGCCTCTGCTTCGGATTTTGACTCGGCTTCTGCCTTATGTGTTTCGGCAGCAGGTTGAGCAGTGTGCATCAGTTTGGCCTCGCGTTTTAGCTCAAGCCGGGCTCCTTTCATCGCGGCCACATGACTTTCGGAAAACACCGGCTGCCAATCCCTGCGGACGAGCAAACCGCCGGTCCACAGCGTGTAGATCACATGCAGGGCGCGCTCTTCGGTCATGGCGGCAATATTAACAAGATCGGCGGCCGTCAGCGGAATTTGCTCGGCTCGTGACAAGACGAACGCTTCCTCAGGGACGAGTATGGTCTCGTCGTTTGGCGTCTCCGAACGCATAAATGTTTCATCCAGGCTCCGGAATCGGCCCAGAACGGTATCAACCGGCAAGCATCTCACATAATCGATCAGGAGCTGTTTTGCATTTATGTTAAAGTCCAACCCGTCGCGAATGCGTGTCAGCGAACTAAAACTCCAGTTGCCTTGCTTCCATGAAAGTATGTCTATGATGATCCCTTGTATCTGTTCGGCAAATAACTGGTCGCACTCGGCTTTGCTCAAGAGGTTGTTGTCCTGCAGATAGTTTGTGATCTCGAAGTCGTTTGAAAAATTTGGGATTTTCGCAAGGTCTTGTTTCGTAAGACGGTCCCGCCGCATCAAAATATCAAACAGCCTGGCGTTGCGGGCATTTGAGACGGCAAAGACGATCTTGCCTTTTTTGAAATAGATGACCCATTTTTTTTCCTTGTCAGAACCGCGCAGACTCCCGTTTAGCCGCGCCTGCATTATCTCGGTGAGGAGTTCTGCGAACGGATGCGTAAAGAAATTGCCGCTTATTTCGAGTTCTTTCTGCGGGGTCATTATCGTAGGACGGGAGTTGAGCGAAAGGCACAGGATCGGCCTTTAATAGGATAACAAATGCCATGCCGAAAAGTTAAGAGGTTTTTTTCGCGTTTTGCAGGGACATTTGATAGCATTTGAACAATTTCGGTGCCGGTTAATGGAAAAAGAGATAGAAATTCGCGAATGCACGACGATCGAAGAGTTTGCGGAGTGCGTCCAAATCCAACGCGAGGTTTTTGCGTTGCCTGAGGCCGAACTATCGCCTGTAAGACATTTTGTCGTGACGAAACACGCCGGAGGTTTTGTGATCGGGGCGTTTGACGGCGAGAGGCTTGCGGGTTTTGTGCTGAGTGTTCCGGCTTTTTTGCGTGGTGAACGAGCTTTTTATTCTCACATGACCGGAGTGCGGTCTGAATACCAAAGTTTTGGCATTGGAGCAAAACTAAAATGGGCGCAGCGAACACGAGCGCTGGCCGAAGGCATAAAATACATCAAATGGACATTTGAACCTGTAAAAGCCAGAAATGCCTATTTTAATCTCGAAAAACTCGGCGCAATTGTCCGCGAATACAAGCCGAATTTTTACGGAACCGACTATGCTACCAGCAAGAAGATCGGCCTCGCCAGCGACCGTTTATTTGCCGAATGGCATTTGGATAGCGAAAAGGTTGAGGCACTTGCGGCAGGCGAGCAATTTGTCGAGCTGCTGAAGCCAACTGCTACGATCCAAATAATGAGCGACTGGCAAGGCCTCGTCACAGTTGATCCTGAAAAAGCAAAGTCCGAGCAGATGCGCATTCGAGAGGAATTTAACACGGCGTTTGGGTTCGGAATGATCTGCCGAGGATTTTGGCGCGATGATGAACAACCGGCGTTTCTTCTTTATAACGGATGAATTTGTGCTTGCAACTACCCATTAATAACTATCAACTATCCACTGAAATAAATCGTTTTGCTTCAGTGGATAGTTGATAGTGGATAGTTAATAGTCTCAGAAAATATATGTTTGAAGTCGATCCTGACATCCGAAAAGCGAAAACGCTCGCGTCCGATTTCTATACGGACGAGCGTTATTTTGAATTGTCTAAAGAAAAAATATTCGTGCATTCGTGGCAATTTCTCGGCCATCTTTCAGAATTTGAGGGTTTAAAACCTGGGACCCTGCTGCCCGGATTTCTGGACGAGCCGGTTTTGCTTGTGAAAACAGATGAATCTCTCAAGTGTCTCTCAAACGTCTGCACACATCGCGGAAAGATCTTGGTCGAAGAGCCGTGCAAGGCTAATCTCATTCGCTGCGCTTATCACGGGCGGCGATTTTCGCTTGACGGCAAGTTTTTGTCCATGCCGGAGTTTGAAGGCGTCGAGGATTTTCCGTCCGAGAGCGATAATTTGAGAGAACTTCCGTTTACGACATGGCAAGATTTTATGTTTGCCTCGGTCGATCCGGTTGATACGTTTGAGAAGTTTGTTGATGACGCCGCGCCGCGACTCGATT
>JAYVFJ010000111.1:0-3542 GCA_043773225.1 Chloracidobacterium sp.
TGATGTTTGACAAACCAAACAGGATAATCGGCCTCGTACCGACCGATCCGCAAATGTCCGATGCCTTTCCGGTCAAAGACAAAAAAAAGACCAGCTCAAAGGTGATCTCAGCCAGCGCCTTCTGCACACACTTCCTGATCAAAATGATGCGCACCGCACTCTTTAACCGGGTCGAAATCGACGGCGACGGCATAATGAACCTCTACCTGGACGAAATCACCGCCATCACCCGCGGCGCGCGGTAACCACTCGAGCAACTTCGCCGAAAGTCAGAACCGAGAGCGATAGCGACTGGGCTCTTTTCACCGTTCTGTATCCATAGGTGCTTTCATTTTCGAGGTCAATCGGTTATAAACTAAGTGTCAAAATCGATTACTCCACACAATGTCAAAACAGCTCATCAACACCTATTACAACGAACTGCATCGTGACAAGCAGTTTGGCGGCTCTCACAACGAAGCGTCGATACGCGGTGCTTTTGTCCGGCTCGTAAACGCCTACGCCGAACGCCGGCATCTGCTGTTGGTTCCCGAAATATATGTAAAAGGTAAAAAGGGCAATAACGTGCGGCCTGACGGTGTTTTGAAAAACGCAACGCGGTTTGAGTTTGGATATTGGGAATCGAAGGATACAAAGGACGATCTTGATGTTGAGATAAACAAAAAGCTCAACATCGATGGCTATCCCGATTCAAACATTCTTTTCGAGGACACTAACGAAGCCGTTCTATTTCAGGAAGGCAAGCTCGTCCAGCGTGTTCCGATGAAGGACGCTGAGGCGCTTGATTCTATCCTCGGTCATTTCATTAATTATGAGCCGTCGATCGTTCAGGATTTCAACAAGGCCCTCGATAAATTCAAAGAAGATATTCCGGCAATCGTCGAAGACCTCCGCGACCTGATCGAGCGTGAGACCGAGAGCAATCAGGTATTCCTTGAGCGTCGCGACCGTTTTCACGCTCTCGCGCAGAGCGAGATCAATCCGGAAATAACTCTCGAAGACGTTCGCGAGATGCTGATCCAGCATATTTTGACCGAGGATATTTTCAATAACGTCTTTGGCAACGCAAATTTTCACAAATTCAATAACATCGCCCGCGAACTGGTCGAGGTACTCGATACGTTTATGACTTACAGCGTCCGTCAGCAGCATCTGTCGGCGATCAAATCGTATTACGACACGATCCGCGACGCCTCGGCGGGGCTTGCCGACCACCACGAAAAGCAAAAATTTCTAAAAAATATTTACGAGAACTTTTACAAGGTCTATAACCCGAAAGGTGCTGACCGACTTGGCGTCGTTTATACGCCAAACGAGATCGTCAAATTTATGATCGAGAGCACCGATTGGCTGCTCGAAAAGCATTTCGGCAAATCGCTAGGCGATAAGAATGTCGAAATTCTGGATCCCGCCGCCGGCACGGGAACGTTTGTCGCCGAGCTGATCGAACACATCAACGCTCATTCTCTGCCGTACAAATACGAAAATGAGATACACGCCAACGAGGTTGCGATATTGCCGTATTACATCGCTAATCTGAATATTGAATTCACATACCAGCAGAAAATGAATGAATACGTGGAGTTCAAAAACATCTGTTTTGTAGATACGCTCGACAACATCGCCGCGCTCGAACACAAAGGCCAGCATTCGTTTGCGTATGGCATAAGTTCGGAAAATGCGGATCGAATTAAACGACAAAACGAAAAGAAGATCAGCGTGATTATTGGGAATCCACCATATAACGCTAACCAGGCAAACTTTAATGATTTCAATAAGAACCGTCTTTACGACCACATTGATAAACGAATCAAAGAATCGTTTGTAAAAGAATCGACGGCTCAGAAAACAAAGGTTTACGACATGTACGCCCGCTTTTATCGGTGGTCGATGGACCGGCTCGATAAGAATGGGATAATTGCATTCGTGACAAACCGCTCGTTTATCGATTCGCGCACATTCGATGGTTTTCGAAAGATCGTCGAGGATGAGTTCGATTATGTTTATATCGTCGATGCCCGCTCCGACGTGAGGGCAAACCCAAAGATCGCCGGAACATCACACAATGTTTTCGGCATCCAGACAGGCGTTGCGATAATGTTTTTGGTTAAGAAGGAAAATACCGATTAGAAAACCGATTTCGTCGCAGAGCGACGGTTGAATGTAGCCGTGGTGTTTTAACCCACGGTCAGTAATAACAACAAAAATCCGCGTCGCGTAGCGACCGCATGAATATTATGGCAAACACATATTCACACTGTTACAATCACATCGTTTTTAGCACAAAGAACCGCGTCGACCTCATCACGCCTGATATCGAAGAGCGCGTTTGGGCATATATCGGCGGAATTGCTCGAAAGCACAATATAACAGCAATACACGTTGGCGGAATCGACAATCATGCTCACGTATTGACAAGTTCGCCGCCGTTAGTCGCTCCGAGTCAGATCGCACAATGGATAAAAGGTGGTTCGTCGCATTGGATTCACAATGAATTTCAGCATTTGAATAATTTCGCATGGCAAGACGGGTTTGGAGTGTTTTCGGTTTGTAAATCGCATGCGTCAAAGGTCGTTGAGTACATTAAGAATCAACGAAAGCATCACGAAAAACAGACGTTCGAAGAAGAATACATCGAGTTATTGACGTTGCACGAGATCGAATACGACGAACGGTATTTGTTCGGGTGATTTTTCTTCACCGCGTAGCGGTTGATTGAATGTAGTGTTTCAACCCACGGTAAGCCTACAATCAAACCGTCGCTGACGCGACGGGGAATTGATTTTTTATTTCGTTTCCGTGGGTTAAAACACACGGCTACAGTCGAACCGTCGCTCTGCGACGAAGAAAGAAGACGCGACCGACGTAGCGAATTGACGACCGAATTGCCCATATGCCGAAAAAGAAAACGACAGACGATCAGTTGGACATGTTCAATCTCGAAGACAGATTGAAGACGGCTGTGTGTGTGCCGGCGATACGCTCCGCGTTCAAGGAATGGCGTGACGGTAAGTATAAAGGAGTCACGGAGACAACCAACGAACTTCTAAACTTTTGGTTTCATACCGACCACCAATTGCGAAGCGGCGAAACTTTCAAGTTCCACGATGCTCAGCGAGAAGCGATAGAAACACTCATATTCCTCTTTGAGGTCGTTAAGATCAGAACGCGGACTGAATTGCTCGAAAAATATGCTGTTAATGTTCCCGATCTCAGATTACCGCCTTATGATGACTTTGCACGTTACGGTCTAAAGATGGCGACGGGCAGCGGAAAGACGCTCGTCATGGCAATGTCTATCGTCTGGCAATTCGCTGGACTGCACCCCATAAGTGAGACACGATAATTACGGTTACAGTTATTTTCACGTTGGTATTCAAGTGTTTTTGCCCTGCCAGCATGTGAATGCCCACAGAACTGCCTTTCGAACTATTTCTTGGCAGGCACCGAGGGTGGAAGCGGCGGCGGGTTATCGCTCATGGTGCGCATGTAGGCGATGAGATTGGCCCGTGTTGCGGGGTCACTTAACCCTCCGAAACGCA
>JAYVFJ010000112.1:0-15465 GCA_043773225.1 Chloracidobacterium sp.
CCATTACAAAGAAGGACAAGCCAAAACCAACGAAATCGAAAGCCATCACTGAGTGACCACTTTTTAGCAAAAAAATATCAAGTCAAGATCTAGCAGAAAATGAAGCGTTCAAAAAAAACAAAAAAAGATCTTCGTCAGGTGGCCTTCACGCGGTTTATGTTTGTGGTGGCCTTTTTTGTTTTGTGGATCGGCGGCATCAGCGCGCGGCTGGTCAACTTGCAAGTAACACAGCATGCGTGGTTAAAAGATAAAGCTACTGACATTCGTCGAGACGTTAAGCAAACGCGGACGCTGCGCGGGACAATCTTTGACCGCAACGAGCGAACTCTGGCGATGAGTTTGCGCGTTAAAACGCTGTATGCCGACCCGACAGAGATCGAGGATACAAATGCTGCAGCAAAGGTCATCGCAAAAGCATTAAAACTAGACGCAAATCAGTTGGCAAATCAGCTCAGGCAGGGAAAGGAAGCCAATAAACGGTTTGTTACACTCGCAAAAAAACTTGACGAAGAAGTGGTTCAGAAAATCAATAAGGCTCTCGATTTTCAGGAACCAAAAAAAGCTGATCTGCCATATTTCAAGGGGCTTCATTGGAGAGAGGATCAAAAACGCAGCTATCCGAATCAGTCAATGGCCGCGCAGGTCGTGGGATTTAGCAACGCTGAGGACGACGGAAAAGCCGGAGTTGAACAATCGCAGGACGATGTTCTGCATGGCGCGATCATTCAGAAGCTGCAAGAGCGCGACCGTTTAGGGCGCGTTTACGACGAGACGATCGTCGAGCGCGAAACGCCGGGCGATGTTGTTTTGACGCTCGATGCGGCTTATCAATATATTACAGAACAGGCGCTTGAAAACGGCGTTCGCTCATCGGGTGCCAAATCGGGAATGGCGATCGTCATGAATCCGAAAAACGGCGAGATACTTGCCCTTGCGAATTATCCGACGTTTGATCCGAACACCATTAGTGAGTCTGTTGCGGAGACAATTGGAAACAAAGCGATTCAATCGGTGTATGCACCGGGATCGGTCTTCAAGATCGTTGCTTACGGTTCGGCTCTCGAAAAAAATCTTTTCACTCCGGAAGACAGAATAGAAGCAGTAAGCAGCCTCACGGTAGCCGGTCATCCGTTTTCGGATCACCATGCAGGCGCAATGAGCTATGCAGATGCTCTCGCAGTTTCAAGCAATACATGCGCTATCAAAACCGGAATGCGTGTGGGGCGCGAAGATTTCTTTGCGATGCTGCAGAAAATGGGTTTCGGCAGTAAAACCGGCGTTGAACTTCCCGCCGAAACGCAGGGCCTGGTGCGGTCGCCCGAAAAGTGGAACGGCGACTCGCTGGCGTCTATGTCGATAGGTTACGAAATTGGCGTGACGGCGTTGCAAATGGTGACTGCTTTTGCGACGATAGCCAATGACGGGATCAGAAACCAGCCGCACGTTATCAAGGAAATTCGTCGAACCGATCAACAGCCCAAAATAGTGACAGAGCCTCAGCAGACACAGGTAATCACAACTCAATCGGCAAGACATTTGAAAACGATGCTGCGGCAAGTCGTCCTTAGCGGAACAGGCCGCAGGGCGCAGTTGAATGGCTACTCTGTCGCAGGCAAAACCGGCACTGCCTGGAAATTTAATCCGAAGACAAAAACTGTTGATTCGTCAAAATATATTTCGTCGTTTATCGGCATGGCTCCCGCTGATAATTCTGAGATCGTCGTCGGCGTTGTGATGGATGAGCCGCGTGTTGGCGGACGTGACGGCGGAGTGGTTTCGGCTCCCGTATTTCGTGAGATTGCACAGCAGATCTTGCGCGAAATGAATGTTCCGACTGATACGCATGTAAATCAGGAATCGCTCGTCGCAAAAGAAATTCCAGAAGCACCGGCGAAAGCTCCGGCCGATAAAAAACCTGCGGAAAGCAAACAAGCTGAAAAGAAACCTGAGACTAAATCAGAAACAAACACAAAGCCCAAGGCGCCTGAAACACCAGCCGGAAAAGAGAAAGCCAAACCTGTCAGAAAACCGAACGAAAAGAAATTTCCTGATCCCGGCAAGCTGACCGCATTATTATTGCAGAGATTCGATCTTCGAAATTTAACGCGAACAGAAAAATTTGAAACTTGAAACCGTAATTGAATATATGAATGCAGCCGCGACCGATCTTGATCCCGCTTTGCGTCAACGCGAAGTGGGTTCTTTTGCTATCGACTCGCGCGAAGTGCAGAGTGGCGACGTTTTTTTTGCGCTTTCGCAACCGGATTATCGCAACAACGGATTCAACGGTGATTTTGAAGATTCTACACGCTATGTGCCCGACGCTTTTGAAAAAGGAGCGTCTGCGTGTGTTGTTCGGACGGACAGATTTGATGAGCATCGAGCGACGCTCGAAAAGTTTCGAGACCGTTTGATATTAGTGGAAGACCCGATCGCTGCGTTTCAACGGCTTGCTCATGGCGTTTATTTGGATTGGAATAAGCCGGTAGTTGCGATAACCGGCAGCGCCGGAAAGACGACAGCAAAGGAATTGACGGCGCATGTTTTGGAAGCAAGCGGCCGCAAGGTGCTTCGCAATATCAAGAATTACAACAACGGACTCGGGCACCCGCTGACAGTTTTAAGATTGGCATCTGATAAGAGCTATGACATGGCCGTTCTTGAAATGGGAATGTCCACCCCTATGAATGAGATCGCCCGTCTGTGCCGAATCACTCCGCCGGATGTTGCCGTTGAACTCAATGTTCTGCCGGTTCACGTCGAACACCTCGGCTCGATAGAGAATGTTGCCAAAGCAAAAGCCGAGCTTGTCGAAGGAATGAAACCCGGCGGGACGGCTGTGCTAAACGCAGACGATCCGCGTGTTGCGAACATGCACTGGTTGAGCAAAGGACGGACAATAACCTACGGCATCGAAAATCAAGCCGACTTGCGGGCTGAGAATATTCAGTTCGAGCGATTTGGCGAGACAAAATTTTCGCTTATTTGGGGCGGCGAGTCAGCAGATGTTTCATTTCCGCTCAACGGCAGACACAATATTCTCAACGCTCTTGCCGCTGCCTCAGTCGGCATAAGTTTTGGGATGACAGTTAAGCAGATCGCTGACAGTTTGAGATCTGTCGCTCCGCCGCCGCAGCGTGGCGAGGTTTTGCATTTTGCCGAAGGATTTACAGTCATCAACGATTCGTATAATTCCA
Source organism: Chloracidobacterium sp. (assembly GCA_043773225.1). Taxonomy (GTDB): domain Bacteria; phylum Acidobacteriota; class Blastocatellia; order Pyrinomonadales; family Pyrinomonadaceae; genus OLB17. The sequence goes on from JAYVFJ010000112.1 coordinate 3,198, forward strand.
ACCCGGATGCATTGATGTCGATGATTGAAACATTGGTCGAAGGCGCAGGCAAAGGCCGCAAGATCGTCGTCGCAGGTGAAATGCTCGAACTTGGCGAGGATGAAAAAACGATACACCGCGAAACCGGAGAAAAGATCGCCTTAAGCGGAATCAATGTGCTGATCGGAGTTCGCGGACTTGCCGAAGAAATGGTCGAAGGAGCGCGTGCCGCCGGTTTTTCCGATGCGAAATGTTCGAAAGATTCAGATGCGGCAGGCGAAACGCTAGTTGGAATTGTAAAAAAGGGTGATGTGGTTTTGATAAAAGGTTCGCGCGGCGTGCGGACTGAAAAGGTGATTGAGAAATTATTGCAGAAGTTTGAATTGGAGGTTGATAAGACCGCGATTGGGAAATAGAACTTTGAGTGCCACTCTCAAATCTCAAATTTGAAATTTCAAATCTGAGATCACAAATCGCAAATCGAAAATCAACCGATGCTCTATTATTTCCTTTATCAATTTCTTTACCAGCAATACGGGCGTAACAGCGAGTCGATTTTTTTCAAAGGGCTCAACGTTATCCAATATGTTACGTTTCGCACGGCGCTCGCGGCGATTACATCGCTTCTAATTTCGCTTTTGCTGGGCCGAGCGGTCATCAGAAAACTCGCCGATCTGAAATTCGGTCAGGAAATACGTGAGGAAGGGCCGGCTTCGCACCAGGAAAAACGAGGGACGCCGACGATGGGCGGCATTTTGATACTGGGCTCGGTCTTTCTCTCGACGATTGCTTGGGCGAGGCTCGAAAGTCTTTACCTTTGGATTGCACTAGGCGCAACTGTTTTGTTTGGGGCGGTTGGCTTTGCCGATGATTGGATCAAGATCGTCAAAAAACGCAGCCTTGGTTTGACGGGAAAGCAGAAACTTCTTGGACAGTTGATAACTGCCTTGCTTGTATGGGGTGTGCTGTGGGCGTGGGGAAATTATCCTTGGAATCTTAGTATTCCGTTTTTCAAAGCGACGGCAGAGGCGAACGAGGCTTTGAGCGTAAGTTGGGTTGGCCCAATTATTTACTTTTTTTTCATTGCGTTTATTTTACTTGGCTCGTCAAACGCGGTGAATTTGACCGATGGTCTCGATGGGCTGGCGATTAGCGTTACTTTTATCGCCATGTCGGCGCTGACAGGATTGACATATCTTGCCAGCGACTATCGCTGGGCCGAGAGACTTGATCTTACGCACAATCCCGCGTCAGCAGAATTGACGATTTTTTGCGGTGCGATGGTAGGTGCGAGTCTTGGTTTTCTGTGGTATAACGCGCCGCCGGCTGAGGTATTTATGGGCGATGTTGGCTCACTTGCTATCGGCGGAGCTCTCGGAACCGTTGCTATTTTGACAAAGCAGGAGTTTTTGCTGCCGTTCATCGGTGGCGTGTTCATTCTCGAAGCCGCGTCGGTGATGCTGCAGGTTTCGATATTCAAATTGACAAAGCGGCACGGGCAACCGGGAAGGCGTGTCTTCAAAATGACCCCGCTGCATCATCATTTTGAAATGTCGGGCTGGAAGGAACCGAAGATCGTTTTTCGGTTTGTGATCGTGGCGATTTTGTTTGCACTGTTGAGTTTATCAACGCTGAAGCTGCGATAAGAAAATGCAGATAGAAGGAAGAAAAATTTTAGTTTTGGGAGCCGGAAAGTCGGGCGTCGCATCTGCGCGTTTTGTGGCGGAGCGCGGCGCATTGGCGGTTCTTCATGACAAAAAACCGGTCGAGGATTGGTCCGATGCGGCTCGTGCATTGAAGGAAAGCTACAGCATCGAGCTTATTAGCGGTGAAATGCCTTTGTTTGATCAGATCGGCCTTGTCGTGATCTCGCCGGGCGTTCCGACAAACATTATTCCGGCAGGATATGACGGCGAGGTTATAGGCGAGGTTGAGCTTGCTTATCGTTTTTTGAAGGGCCGCATCGTTGGCATAACCGGTTCCAACGGCAAAACGACAACGACTGCGCTGATCGGCGAATTGCTAAAGAACGCCGGGATCAAAACACAGGTCGGCGGCAATATCGGGACGCCGCTGTTGAGTTTGACCGAGACTTCGAGCGATGACGGTTGGACGGTCGTCGAGCTTTCGAGCTTTCAACTTGAGACGATAAAAGATTTCCTTCCAAATGTCGGCATTTGTTTGAACGTAACGCCAAATCATCTTGACCGTTACGATTCGTTTCAGGATTATGCCGCGGCGAAGCGTCGGTTGTTTATGAATCAAACGGCGGAAGATGTTGCTGTTTTGAATGCAGACGACGAGATTACAACTAGCTGGGCCGTATGGTTGGAAGCGAATGTCGTTATGTTCAGCGTAACAAAAGAATTGGACGAAGGAATGTTTTTACGTGGAAGCGATCTAATATGTCGTGCGAACGGGTCAGAAAAAGTGTTGACGACGCGTGACGAAATTTTCTTGCGTGGTCTGCACAATGTCGAGAATGTATTGGCGGCGTTTGCAGCTGGTTTGGCATGTGGTGCGTCATCCGATTCGATGCGTGAGACGGTGAGGGAATTTAAGGGCGTCGAGCACCGCATCGAATTTGTCGCTGAGATCGATGGCGTTAAGTTTTACAACGACTCGAAAGCGACGTCCGTTGATGCGACATCGAAGGCACTCGAAGCATTGAGCGGCGGCGAAGGCAAGACCGTTCTCATCCTCGGCGGACGCGGCAAGAACGCTCCGTATGCACCGCTGATTGATTTGATCGAATCGTCGGTTCGTTGTCTGATACTGATCGGCGAGGACGCTGACAATATTGAATCACAATTGTCGGGACACGCTGATATTATTCGTGCGGATTCGCTGGAAGATGCCGTCGTTCGAGGATTCGCGGCCGCGAAAAACGGTGACGCTGTGCTGCTCGCTCCCGCATGCGCGAGTTTTGATATGTTCACGAGTTTTGAGGAACGAGGGACGGTGTTTAAAGGTGAGGTGCGGAAACTGTCAGAACCGCCTGCGTTAGCGGGCGGCACTAACGCCGCGAGTTGAGGCCGGTTTATTATGAAAGGCCGTTGGTTCACAGGCATTGGATTTGGAGCAAGATATTTGCCGCCCGCTTACGCAGGCGGTTCAGACAGGATGCAGGAAGAAAATCGCATAGATTGGTTTATGTTCGGCATTGCCGCGACGCTCGCAGTGTTTGGGGCGATGATGGTGTATAGCGCGTCGGCGATGTTCTCTCTGAAAGAGACCGAGAGCGGCAGTCAGTATATTTATTTTTTTAAGCAGATCAGTTTTACTATCGCCGGCCTGGCGTCAATGTATGTTCTTAGCCGCGTTGACTATCACATTTTTCAAAGGCCGGAGGTCGTTTACGGTGTTCTAGCGATCACCGTCATTTTGCTGGTGGCTGTTTTCGCCTTTCCGCCGATAAACGGAGCGAGAAGGTGGATAAGATTTGGCGGGGTTTCATTTCAGCCGTCTGAGCTTGCAAAGATCGCGTTGCCGATCTTTCTCGCATATTACCTGACTAAGAAAGAAGAGTTGGTTGGCGATCTTCGTGAAGTAGTTTTTCCTTGTCTCGCGGGTTTGGGGATTTTAGGCGGACTGGTGTTCTTAGAAAAAGATCTCGGCACGACGATCGTTTTGTGTGCGATATTTTCGGCAGTTTATTTTGCTGCGGGAGCGAGGCTGGTTCATATTGCGGTTGTGGGAGCTGTGATGATGCTGGTCGGGATTTGCGCGATAGCCTTTGCTCCGTGGCGCGTCGAGCGAATGATGGCATTTCTCGATCCGTATGCACATGCCAAAGACGAAGCGTATCAAGTCGTACAATCGCTGTATGCGATCGGTTCCGGCGGCGTTTTTGGCGAAGGTTTTGCAAAAGGGCATCAAAAGCTTTTCTATTTGCCATATCCATATTCCGATTTTATTTTTTCGGTGGTTGGCGAAGAACTTGGGCTGGTCGGAACACTGGCTGTTGTTATTGCTTTTGGATTGCTTCTCTGGCGCGGAGCTCGGGTTGCTGTGCTCGCTCCGGACAGATTTGGAAATTTGCTCGCCATCGGAATTATCACGGGGATCATCGTTCAGGCATTGTTTAATATCAGCGTCGTCACCTCGCTTTTGCCGGCGAAGGGCATTCCGCTGCCGTTTATTTCGTATGGCGGATCGTCGGTGATGGTGACGTTGGTCGGCGTGGGGATTTTGTTGAGTATCTCGCGGTTTGCGGTTGAGGATAACCGCAGAGACGCAGCGACGCGGAGAGAAAAAATCAGACGAAGATAACATTATTATCTCCGCGTCTCTGTTTCTCTGCGGTGAAAATAAGATGAAAGTATTGATCGCAGCCGGCGGAACCGGCGGACATATTTATCCCGGAATTGCGGTCGCCAAGGAAATCCTTCGGCGGGACGCTGATTCTGAGGTTTTGTTTGTCGGCACGGCACGCGGGCTGGAAACAAAGATCGTTCCTGACAACGGTTTTCAGCTTTCGTTGATAAACAGCGCGGGACTGAAGAATGTTGGCCTTGTAAACAAGATAAAAGGCCTTTCGGTTTTGCCTAGGAGTTTTCTTGAGGCTCGGCGTATCATTCGCCAGTTCAGGCCGCATGTCGTTGTTGGAGCGGGAGGTTACGTTTCGGGACCGGTGTTGTTGATGGCGGCAATAATGGGCGTGCCGACGCTTGTGATGGACTCGAACGCGATGCCGGGTTTTACAAACCGGAAACTTGCAAAATTTGTTGATAAAGCGGCGCTTACATTCAAAGAAGCTTTGCCATTCTTTGGAAAAAAAGGCGTAGTAACGGGAAATCCGGTTCGGCATGAGTTTTTTGAGATACCGGCAATGGAGAGCAGTGAAGCGTTTCACCTTTTAATATTTGGAGGCTCACAAGGGTCGCGGCCGATAAACAATGCGATGGCCGAGGCCCTGCCGTTACTTGCCGGTTTTGACGGCGGTTTGACGATGACGCACCAGACCGGCGAAGCCGACTTTGAAAAGATAAAGGCCGCTTACGCCACTTCGGAATTTTCAGGCGCTGACGTGCGGCCGTTCATTTCGGATATTTGCGTAGAATTTGGCAAGGCCGATCTGCTTATTTGCCGTGCAGGTGCGACCACATGTGCCGAAGTTGCGGCAGCGGGAAAAGCGGCACTGATGATACCGTTTCCGGGCGCCGCCGACAATCATCAGCAAAAAAATGCCGAGGCGCTGCAAAATGCCGGTGCAGCGAAAATGATAATTCAGAAAGACCTGAGCGGCGAGTCACTTGCAAACGAGATCAAAAAATTGATCGAAGCGCCTGAGACAATCAACGAGATGGAATTAGCAGCAAAACAGCTTGGCCGATCCGACGCAGCGGAAAAAACGGTGGATATCATCGAGGAATTGAAAATGAATGCGTAGCCATGAATTTAGGGAAGAGATTTAACGCAAAGACGCAAAAGATGCAAAGTCGCAAAGGAAATCAAATAAACAAATTCTCGACTCGATGCAAAGTTTTAAAAACTTTGCGTCTTGGCGACTTGGCGACTTTGCGTTAAAAATTCTTATGTTTAGACACGTAAAGAGAATTCATTTTATTGGCATCGGCGGTATCGGCATGAGCGGCATCGCTGAGGTTCTATGTAATCTTGGCTTTGTGGTGTCAGGCTCGGATGCAAAGAGATCGAAAAACACCGACAGGCTCGAAACTCTCTTCAACATAAAGATCTTTGAAGGTCACGCGGCTGAGAATGTCGGTGACGCGCAAGTTGTTGTGTATTCGTCTGCGGTTAAGCAAGACAATCCTGAGGTTGTAGCTGCTAAGGAGAAAGGCATTCCGGTTATTCCACGTGCCGAGATGCTTGCCGAGTTGATGGTTCTGAAACCTTACGCTGTTGCAGTTTCCGGGACGCACGGCAAAACGTCAACGACCTCGATGGTTGCTACGATACTTGGACACGCTGGCTTTGATCCCACGACAGTTGTTGGCGGCGTGGTTGAAACTTTGGGGTCTAATGCTCGACTAGGAAGCTCGGATTGGTTTGTGACCGAGGCCGATGAAAGCGATCGCTCGTTTTTGATGCTTTACCCGACGATCGCCGTCGTGACAAATATAGACAAGGAACACATGGAGTCCTACAAGGGCATGGATGATGTCGTTCAATGCTTTACCGATTTTGTAAACAAAGTGCCGTTCTTTGGCGCGGCGATAATCTGTCTTGACGACCCGAATGTTCAGTTGATAATCCCGAACATCAAACGCCGCCGCGTGACTTACGGGCTGACGGCACAGGCGGATGTTTCGGCTCATGATATTAGATACAACGAGACTTTTGGCGCGACGTTTGCTGTTTCAAAACGCGACAAGCTGCTTGGCGAGATCAGTTTGCCTGTGCCGGGCAAGCATAATGTTTACAATGCTTTGGGGGCGACGGCGGTAGCGCTTGAGATGGATATTCCGTTTGAGAAGATAGCCGAAGCTTTCCTCGGATTTAAGAATGCCAATCGCCGTTTTCAGTTTAAGGGCGAAGCCGGCGGCGTCACAGTTGTTGACGATTACGGGCATCATCCAACCGAGATCGTGGCGACGCTTTCAGCAGCGAAAAACAGTTCCGGCGGCAAGCGGACGGTCGTCGTTTTTCAGCCGCACCGCTATTCGCGCACAAAAGAGCTGATGGACGATTTTGTCGTCGCGTTTAACAACGCTGACATTCTTTTCATTCTCGACATCTATGCCGCGAGCGAGGCTCCGATCGAAGGCATTACCGCCGAGGTTCTTACCGAAAACATAAAAAGATACGGCCATAAAAATGTCTCGTATATCGGCGATATTGAAACGGCGACTGAAAGGGTTCTCCCTGCCCTACAGCCGGACGACCTCGTGATAACGCTCGGTGCAGGCAACGTGACGCGGTTGTCGGATGAGATACTAATGGCTTTAAAAGAACAAGAGCAAAAGATTGGGAAAGCTCGGGGGTAAACCCGCCTTTCTGACTGCAATTATTTGCATTGAGTAATTCATTTTCATTTGAACTCAAAGAAGTTATGGCGAAAAGTAGAAGTAAAAGCATAAAAGCAAAAAGCTCATCCTCAAGAGGGCGAAAGGCTTCATCGTATTCGTTCAACCAATTGACTGCGCAAAGATTCGGCAATTTTGCCGTGCCGCTTGTTATTAGCAGCGTCCTTTTAGCATGTTTGGTGTTTATCGGCTTTTTGGGTTATCGAACGGCTACTGCGTCTGGCTTTTTTGGGTTGAGAAAAATAGACGTGCGCGGAACGGAGCGAAGTTCCGCGGATGATATTCGACGTGTCGTCGCCGCATCAGTCGAAAAGCGTGGCGTTTGGAATGCCGATCTCGCTGACATTCGCTCGAAGGTCGAGAAGTTTCCATTTGTAAAAGCGGCGGCGGTTTCTATGGTATTACCGGCCGGCATTCGGGTTAGTGTGACCGAGCGCATTCCAACGGCGATCGTGCATTTGAAGTCGGGCGATTTTCTTGTTGATGGCGAAGGCACCGTTTTGAGCGCGGCAGCGGCCAACGATAAAGATTTTCCCTTCGTGCTGCAAGGTTGGGATGAGGCCAAAACTGAAAAGGCTATGCCCGATAATCTTGCACGGCTTAAGGTTTACCGGAAAATGCTCGACGAATGGAAGCAATACGATCTGGCTTCGCGCGTCAAAGAGGTCAATCTAGCAAATCCGCGTGAGCCTGTGGCAGTAGTTGAGGATTCCGGACGCAATATCACGGTCGCACTTGCCAGCAAAGATCTTGGAAAGAGTTTGCGAATGGCAATTGAAGCCGTGAGCGGCAAAGGTGCGAAAGTAAGATCGGTTGACGCCGGCGGAATTTATCCCGTCCTCCAATATCTCGATTTTTGATTTTATGAACAGCGAAATACATGCAGTCGGTTTGGATATCGGCACGAGCCGCATTCGGTGCGTGATCGGCGAGCCGTCGGCAGACGGAAAGATGAACATCGTCGGCATTGGCGAAGCCGAATCAAAGGGTTTGCGTCGCGGCGTCGTCACCTCGACCGAGGCTGCTGCCGAAGCGATCAGAAAAGCGGTCGGCGAGGCTCAACGCGTCAGTGGCGTGGATGTCGAATCGGCGACGGTCAATCTTTCCGGCGAGCATCTTCGCGGCGAGAACAAGAACGGCGTTGTCGCCGTCGCCGGCCCTGACAAGGAGATCACCGATGACGACATCGAGCGGGCGGTTGATTCTGCCAGCGCGATGCCGCTCACGCCGGGTTGGGAAATTGTCAGTCGCCTGCCGCAGGAATTTATCGTTGACGGACAGGACGGAATCACGGAGCCTGTCGGCATGAACGGAGCGCGGCTCGAGGCTTTGGTTCATGTTGTCACGAGCCCAAGCGCCGCGAGACAAAACCTTATTAAGACAGTGACGCGCGCAGGAATGGACGTTGAACAGCTTGTGCTCGAACCGCTTGCGGCAGCCGAAAGCGTTTTGACCGACGATGATAGGGAATACGGCTGCGCGGTGGTGAACATGGGTGCGGAGATCACAAGCCTTATGATCTTTGGACGAGGAGCAGTTCAGCATACCGCGGTTTTTCCATTTGGCAGCATGTTGTTTACGAAAGACATCGCGACAGGTTTGCGTGTTTCGATTCCCGAGGCGAACAAGATCAAGCATAGTTGGGGCTGCGTCGCGTCGTTCCTGCTCGACGACGAAGAGCGGGAGGAAATGATCGAGATTCAGCCGTTTGGACGAAGCGACACGCGCGGACTGTCGAAAGAAATTCTGTGCGACATTATGCAGCCGCGAGCTGTCGAGTTGATGCAGCACGTCGCGCGCGAAACAACCACAACAAAAGCGCAAATTTCCGGCGGCGTTTTTTTGACGGGAGGCGGAGCGATGATTCGCGGGCTGGCCGAAATTGCCGAACAGGTTTTTGACGCGCCGACGCGCGCCGGTTTTCTTGAGCCGTCATATTTTGGCGGCCTTTCCGAAGAAGTTCAGGGGCCGCAGTGGGCTACAGTTTGCGGCCTCGCACTTTGCTCGATGCGAAGCCAAATGCGCTCTCAGGGCATGAGCGGAAAATCGTCGGCACGGCGCGTGGCGGAGTGGTTTGGAAATTTTCGCGATAAATTTAGATAAATTTAATTTCGCGATTGGATTTTTAATACAAATCATTGTATGCTGATTTCCCGATTGCACAATATCTTGTATTCTACTATTCGCTCCTAAAAGTTAGTTCGGAATTTCCGCTATGGCAAAATTTATCGAAATGGAAGATCTACCAATGAAGAAAAGCGGCATAAAAATGTTTATTGACGAACCGCCGATCACGGGCGCACGGATAAAAGTTATCGGCGTCGGCGGCGGCGGCAGCAACGCGGTCAACCGCATGATCGAGGCCGGGATTCAAGGCGTCGAATTCATCGTGGCAAACACCGACCTTCAGGCTCTGAACGCTTCGAAAGCGCCGATCAAAATACAACTCGGCAGCAAATCGACACGTGGCCTTGGCGCAGGCTCGAATCCCGAAGTCGGCCGCCAGGCAGCGATGGAAGATACCGAGAAGCTCCTCGACATTCTCGACGGTTCGGACATGGTTTTTGTCACTGCCGGACTCGGCGGCGGAACCGGAACGGGCGCGGCTCCGGTCGTGGCATCGCTTGCCATCGAGCTAGGAGCATTGACGGTCGCGGTCGTGACAAAACCATTCACAGTGGAAGGCAAAAAGCGCATGAATCAGGCCGAAAAGGGGATCGCCGAATTGCGCGGCTGTGTTGACACGCTGATAACGATTCCGAATTCCAAACTCCGCGAGGTTGAAGAAAAGATTACCATCATGGACGCGTTTCGCCGTGCCGACGAAGTTTTGCTTCAGGCCGTGCGGGGCATTACCGATCTGATCATCACGCCGGGAATCATCAATCTTGACTTCGCCGATGTGACGACCGTGATGAGAGGCAGAGGTGTGGCTCTGATGGGCATCGGCGAAGGCACCGGTGAGGATGCTGCTTCAAAGGCGATGCGTGCGGCCCTCGATTACAAACTGCTCGAAGAAAACTCGATCAAGGGCGCTAAGGCGGCTCTGATCAATGTCACGGGCGGTCCGAATATGGTTCTCGGCGAGGTCGAAGACGCCATTGGAATGATCGAGCAGGAAGCGGACGACAACGCCGACATCATCTGGGGCAGCGTCATCAAGGAAGACCTTGGCGACGAGATACGCATTACCGTGATCGCTACGGGATTTGATTCTCATGCGTCAATGCAGTTGCCAAAACCGCGGACTCAGGATACACACGCCGTCGCTGCCGCGGCTTCGGCATCGAAACCGTCTGAAATTTTATTACCGGCGGATCTGCAACCCGTCGAGAACATAGACGTGCCGACCTTTATGCGGCGGCAGGCGGACTAAGGCAGTTAATAACTAACAACTAAAAACTAATAATTAAGAACTAGGACAGAGAGTCGGAAACTGTTAGTTTTTAGTTATTAGTTTTTAGTTTTTTATGTCAGAAAAACCAATAATTGGTATTACGATGGGCGATGCCGCCGGCATCGGGCCGGAGATTGTTCTGAAGGCGCTGTCGGATCTCAGAGAGGCTTGCAGTTGCGTGATAATCGGCGACGCATTTTTTTTGCGCAAGACGGCAAAGGATTTAGGGCTTGGTGAATATATTGAGAAAGCAGAGATATTCGATCTCAAAAATTTGCCAACACAGTTTGAGATCGGTGTTGATGCGGCTGTCACGGGCAAGGCTTCTGCCGAATATATCGAAGCCGCCGTTTCGCTCTGGCGCGAAGGTAAAATTGATGCGATCTGCACCGCACCAATCAGCAAAAAAGCCATCGCGCTTGGCGGCTATAATTTTCCGGGACACACCGAGTTTTTGGCGTCGCTCACCGGAACAAAAGAATTCAGGATGAGTTTTTTTGGCGGCGATCTGCGGGTTGTGTTGCTTTCGACTCATCACTCGCTGCGTAATGCAATTGATCTTGTAAAAAAAGACCGACTAATTGAGTTGATAAAATTTTCGTCACGCGAACTGGGCAAGCTGCTTAATAAGAAAATTCGTCTGGCAATTGCAGGGCTTAATCCTCACGCTTCCGAAGGCGGCATGTTCGGCTACGAAGAGCAGCAAGAAATTGCACCTGCTATCGAACATTGCCGCGACGCGCTGGGCATTGACGTAAGCGGGCCGTATTCGCCGGACACGATATTTTTGCGCTGCTCGAAGGGCGAGTTTGATGCGGTAGTTGCCTTGTATCACGATCAGGCGACGATTGCTGTCAAATCGCTCGCGTTCGGTTCGGCGGTCAATGTGACACTTGGATTGCCTTTGATAAGAACGTCGGTTGATCACGGCACGGCTTTTGACATTGCGGGCAAAGGCGTTGCTGACGCATCGAGTATGGCTGCGGCGATAGAGTTGGGAGCCGATCTCGTAATGCGTTCGCGAAAAGGCGCCGGTTTCTGATAAGATTTCCCTCAATGACCAGACCAAAGCTATTGCTGGCGGACGACTCGGTGACGATCCGCAATTTAGTCGAGCAGACTTTTGCCGACGAAGGCTTTGACGTCACTACGGTCACGAACGGCGAAGACGCGATGTGGAAGTTTACCGAGTTGCAGCCGGACATTGTCATTCTCGATGTTGATATGCCGGAGCCGAACGGCTACAAGATCTGCGAAATAATAAAACAGGATGAACTGGTGCGGCACATTCCGGTGCTTTTGATCGTCGGGTCGTTTGAGCCGTTTGACCAAAACGAAGCCGAGCGTGTTGGTGCCGACGGTTTTTTGACAAAGCCTTTTCAATCGATCAGTGATCTTATATTGAGAGTCGAAGAATTGGTCGGCATCGAAAAAGGAATCGCAAATCCAGCAGAGACCGCCGACATCGATAATTTGCTCGAGCGCAGTTTTAGCGAGACCGATGACGTGACGGACGAGCATTCCGTTGAATTGTTGTTAGGCGATGCGGGAATGGACGATGAGATCATTGAAACGAGTTATCCGTCGCGCGATTTTGCAGAAGACGATGAGATAATAGTTGCAACAAAAGTTAGTGGCGATTCTGCATTGCGTCTTGACGGCGTAATAGATTTGCCGCTTGTTGACGGCGATAGTTTTGCTAACGAGCCGTCCGAAGAATTTGTCGCTCTTGTCGTCCGGCGCGTTATAGAAAAATTATCTGACAAAGTCGTCCGAGAGATCGCAAAAGAAACTGTTCCAAAGATCGCTGAAAAACTTATACGCGAGGCTTTGGAGGAAAAAAAGAACTGATCTTTGTTGCAGAAGCCCGCACGAAGTAAGGGCATCCGTGTTGAATAAAGTG
>JAYVFJ010000113.1:0-7230 GCA_043773225.1 Chloracidobacterium sp.
CGATGTTTCCCTCAGTAGGAAGAAAATAGAAGAAGATGCTTTTTCGGGGTGAAGCGTCTTGAAGATAGCTTACTAAGGCACTTGGAAAACTCTGAAAGCTCGAATTTCTGCTTCCAATCTCCGATTCGGAAAAGGAAACGTAATTGACAGCGCCTTGATATTCCAACTTAGCCAAGCGGCCAATGTTGTAGCCAGTGTCATTGAATTCGACAGTAAAATCCCTCCTCCCCGTTATACGACCGCAAACATCCCGCAAGATTTCATTGGTAAGAATGTTTTCGTATCGCTCAGGCCGCTTTTGGAATCGATTTTTTATCGTGAAGTGTGGTTTCTGCTTCGGCATCAGTCTTATAGTTTGTAATCAAAACCTCTTTCCGATTGTTTCCCGGCAACGGTTCTATGTTGGTCACCTTGTAATCGTTTCGACCTACCCATAAATTCAACGGCTTATTGATTTGTTCTCTATGTTCAAGAACATACGAGATCATAAATGTCTTGCCCGCATTATCAAGTTTATCAACGAAATCAAAAAGTTTTTTTTCCGTATTTGTATTCCAGCCGTGAAAGCCACGTTTGCCGTCATTGTATGCCCCATTGGTTAGCATATACGGGGGATCGAAATACGTGAATGTGTTTTTGTCTATTTCATAAAATAGATCACTATAATCCTTACTCTCGAAAATAATGTTCTTCTCTTTGAGCACCCGCGAAAAACTAATCATCTTCTCAAGGACTTTATCATTGAACCATCGCATTCCAACGGGATTATTAAACTCATGATTCCCGTTAAACCGAATCTGCTGATTGTAGCCATAAAGAATCACCGCAAAGAGAAGCCTTGGGTCTTTTTTATGGGGAGGCAATGAATTATAAAACTCTCTGACCTCTTTATACGCTTTGCCGTTTTCTTTTTCGAGTCCGAATCTATTGACTATCCGTTTTAGAAACAAAATATACTGATAAGTATCCTCTGTTCTAAATGAAGCCACCAAATCACGGACGAAATGATTTATATCATTATAAATAACGCGATGTGCGTCGGCATTGATGCCAACGTTGAATCCGCCCCCAAATGCATCCACGAAAGTATTCACAGAAGCAGGCAGGCTTTCCTTTATTTTGGAAACCATCTTCGCCTTGCTGCCGATATAATTCAACGGCGATTCGTATACGACTTCGCCCGCCTCTTTCTTTTCGACAAAGAACAAGTATTCAAAGTGGTTTTTCTGGTTCCTAGATTTGAAATTCGTATATTTCCGATAGGAAATCTTATGGCAACCGTAGGTTTCCGGCCGTCCGTATCGCTTTAAACTTGCTTCAATGAAACTCCGGGACATGAATCCGTCCGGGCTATAGCTGAAGACAATATATCTGGCATTAGTTTTAGCAAGAATTCTGTCCAACAATATATGCGACTTATATTCTTTTGACCAGTCAGACCGCATCGGTGCCGTCTTACGCGATCCGGTAATTGTGCTTACTTCAGGGCAATCGTATAAAACCAACGTTTCGAGCAAATGATATTGAGTGCCGTATTGATTTTGAGTATATGGCGGATCAATGTATAAAACATCACAATCTATTTCTGAAATAACGTCCTCAATCTTGTGGTTAACGAATTCTACGTCGTTGTGTGGAGTAGTTTTGGACTCTACACGACGAAATTCAATTGGTTTCAAGGCTCGTGAATCCCAGTGCTTCAAAAACGCACCATAAACTCCGGCTGTGTTTGATACAGTTGATACAGATTCGATCAAACTGGCAAGGAGATATGCGTATTCGTTTTCATTGATTAAATTTTCTTCCTTCCAAGCTTCAATCTGTACTCTGAAATAATCGATTCGCCCAGCATTTTCAGGGGTGAAGTACATTCTCTGCGATCGGGCCGGAGAGTATGTTTGGTAAAAAAAACCTTTGCGTGTCCGATTATTAGAATTTAAATATGAGAACGGATCAAACCCCAGTTCGTGAAACCGAGCGTCACCGGCACATACCCGACCCCGAGTGTAAATAACACACCAACGGAGCAGATCGTTTGCAATTATGTTGAAGGATGACTTTAGAGAGTCTGAGATCGCTCCCGTTCCACAAAATGCGTCACAAAGAGTGAGTTGCTTGTTTACAAGTCCCTTTTGGGCCAATAACTCACGTATCTCAGAAGTTGCCAGCTCCTTGTTTCCAATAAATCTCATTGAAGTTTTGTAGAATCTGTCTCTTTTCTGACACAAGATCACTTTTATTGTGACGACCTGCGAACGATGCCGCAAGGCGACACACTTACTTCATTGGACTTTTGAGTTAATTCTTACGGAGCAGTTCTATGAATTTTTTAGCAGCGAGCGAGAGGTTTTTGTCGCTACGGTGGATTACGCCGACCGAACGCACCCAGTATTTTTCGGCTAATTGAATCACGGCGAGGCTGCCGGTTTTTTTTGCTTCGCTTACTGCCGGTTCGGGCACTATCGCGAGGCCAAAACCGACCTCGACTGCCCTTTTTATCGTCTCGATGTTGTCAAACTCCGCTACTTTTTTTACTTCGACGTTGTTTGTTTTGAATATTTTGTCCATTGCCTTTCGAGTCGGCACATCGCGTTCGAAGTGGATAAAATCTTCGCCGTGAAGATCGGTCACTTTCACCTTACTTCGCTTGGCAAATTTGTGATCGAGCGGGGCGATGAGCACCAGGCGATTGTCCGGCATCGGGGTAATGGTCAGGCCGCGTCGCGGTTCGGGAAACGCGAGAACGCCGAGCTCGACGGAGCCGTTTATCACGTCGCGGACAACTCGCGTCGTGCGCGAATATTCGAGATCGATCTTTGCCGCCGGAAATTTTGTCATAAATTCGCGCACCTTTGCGGGAAGTTCGTGGAGGCCGACGCTGTAAACCGTCGCGACCTTGACCGTGCCGCCGATCTTGCCGACAACGCCGCGAAGGTTTTCCTGAAGCTGGTCATAAGCCGCGAGAACATTTTGCGATTCGCGATAAAACACCTCGCCTGCGGGTGTAAGTTTCACTTCGCGGCGGCCTCGGATGCGTTCGAGCAGGCGGCGGTTGAACTTTTCCTCAAGCGTGCGTATCTGCTGGCTGACGGCCGACTGAGTAATAAGATTGCGCTCGGCAGCGAGCGAAAAACTTTCGAGATCGACGAGATCGCAGAAGACTTTTAACGTTTCGATGTGCATATCTCATTATTAACCGCGAAAAACGCGAAAGGGGCGAAATAAATTTGTTTTTCGTTTTTTTGTACTTTTCGCGGTTAACATCTTACAGTTTTTCGAGGTGTTTGACGATCTTTTCGATGAGCCAGTTTGGGGTTGATGCTCCGGCAGTGACGCCGACTTTTTCGGCTCCGGCGAGGTCGTTGGGGTTGATCTCGTCTTCGGTCTCAATGAGGAAGCTTTTTTCGCATTGCTCTTTGCAGACGGCGAGGAGTTTGATGCTGTTTGACGAGTGGCGGCCGCCGATGATGTAGAAAACGTCAACCATGCCGGCCAATGCTCTGGCGGCTTCCTGGCGGTCGCGGGTTGCAGAGCAGATGGTGTTGACGACCTGGACCTCATCGTGGGTGCGGGTTTTGATCGCTTCGGCGGTGTCGAAGAATGTTTTGGCTTTGATCGTCGTTTGCGAGACGACCAGCGGATGGCGCAGCCACGGCAGGCCGGCGACCTCGGTTTCGTCTTTTATGACGAATGCGTGATCGGGAGCGTAACCTTTGACGCCGATCATTTCGGGGTGATCGGGGCTGCCGACGACGATTACGTGGCGATCCTGTTCGGCGGCACGGGCGGCAAGTTTTTGGACTCGGGTTACGAATGGACAGGTCGCATCAACGACCTTTGTCGCTATTTCTTCGAGCTCTTTTTGCACCTGCGGCGTGACGCCGTGGGCGCGGATGACGGCTGTTTCGCCGCGGCCGATTTGAATAGGCTCAGTGATCGCGGTCACGCCTTCGTGAGCGAGGCGCTGCATTTCCTGTTTGTTGTGGATCAGCGGGCCGAGGCTGCGGACGGTTTCGCCGTCGGCCAGAGCGTCCTCGACCATCTCGACGGCACGTTCGACTCCGAAACAAAAACCATATTCATCAGCCAGCAATACCTTCATTATTGTAAAACCCTGACTTAATTGGCTAAACTTACGCCAGATTAAGTTGGTTTAATTCTAACAAATGGATAACGGAAACGAAACCGCTTTGCGGCAATGCCGGTTTTTGAGCGAGGACTATTTTCAGAAACTCTACGACACATTTATCGAGGCGTTTTCTGATTATGTCATTCCATTCGCTTTGACCGAAACGCAGTTTCGCAATCACCTTAATGCGACCGGGGTTGATCTCGCTCGGACTCTCGGGTGTTTTGAGGGCGACAAGCTGATCGGTTTTTCGCTAAACGGTTTTGGCCTATGGCAAGGCAAGCAAACGGTTTACGACGCCGGAACCGGCGTAATACCAGCTTTCAGACGGCAGGGCATCAGCGAAGCGATGTTCGAGATGATGCTGCCTGTTTTTAGCGAGCAAGGCGTGCGGCAATTTCTGTTGGAGGTTGTAACGACAAATAAGGGAGCCATAGACCTCTACGAAAAGTTTGAGTTTCAATCCGTTCGCACTCTCGCTCTTTTGCAGCGCGACGGCAGGATGAATTTATCTGTCGAAGCGAGTAGGGATCTCGAAATACGCGAGATCGAGGTTCCCGATTGGGAATATCTAACTAAATTTTGGGATGGCAAAACGTCGTGGCAAAATTCGGTTGATGCGATAAATCGAAGCCGCAAAATGAAACGTATTTTAGGCGCGCATTTAGACGGCAAATGTGTAGGTTATATAATCTTTTCATCAAAATTTGGACGAATCGCGCAGCTTGCCGTTGACAAAGATCATAGACGACGCGGCATCGGCACGGCTCTTTTAATGGCGATGCAGGCCGAAACGGCTGAGGGTTTTTCACTACAGGTCGTTAACATCGACAAATCGATCACATCGGCGGTAGATTTTTTCTTCAAGCATGGGTTTCATGAACAGCTCAGCCAGCATGAAATGGTAAAGCAGATGTGAGCTACCGCATGGGCAAGCGGTGCTTTTCTATTGACTCATGCTTCGATTTGGGGCTAAGATTTATTCTATGGAAAGAATCGCAGATAGAATTACTATTGACCCTGATATGCTCAATGGTAAGCCGTCAATTCGGGGAAAACGAATTGCTGTTCAAACGGTTCTTGATTTTTTGGCAAGCGGGGACAGCATTGAAGAAATTCTTGCTGATTACCCCAGTCTCGAGCGAGAGGATATCTATGCGTGTCTTCGTTTTGCTGCCAAGTTGATGAGTAATAACTATGTGACCGAACCGGTATTGGCATGAACGGATTTCTTGTTGATGTCAACCTTCCGAGAAATACTAGTATTTGGAAGAGTGAGATTTTCAGTTCGTCGTGGATATTGACGACGAATTAGCCGACTCGGAAATATGGAACTATGCAAAACTGCATGACCTTGCAATTCTTACCAAAGACCCTGATTTCTCAAACCGAATAGTCGCAGCCAACCTGCCACCCAGAATAATTCACTTACAAATCGGCAACATGCGTCTTCGGGAATTCAAGCAGTTTATTGACACCCATTGGATATCGATAGAGGAAAAGTTAATCAACCATAAACTGGTAATTGTGGTTAGGGACCGCATTGAAGTTGTTGAATAATTATTCTATCGCACCGGCTCACGGAGTATCGCTTCGGCGGCGGTTTGTGCGATAGCGGCGGCTGCCGGATTTGAATCGCGCAGATTTGCGAGCTGTCGGAGGGCTTCGCCGGTGCGTGAGAGCAGGCGGACGAGGTCGCCTTCTTCGGCGCGGGTTCGGTCAACGAGTTCGTCCCATTCCATTCCTGCGGTCCAGCGTTCGGCGGCTGCGGCTGCAGAATAGTTGATCTCTTCGGCAGGTTCGACGCTGTTTTTCCATTCGACATTTGAAACTTTGACGACGATGTCTTCGAAGTCGGCCAGCAGATCGAACATCATTCTCGACGCGCGCATTTCACCATAGCTGCGGTCGGCGTCGGAGGCTACGGACGCCATCAGGCCGGCGGCTTCTGAGATTTTTAGATCATCAAATATGCCTTGCTTCAACGCTTCGCCGACAAGCAGCGGACGGTCAATGCGAAGGTCGGCCAGCCATTTGCCGGATTCGGTTACGGTTTCGGAATCGTAGTCGAGATAACCGAAATGATCGAGAACTTTTGCACGTTTGTCGAACGGCTCCCAAGTTTGTTGAGTGCGGAGTGCGGAGTGCGGAGTGCGGAATGTGGAATAACTTTTTTCCGCAATCTCTTGTATTTGCTCAAAATTGCCAAATGCGTCAAGCAGATTCAATAGGCTCGTATAGGTTGCGCGAAAACGGCTTACTAAAGCGTCGGGGGGAGCTTTTAGAAGCTCGGCGATCCTTTTGGGATTTTGAAACTGGCCGGGAGCGAGGACGACAAAGCCGACATTATCGCGTCCGCGTCGGCCTGCGCGTCCGGTCATTTGCTGTAGTTCGCTTGCCGTCAACGGACGCCAGCCATCGTTGCCTCGCGTGTCAGCATTACTGACGACGACTGTTCGTGCCGGAAAGTCAACGCCTGCTGCGACGGTCGAGGTCGCAAAAAGCGCGTTTAGCAGCCCGCCCGACATCATCTTTTCGATCAGCAGTTTCCATGACGGAATGTGGCCTGCGTGATGTGCGGCGACGCCGGAACGGACGATGACTTTAGCGTGTTTGTGATCGAGAACTTCGGGATATTCGGCAGCAAAATCGTCCAATATTTTCTGACGATGAGCCTGGCGTTCGGGATCGGCCCGTTGGGATTTATCATTAGCGACTTCCAAAGCGGCCTCGTCGCAACGCCGCCGCGTCGGCAAAAAAACGATCGCAGGCAGCAAGTTAAAGCCACGAAGCGCAGTGATCAGTTTTGGCGGTGAAATTTCGGCTCTAGCCTGTTCCATTATTTTCTGATGCGGTCGTTAAGAAAGCGCAAGCCATCGAGCAGCAAATTTTCATCGACGATATCTATTGACGTTGTATTTTCAGCGATCAGCGATGCAAATCCGCCGGTCGCGATGACCCTTGGTTCTACGCTAATTTCTTTCAAGATTCTCTTTATAATGCCTTCGATCATTGCTATATGTCCGTAAAAAATGCCGGACTGAATGGATGTGGCGGTCGTGTTGGCGATTAAACTTTTCGGTTTTTCTATATTGACCTCA
>JAYVFJ010000114.1:0-5636 GCA_043773225.1 Chloracidobacterium sp.
CAGATGCCGCTCGTCGTGTTGGTAAATGAGGACACGGCGTCGGCTTCGGAGATCGTCGCCGGAGCGTTTCAGGACGACGACCGAGCGTTGATCGTCGGCGAAAAAACTTTTGGCAAAGGCCTGGTTCAAAGCGTGATCGATCTACCCGGCCGCACGGGATTGACGCTCACGACCGCTCGCTATTTAACTCCCTCGGGACGATCTATCCAGCGTGATTATACAAAGGTCGATATTTACGATTATTTTAATCACAAGGGACCTGCGGCCGCGATAGACAACCCGTATTTCGAAGCCCGGACGCTCACCGACCGCAAAGTTTTCGGCGGCGACGGGATCCAGCCGGACGAAGCGGTCAAAGCCGACAAACTCAATAAGGAACAGGCTTCCCTGCTCGACCCGCTTTTCTTTTTTGCCCGCGAAGCGGCTAATGGAAAGATCGCCGGACAGGAAAATTATCATGCCGTCGCATTTTCATTTGGAAAAAGAATTGAGCCGGCAGTTTTTCCCGTTTCTGAAAGCCTTACGGCCTCGTTCGATAATTTTGTCAAAAAGCACTTTGGCGAAAAATTCCCGATTGAGGTTTTGCAGCGTGAAAGAGCGTTTATCAAACTGCGGCTCCGCTACAATATTGTCATGGCCTCATACGGCTCAGTTTCGGCAAATCAGGTTTTAACCGAAGACGACCCGCAAGTCGCAAAAGCAGTCGAAACCCTGCCACGCGCCGCTCAGCTTGCCCAATTGGCTGCGAAAGCACGTCAAAAACCTACCCGATAGTTCCGGTTATTAGCTGTCAGCCAATAGCTAATTGGATAACTCGCAAGCACACAACTCCTCTATTTCTTGTATCTAAGAATCACCCCTTTTGCACCCACGGCCCAGCCGAATTTCTTGTCCATAAAGAGACCGTATAAAGATTCACGAGTGTTGCTTTCCTGTCTGATCCAGGTTTTTCCTTTGTCGTTTGAACGAAGAATGTCTCCCTTATATCCAACGATCCAACCGTTCTTGTCGTCGGCAAAATCGACGCGCATCAACGTATCTTTGAAATTTGTGCTGACCTGTTCCCATGCGGCGCCGCCGTTTGAGGTGCGCAGAATCGTCCCCGCTTTGCCGACGATGTAACCATCATTATCATCGCGGAAATCTACGTTGTAGAGCGGCAACGAGGTTCCCGACGTTTGCTTTGTCCATGTTTTGCCATCGTCGGTCGAGGCCAGTATCACGCCGCCGTCGCCGACGATCCAGCCGTGAGAATTACCGTTAAAATCGAGATGAAACAGCTCGCTTTTTGTCGGCACGGTTATCCGCTGCCAAGTGTCGCCGCCGTCCTCAGTCCGCATAAGCAGCGAATCGATCACGACATCATCGTCGCCTTTGCGACGCAAAAGCGAACCGACAGCATAGCCGTGTTTTTTATCCGAAAACCGTATGCTCAAAAATTCCGGCGATCCGGCGCCAAATGCTCCTGAACGATAAATCCGTGTTTCCTGCCACGTCCGGCCTGCGTCGCGCGTGATAAACATTTTCCGGCCTGCCACCAAATAACCATTATCGTCATTGCGAAAATATATTTCGTTAATATCCTCGGTTGCATTTAACGGATATTTCGTCCACGTTCGCCCGCCGTCGGTTGTCGAGGCAAGATAGCCGTTGTCGCCCGCGATCCACCCTTTGTCAAACGAAGTAAAATAAACCGCCACCAGATCGCCGCCGACATTGTCCGATTGCTGAATCCAACCCGATTGAGCATTAAGACTCAAGACACAGATAAAAAGAAAAAAAGTAAAAACAATAAATCTCAACGAATCGCCTCCGAGGAAAAATGATATTTGACCATAGGATAATCGTTCCGCTGTCAAAAATCACGTTGCCACATTACAAATTCAATGGTCATCCTGCGGCTTCGCCGCCCTATTTGCGGTGAAGCTATGCCGCCGATCTTCGTCATCTTGAAAGATCGGCGGCACAGCCGCGAGGCTAATTATTCGTTCTCGGAAAAGCGGAGCTTTTCCGCAAATAGAGCGGCTGAGCCGCGAGGCACAAGTTATTTGATTATCCGATAAACCTTGCCTTTCCAGACGATGACGACTTGCTCGCCGAGAGCAAAATACTTTGCCAGATCTCGCTCATTTGCGATCAAAGTAAAGTATTCGTCACTCGCGAATTTTATCGAAACCTCAGGCAGTTTGGCGATGTCAGTGTATTCGGAATCGAACCATATGTTATTCAGATTGATGAAGTTCTTACCCGCGACAAACTGGTTCTTCGCAGTATTGCGGATAATTATCTGCTCTTTTTCATCCTTGTCATCCCGTGCGACGACCTGCGTATTCTGCTGCATGGTGTTTTGTTTCTTGCTCATCCGAACGGCATCCGCTCCGGTTTTAGCCTTCAATAAAGAAGAGAAGTCAGGCCCCTTCGGCAACATTTCAGCCGCCCGTGCACTGATACCGGACGAAACACCGTCAAGTTGGAATTGATCTGACCTAGGCGCATTCGCCATCGAGCCGTCTGTCGCCAAATACGAAGTGTATGGCGTAACAAGCCCGTATCGAGTGCCAAGTTCGACGACCTCGTCGCGTGTCTCCTTTGTCTCGCCGTTCGAGCGTATCTGCTCGAGCAGCCATCCGACACGACGGCTCGCCCACAGGCGTGGCAAGAAATCGTTCTCATCCGAGCGCATCGGAAAATCAAGATTTGTGTAACTGAACATACGCGATTCCCTGCCCGCCTTTCCGGTCAGCCGCAGAGTGATGTCCTTGAGGTCGTTCGTATTTTTGTAACGCCCGATGATCGTCATCTGCATTCCCTTGAACAGATCGGTGATCTTTCGCGGATAAGTGTATTCGGTCAAAACCGCTCCCCAATCGAGTTCGAGATCGGCGAGAACCGGCGAGCTGACACGCTGAAAAAAGTTCGAGACCTTGATCTCGATGTCTTCTTTTGGCTGAACGTATTCCGATATGCCGTCATTCTCAGAACCAAGCCGGTCAAGCAGAGTCGTATTTACGTCATATCCAAAACCGAATGGAAAAATGCGAACGTCAACATTTTTCTGAGATTTAAGATTTGAAATTATCTTTTCGGTGTTTGTTTCACCGACTGTTGGGAGGCCGTCTGTCATAAATACAAGCATCTTTGGCCGATCGTTTTTTTCAAACTGCTTTAAAGATGCAATGAGGGAATCGTTGATATTAGTGCCGCCGGTCGGCTGAAGTTTACTGATAAAATCCTCGCCGCGTTTTTTGCCTTCAGCGCTGGCGGTGATTAGACCGCGCTCCATCAAATGCTCTTCACCGGCAAAATTTATGATGTTGAACCTGTCACCGTCACGCAGCGTTTGGACGCCAAACAACAATGCCTTTCGCGCTTTTCCGATCTTGCCTTCCTCAGCCATCGAGCCCGAGGTGTCGAGCACAAAAACGATGTCCTTATTGACCAATTCCCTCTCTGAAACGTCGTCCTTTGGCGAGAGCATCAGCAGAAAATAACCGTCCTTGCCCGGCTCGCGATAAGTGACGAGCGACATCCCGAAATCGTTGTTCGACAGCCCATAAAATAACTGAAAATCGGTGTCGTTGTTTCTTGTTTCAAACGAGACGCGGGCGGTTGTCTCGCCCTTCATCTTGGTGTCGATCTGATGCGTCGGCGAGTATATATTTCTCAAAGCCTCTTTCCCAACGATCTCGATCGTGCCCGAAACCGTGCCAAATTTTTGCATATGTTCCGGCCTTACAATGCGCGGCCCGACAACATCTTCCATCGGCATCGGCTGCGGGCGTGCCCAGACATTGCGGCCCGTGCCGAGCGGATAACGGTATGCGACAGTTCCTGATTCTGCTTTCAGAATTTGAGTGTAAGTCAGCTCAAGTTTCTTATCCGAATTTGGCGGTATCGGAAAAATAGACGCCTGAAAAAGATCTTTTCCAGCGTATTCGAGCAAGCCCGGATCTTTTTGCCGCCGGACTATCTCATCATAAATGCGCCGTGCTTCTTCCCTTGACCGAACTTCGCCAACAAGCTTTTTGCCGTTTTCCCAAATAGCAAATTCCACGATCGAAGCCGTTTCGGGTATCGGGAAAAAATAAGTTCCTTCGAGCGTGAATTGAGTGTCGTTGCGAAACACCTGCTCGACATGCGTCGTCGCCACCTGGCCCGCGATCCTTGTATCAAGCCGGATTGATTTGACCGGCAAAGCGTTTGGCAAAGGCACGGGTCGCGGTATCGGCCGCGGG
Organism: Chloracidobacterium sp.; assembly: GCA_043773225.1. Taxonomy (GTDB): domain Bacteria; phylum Acidobacteriota; class Blastocatellia; order Pyrinomonadales; family Pyrinomonadaceae; genus OLB17. The sequence continues at coordinate 4,236 of JAYVFJ010000114.1, forward strand.
CACGGGCGGACATCGCAGACTATCGGAATGATAACGCCCTGCGCCTCGGCGGCGGTTGAAAAAACAAATGCGGCAAATACAGTGCAAAAGATTGCAGAGATAGTTCTAAACGTCATAATTTTCTCCAGATGATTCGCGTAACTTACTTTTACGAATGTTTGACGTTTAAAGGAACGGCGCAAGTTGCTTTGGCTTGCAAATTTTTTTGTGTTTGTGGTTTACACGAACCGTCCCACGCTGTCCCAAAACCGTTTGGGACAGTCTAACTGTTATAAACAGGAGAGTTAAGGCATGTTTTTTGGCCTTGTTCCACGATTTTTGAAAAAAATGTGGCCTTTGTATTACAATATCTGTAACCCTCATAAATACAGCGTGTTAAGCCTGTCCCAAAGATTTTGTTTTGGCGATCTTTCGTGGGACAGCAGTTCACCGGCTACTTGTTTTGTTGTCAAATATCCATCAGGCCATTACGCCGATTAATGCCATTCCAGGCAGCACTCGTGCATATTCCCGATCTTGATAATGTGGCACAGATGCAACAAATTTGCAAGATATAATTGTAAATTGTTAATTGAGTAATTGTAAATTGGAAGGAGGGAAGAGGTAAACGACTTCCAATTTACAATTACCCAATTGACAATGAACAATTAAAAAAGGCGGCCCGAGGGCCGCCTTTTTTTTTAGAAATGCGAAACTCTGTTATTACTGAGAATCGGCGATAAAGTTAGCATCGGCAATGTTATCAATGAGGCTGATCACGCGGCTCGGCATACTAAACGTGTAACGCTGTGAATTGACCGTTACAACATATGTTTCGCCGGTAGCGAGACCCTCGATCGTGTAATAACCGAACGAACCGGTGGTCGCAATGATCGGCGCCGCGAGCGAATTGCCCGTGACAACGATCCTGGCATTGCGAATGCCCTGGCCGTCAGCCGTCACAACGCGTCCTGAGATCGAGGCCTGAGCCGCCGTCGAAGACAGGAACTCGAGTCCCCAGCCGCCGTTTACGCAGCCCGTGACCGCGGACGGTGCAGACACATTGGCGTCATCGCGCATATAGAGGCTCCAAGTGCCGTTGGCATTTGAGAGACCAAACACGCTCATGAGCGACGGAGTGCCGCCGACTGTGCTGCCCGGCTCGTTATACGGTGCCGGTGGTGCCGGTGCCAAGAAACTCAGCTGTCCGGGCTCCCATGAAGTGGCCTCGAACGAGCCTGTTGTCAACGGTGCCGAATTTGGCAGGACCTGTCCGGCCGCATCGCTAAAGGTCAGCGTTACCGGCGTCACCAGATCCACAAGGCCACCGGCATCCGATTGCAGGATCATTTGCCGCCCGCTCGGGCTAACGAGCAGGAAGTCCATGTTGTCAGGCATCGTGTGAGCCACATCGAACAGCGT
>JAYVFJ010000115.1:0-3437 GCA_043773225.1 Chloracidobacterium sp.
GCCCGGCCCGGGCGGTATTCGATTGTCACCACGCCTCCGTCTTCCAGGCTGATTAGTCCGGCGTGGACGGCCGCCGTGCAGATTGATGAATAGTCAGTGTAAATATCGCTGCCGTAAACCGCTTGCGCCGTGCCATCTTCCGGGCATTCAAACTTGTAGGTTTGCCCCGCTTCGCCCTTGAAACCGTTTGCGGTTGTGTCCCATGCGATCGGCGTCACATCATCTGCGTCCTCATTGTCCGGCGTAGTCTTCGACCCGGCGGTCGGCGGCGCAGGCTCTTCGACCGGTGTGCCCGGTGCCGGTGTATGTGTTGGTTTAGCTGTTGGGGGCGGCTTCGGCGTTGGAGTAGCGCTGACTGCGTTTAGCTTAACAACACTGCCCTGTCTGGAATAGATAAATAATCCGGCAATCGTCGTAACCCCGACCAAAACAACCAACCCGATCAGCACCAGCCATAAAATTGGCCCTTTTTTTTTAGGAGGCGGTGAGCGCTCAATTACGATAGTCGCTTCGCTCTCGGTTGTTAGAGGTGTTCCATCGGCCAGGCAATAATTCAGATTGTCATCATTATAAGTTTGATTACATTGTGAGCATCGTTTCATGGCTTATCTGAGACGGAACACAGTCATTAGTCCACTGTAACATACTCGTTTCGATGCGGTTCGACCGAAATTATTTTCTAACCGTCCTCCTTGCGCATAGTCGATTTTAGCAATGAGAGCATTTAACTATTTCAAATACTTCTCAAACCAATCCAAATTCGCCTGCATTGCCGCGAGCTGCATTTTTGGCTCGGTTGGGCCATGCGGTTGTCTTGGCAGCACGATCATGCGTGTCGGGACGCCTTGTTGTTTTAGGGCGTTGTAAAATTCGTAGCCTTGTGAGATCGGGACACGGACGTCGGCGTCACCCTGCTGGATCATGGTCGGTGTGGTTACGCCTTTGATGTTAAACATCGCCGAGTGTTTGGCGTAAACCTCGGGGATTTCCCATGCCTGGCCGCCAAAATAGTCGGGCACGAACGCGGGAATGTCGGCGGTGCCGTTAAAGCTCATCAGATTTGTGACAGGCGCTCCGGCCGATGCGGCTTTGAAGCGTTTCGTCTGCGTCACTATCCAACTCGTCATATAACCGCCGTAGCTCCAGCCCATGACGCCCATGCGATTTGGGTCGGCGACGCCCATTTCGATCACTTTATCGACGCCGGTCATGAGGTCCTGATAATCCATGCCGCCCCAATCCTTGATATTCGCCCGGCGAAATTCGGTGCCGTAACCCGACGATCCGCGCGGATTTGCACGCAAGATCGCGTAGCCGCGGGCCGTCATTGTAGCGAGCGGATAAACGCCGCGGCCACCGATGTAGCTTTGCGAAAAAACACCCGCCGGGCCGCCGTGAATATTTAGAATAAAGGGAACTTTGGTCCCGGCCGTGTAGCCCACCGGATATGTCAAAAGGCCCTCGATCTCACGACCGTCCTTGCTTTTCCATTTGATAACCTCGGTCTTGCCGACGGGCATTTTGGCGATTGCGTCGTTGGCGTGAGAAACCTGGACGATTCCATGCCCCGGCCTAAACGCAAAAGCCTCGGGCGGAGAATCTGTGTGTTGAACGACCATCGCCACGACCCCGGCGGAGTTCATGTTGACGCCGCTGATCGCCGCGTTCTGAAAATCGACCTCGCGGACCGTGCCGGCGGCGACATCCGCCTCATACAACGCCGTTCCCGTTCCCTTGCTCTCAGTAAACATTATTTTGCCGTTGTCGGGTGTCCAGCCGACAATGTTCGGCTGACCGTCGTGCGACATTTGCATCACCTTTGGTGTGCCGCCCGCGGCCGGGAAGACATTAATATTTCCGCTCTGGGCCCAGCGGGGCGGGTTGTCGCTGACGACCGTTGCGATCCATTTGCCGTCGGGGGAATAAAGCGGCGAGCTTTCGGCGGCGGTGGTGTTTGCGAGACTGGTGAGTTTATTTCCGGCCAGGTCGTAAATCGAAATGTCGGATGTCGGCCAGTAATCGGCCCGCGGGTCTTTTACATGGCTAAAGACGATCCTGCCGCCGTCGGGCGACCATTCAAAGCCGCTAACGCTGTAATTTTCGGCGGTTAATTTGCGCGGCTCGCGTTTGCCCGATTCGTCCTTTTGAACAGAGACCATATAGAGCCGGGCCATTTTTATGTTCTCGTCCATCCAGCGAAAATCGTTTTTGCCTTTATCGTTCTTTTCCTCGTCCTCGCTCTTGGCGTCGGTCATCGAATAGGCGATCAAACGGCCGTCGGGCGACCATTCAAAATCGCCGACGCCGCCCTTCAGATCGGTCAGAGCATCGGCCTCGCCGCCGCTGACGCGAAGCAGATAAAGATTGTTCTTGTTATCCTTGCGGGTCGAAGTAAATGCGATCCATTTGCCGTCGGGCGACCATTTTGGGTTGGTCGAGGATTTTTCGCCAAATGTCAGCTGATCGTTCTGTTTACCGTCGACGCCAGCGAGCCATATCTGCGTGACATATTCGCTCTTGTCGGCGGTCATCATCTCATTAGAGACTGTATAAACAACGCGCGTCGCATCGGGCGAGACGCGGGGGCTCCCGATGCCTTTGACCTTAAGCTGCATCTCCGGCGTCCAGGTTGTTTGGGCCGCGGTCATTAACGATGTGAGAGCGATCAACGTAAAAATGAAAAGAATCTTGCGAGGTGACATTTTTTTGAATTCTCCTGATTTGGTATTTCGAGAACGAGCGCGGACCAAGTCCGCATTTCGACCTATTCTGTTCGCGATAATGTAAATTTCCACACCATTCTACTCTGTTTTTCGTCAAAAATGTAAACGCCACGGGTGACCTGCCAAAAGCCGAGAAATTCCCATTTGCCGGGCGCAAGCTTGTTAAAGAGCGGAACGCTCAATCCGTCGGTTACAGCGTCGAGCAAAGCGCGGTTTTGCGCATCGAGTTTCTGATCGCCGCGACGGCCGTTGCCGGTGTAGAGAATCGAGCCGGGCGTGTCTCCGTGCTCGTCGGGATAGCAGGGATTTATTCGGCCAAAATCGGTGAGCAGTGAGATAAGATGGCCATTTTTCTGATAGATGCCATGACGAATTTTGTGAATCTCGCTCACCTCGTCCCATGAGAAAATCCGGCCGATGTCATCTGCCGTAAAAAAACTTCCGCTTATTAATGCATTAGCACCGCTCATACTTGACACAACTTTTAATGATGATAGAATTTCATACGATTTTCCATTTTCTAAAACAAATTTCGGTAGTAAAGACGAATTAAATTTCCTGATGATTACAAAACGGCTCCCTCCGCTGTTTTAGTTCATCATTTTGAAAAACTGCAAAAAATTAAATCTTTGAGGAGAAAAACAGCGTGAAAAAATTTCTGGCTCTTTTGGCTGTAATTGTATGCGTTTTGATCGTTTTCGGCGTCGTTTCAAA
>JAYVFJ010000116.1:0-8557 GCA_043773225.1 Chloracidobacterium sp.
CGGCGAAACAGCGGAACATTCTTACGCGGGCGAAACGCGAGAATGCCCGAAAGAATAACAGCCAAAAAAAGTCGCTGAACGATCTCGACCGCACCTACAGCCGCCAATTGCGAAGCATCGGCGGACGCGCTTCCGAGTAGCTGATCGAAAAAAAATGGTTCAGGTGTTGATTGCAGCACAGCTTGGTTTACCTGGTCGCCAGATCGAGCGCTCGAATGCGGTTTTTGACGCTCTGCGACAGCAAAGCCACATCTGCGACAGAGTAGTTGGCCGAACGAAACATGTCTCCGATCTGCTGATCGGTAAGCTGCTTCAGCAGATCAACGAGCCAGCGGCCGTCTTGCTTTGTTATCCCGCGAAGCGAGCCGTCGTTCTTGCCGTTAAAGGCAAACTTGATCTTGCCACTCTCAACGCCTTTTACAAAGTCGGACTCGGCATAATCCGTCGGCTCGTTACGGCTGCGTCCTAAGCGCCAGAAAAGCGGTAATCCGTTGCTTCCGGTTTTGCCAAAGCTGACGCCGAGATCGCTGATGACATATTGCAGCTCGCCGCCTTTTTTGATTATGACGTTGTTGGCCTGCTTCATGTCCCAGTTGTTGAGAAAGGACATCATGATTTTGAGGCCCTGAAATTCTCGCTTGCCCATGAACGGGTTGTCTTTCCAAGACCACGTTTCGAGACGTTTAACGTCCTTTGGCCGGGCTTCGAGCCGGACGTTTGTGAGTTCGCCTTTGCCGGGAATCGTGAGTTTAGGAACGAGATAGACGATCTCAGTCTTGTAGCCGAGAGCTGAAAGTAGCCGAACGGCTGCGGTTTCGGACTGGGCCTCAGGGCCGATCTTGGCAACCCAGGTTCGGCCTCCGCCGTCTTTGATCCTGTATTTTGTGGAAAATCCCCCTTTTTCCTCGCTAACGAATGTAATGGTGCCCAAATCTGGCTCCATTTCTTTTCCGCCGGAGCCAAGGAGTGTATCCTGAGTCGCAATATCAACTCTCGACCATAAAACCGGATTTCCCGTTGCCCTCTTAATATCCGGCATTTGAGCCCGAACGATAGTCGCCGTAAATATTACGGCGACTATTAGAAACGCACTATTAATGAAAGTCTTATTCATTTTTCACCTTCCTGTGATCGTCAATTTGCTGCAATGTTTGCGGGAGCTGCCGCTGTAATGCGAAATTGAGAACCGTTTTCAAGTTCGAGATTGTCACGTCCCTGAAGAATGACAGTTCCGGCACCTGCACCTGCTCCGATGCCGGCTCCGATCGCTGCACCTGAACCGCCGCCTGCAACTGCGGTTTGGTTTATTCGATCTCATAATTTAGATCCTCCGAACTTCTTTTAATAAATATAAACCTCCCGGTTGAAACGCTTTTTTTGCTAGACAATATTTGATGATCGACGTCCTGCAGTCTTTTTCAGCGATCCGTCATTTTTATCGTGAACCATCTCACCATTGATTATTTCACTTGCGAGTTCATTGCGTAACAATTTAGTTGCAGCAAGGTCATAGACGTTTTCGGTTTTCTCTTTAAGCGAGTTATAAAAATCAGCTGACTGCTCTTTAAGATGATGGGCAAGTTCCAGCGTTTCTTCATATCCTTTTTTAGTGATCTCTGAAATGTCTGTTCTAAGCTCATTACCGGATTTTGGGGCGAATAATAATGCCGCAGCGGCTCCGATGCCTCCGCCCGCCAGGAATAACAAGAATTTGTTAGAGAAATTCCAGGATGAGTGAAGTTGCGTATTTTGTGGTTGATTAGAATTAGAAATTGTCATGGTAAAATGCTCCTTTAATTAAATACTTCCTTTTTTTTAAGCAGCTTCTGTCATATTTTTACAGTTTTTGACAGATTTAGCTGATTAAAGTCAAGGATATTTTCGCGTAACTAAAAGGTTTTGTTTGTCGTCTATCATACCGACTCCATAAATCGGGGAAACTAAAATTTGGCATATGTTAGTTTTCGCCTTTAGGAGATAATATGGGAACATGTTTAAGTTTTACACTTTCACGTATTTTGTGTGTGGACGGTGACTCAAACACTTTGAATTGGATTAAAGCAACTCTAAAGGATTCTAAAGTAGATGCGGTTATTACATATGCAAAGACGGGCCGCGAAGCATTTACTTTACTCAATAAGGAAGACTTCGATCTTTGCATTCTAGAATATGCGTTGCCGGACATGACAGGGGTTCAATTGTGCTCACTTATGCGGCAAATGGGTTCTAAAGTGCCGATGCTTTTTTTTACGGCTATGAACCGTTCGATAGATCGCGAAAAAGCTCGGGCCGCAGGAGCGGCCGATTACCTCAGCAAGCCTGATGATATGGATATGATTGTTACTGCTGTTATAGATCAATTAACAAAACGAAAGCCGTTTTATTTTGAACGACCACGATTTTCGCTATTAAACGGTTTTTCTCATCAAGTCAGAAAAAGCGCCGCTTGATCAGAACGAACAAAAACCGATACAGCACAAAGACTTAGCCTTTAGACCGCAAAAGGCTTCGCAGACCACTTTTGAGTCTTACCTGTGAAACGTGCAAAACTCTTTTGGCTCTTTTCCGGCATTGAAGGTTTTGGCTTCTTTCTTCGGGCAGTTGACGGTTGCACGCATGTCCGTTAACGGGCAGATCATTATTGTGACCTTTGGGGTTAGTTCAGCGGGGTCGCGGGTTGTGCGCGTTTGCGGCTGTTTATCCTGCGGTTCGCTATCTTCCTGCCACGTCTGGTCAAGCGGCGTGGGTGAACGGGAGGCGGTTGGATTTTCGTTTTCGTCAGGCACGGGAAGCAGCGATTTGTTTGGGACTGTTCCGGCAATGAAAAATTCGATGCGGCGAAACTCAGCGGGAACATTCGTCACATACATTTCCGATGGCGTCGGCACTGGTTCTTCATAATATTGTGCGTTCTGTTTTTTTGGCGAAGGTGTTGGCGACGGCGTAGGCTCCGCGGCCTCGATCTCGCGAATCAGTGCTCCATTTCTCGTGTCTATTTCCGCCTTGCGAAGATTGGCGGGCATCGTCCAGTCGGCGTTCCATTCGGGGTGCATCTGCAATGCTTCCTTCATAAAATCAGCCCACACCGGCATTGCCGAATCCGAGCCTTTCATTCCGAGATCGTCGCCGTTGTCAAAACCGACATACACGACGCACACAAGCTCGGGCGTAAAACCCGCGAACCATCCGTCACGCGAAGTCCCGGTTTTGCCGGCGAACGCCGTCTTGCCCGCGACGTTATTAAAACCCCAGCCCTGTGCCTGTGCCGCCGTGCCGCGATTTATCACGTCCTTCATGATGTCGTCCATCACATAAGCGACATCGGGACGAACGACGTTCTTGCGTTCGGGCACAGGAGCCAAAGTTGTGCGTCCGTCGCCCGAAGTGATCCGCGTGATCGGCATCGGAGCCACGCGGTCGCCGAGATTTGCGAACATCGTGTAGGCCGTCGCCACCTGCAAGGGCGTCGCTTCCGCTGTTCCAAGAGCCATCGAGGGATACGCCTTTTCGACCTTCGGAAAACCGGCTTTTGTAGCAAGATTCATCACTTTGCCGATGTTCAACTGCATCGCTATGTCAACAGTAATGACGTTCTTGCTCTTAACCAAAGCGTCACGCAAGGTCGTGTCCTTATTCGAGAAAAAGTCGCCAAAATTGCCCGGCGCGTAACTCTCTCTGCCGTAAGTGAACGTCTTTTTCTCGTCCTTGAAAATGCTCGCCGCAGTGAACTGCCGCGAACTAGAATCGTAAGCCGAGTTGATCGCCGCCGCATAGACAAACGGTTTGAAAACCGAACCGGGCTGACGCATCGCATCGGTCGCTCGATTGAATTGATTCGCCAAATAGTCTCGCCCGCCGACCATCGCAACGATCTCGCCCGTCTTTGGCCGAACGGCGACGAGAGCCGCATTCAGAGTGCCCGCTTCCCTTTTTGGGAAAAACTTGTCGAGCTTTGCCAGCCGTTTGTTGACAATCTCATACGCTATACGCTGAAGGTCAGGATCGATCGAAGTATAGACACGCAAATGCTGCAACGCTTCCGGATCGCTGACGAGCTTTGGTAATTCTTCGGTAGCATACTGAGAGAAATATGGCATCCCCTGCAAATCTTTTGTATTGGAAATTTGTTTCAGTTGTATCTGCTCGCTCTTATACTCCGGCAGCCGTTCGGTCGAAATCTCGCCTGCCGATGCCATTGACTCAAGCACCTGATTCCGCCGCTCTGTAACTTTTGGCAAGTCTTTGTAAGGATTGTAACGGTTCGGGCTTCGGATAATGCCCGCAACAAAAGCCGACTCAGGCAATGTCAACTGAGAAACGTCCTTTCCAAAATACGCGTTCGCGGCTTCGCCCACGCCATAGATCGACACGCCCGACTGCTGGCCGAGATATATCTGATTGGCATAGAGCGTAAACACTTCCTGCTTCGACAGACGCGTTTCGAGGATGAGCGACATATAGGCTTCCGTCACCTTTCGCTCAATAGTTTTCTCACGCGTGAGAATTAGGTTCTTTACGAGCTGCTGTGTGATCGACGAGCCGCCCTGATTCGCCAACGGCGAACTGTCATCGCCCTCGTAACGCCGCCACAACGCACGCGCAATGCCTCGGAAATTGACGCCGTAATGTTCAAAGAACGCACGGTCTTCGGTAGTCGTGATCGCCTTTACAAGATGCGGCGGCAGGTCGTTGAACTTTACAGTCTTCCTGCGCCCATCGCCTTCTGCAGCTATCGAGCTGAGGATCTTCGGCTCAAGTTTCGCTTCATTTATCTGTGCGTTTGTATCTCTGTCGCCAATGGCCACAACCGACTTCTGATCTTTGCTGAATTTTACCGTCAACGAAGGAAAGACTTTCTTGCCGTCTATAATACCCGTCAATCCCGGCTCGACACCGACCTTATCACCCTCGATCACATAACGGCTGCGCGAAGCGTCAGCCTGATTATTTCGCTCGATGTAACCGGCGGATTTCAGGTAATCTGTTAATCCACCAACCGTCAGACTCTCGCCGGTCTTTAATATTTTCGGAGCAGAATAAATGCCAGCCGAAGGCGTAAACACTTCACCGCTGAGCAGTTTTTGATCAATGCGTGCCGAGAACTCAAACCAGAAATACAAAAGCACCAAAAAAACACCAAGCAAAGCGAGCAGCGAAGCCGACAAAGTCCAAACATTAAATATCAGACTCAAAAACTGCCGAAACCGAGATCGCGGCGGAGCCTGATAAGCTGAACCGCGCCGTCCTTTCCCCCAACCTTCCGGCGGCATTTTTGATCTTGAACTCTTTACTGTATTTGGATCGGACATTTTTGGCGGAGCTACGCAGGAGACGCGGACACTCAATTAGATGTTCCTGTTTAAATTCTATCAGATTTTGCAATCAGGGAGGAATATTTAACGCAAAGTCGCAAAGTCGCTAAGACGCAAAGGAAGAATTATTCTATTATTTAGTAGAAACCAGCAATGATTTTTCTTTGAGGCTTTGCACCTTTGCGTCTTTGCGCTAAAAAAATGTGTAATAGCATCCATTATTTAGTATGAACGAAAACGAAATCAGCAGCATCATTGTTGACTCAGCTATCGAGGTGCATAGAACGCTCGGCGGCCCTGGACTTATCGAAAGTGTTTACGAGGAAGCCTTAGCCTGGGAATTAATATCGCGTGGACTCAGTATTGAACGACAGAAAGAAGTTAAGATATCTTATAAGGGAAATGAGTTGTCCTCACCGCTTCGCCTAGACCTTTTGGTTGCAAATCTCGTCGTTATTGAGGTAAAGGCAGTCGCAATTTATAACCGCGTCTTTGAAGCCCAAGCCTTAACCTATTTACGGCTTCTAAATCTAAAGCTTGCTCTCGTTATCAATTTTGGGGACATCAGAGTCGGCAGCGGATTTCATCGAGTCGTAAATGGTCTTTAAATTCTTTGCGTCTTTGCACCTTTGCGTCTTTGCGTTGAAAAATTCTTGAAATGAAAATTCTTGTTAGAGGAACAAATTGGATAGGTGACGCTGTGATGTCGATACCGGCATTGCGTGAACTACGGCGCATTTTCCCCGATTCTCAGATCACGCTGCATACTCGTTCGTGGGCGGAAGGTTTGTTTCGCGATGTTGATTTTATTGATGAACTTGTGACCTTTAACAAACATCGCTGGAAGATCAAGGACGTTTATGACAATTCGCAATTCCTGCGTGACGATAAATATGAACTCGCGGTTCTTCTGCCAAATTCTTTTGAAGCTGCCATAACATCTTTTTTAACACGCATTCCTCGCCGCATCGGTTACAACAAAGATGTTCGCGGCTTGCTTTTGACCGATCCTATCGCCGTTCCTGAATGGAAGAATCGCAAGCACGAAGTTTTTTATTACCTCAATTTGATTGCCGAAACCGAAAGGCGAATGCTCGGTCGTGATACAGTTTCCAATGCAATACCTAACACCAATCTCGACATTTCGGATGAACGAAAAAGCGAAGCCCGACAACAGCTTGCTGATTTTGGCGTCGATCTTTCCAAAAAGACTGTTGCTCTTGGCGTGGGTTCGACCAACTCTCGTGCTAAGCGTTGGCTGCCGGAACGCTACGCCGAATTGAATGACAAACTGCAAATCGAAATGGATGTCAATGTCGTTTTGGTAGGATCAAAAGATGAAAAAGATGTTTCAAACGCAGTTGCCAAACTTAGCAAAAAAACACCGATCAACTTAACCGGAAAAACAGATCTGGCAGAAGCAGTAGCGCTGCTTTCTGAGATCGATCTTTTGATCTCAAACGACATGGGCCTCGCTCACGTAGCACCTGCGGCCGGCACAGCAACCATCGCTATCTTCGGTCCTACAAATGCCGAAACGACGCGACCATATTCATTTAATTCCGAGGTCATTCGAAAAGATGTAGAATGTTCACCTTGCATGCTGCGCGAATGCCCGATCGATCATCGCTGCATGACACGGATTACTGTTGACGAAGTTTTCGAAGCAGCAAAACGCAGACTTAACGATGAAGAAGAATACGAAGAAGCAACCGGCAGTATTTCTTGACCGAGACGGGACGTTGATCGAAGAGGTCAATTATCTTTCGCGTGTCGAGGACCTGCGTCTTTTTCCGTTTACGGCAGATGCGGTCAAACTTCTAAAAGACAAAGGCTTTCTCGTGATCGTAGTTACAAATCAATCAGGCATAGGCCGAGGCATTTTTGATGAAGCTTCAATGCACGCGATCCACGAAAAAATTCAATCGGAAGTTTCGGGGCTGATTGACGCCTTCTATTTCTGCCCGCACCTGCCGTGCGATGGCTGCAAATGCCGCAAGCCGGCAACAGGCATGATCGAATCCGCAATATCCGATTTCGATATTGAATTGGAAAACTCCTGGATGATCGGTGACAAAAAGATAGACGTGGAAACCGGCAGATCGGCTGGCATAAAGTCAGCTTTCGTTCTAACGGGTTACGGGCAGCAACATCACGACACTCTTGGACACAGGCCGGATTTAGTTTCAGATAATTTAGGCGACGCCGCTTTCAAGATCGTCGGTCGAGACTATTAACTATTAACTATCCACTGAAGAAATCTGTTTCCTTCAGTTAATAGTTATTAGCGGATAGTGGATAGTTCAACTTCTCCCAAAATCATCTTCTAATCTGACAATATCATCCTCGCCAAAATATTCGCCGGTTTGTGTTTCTATAAGAATTAGCATTTCGGATGGTTCTGGGTTTTCGATTCGGTGTGCGTCGCCGCAGGCAACGTTGAGCGATTCACCGGCTTTGACTAGAATTTCATTGCCGTTTAGTGTTACTTTAGCTATACCGCGCACAACGAACCAATGTTCGGCGCGGCGGGAATGCTGCTGATAGCTCAGCCGCTTTCCGGGCAAAACCTCGAGTCTCTTTACTTTGTAATTATCACCTTCGTCAATGACGGTGAAACTGCCCCAGGGCCGCTGATCAAAAGCTGGCGAATTGTTCTGATTTTCGGTAGTTTCCATTTTGCTATCTAGCGAATATGTTCAGTTTAGACGAAAAGGCCGCAACAGCCAATTCAAAACAGATGCAGCGAATACAGACGCTGATCGTCGGGCGCCTGTTGGCTATCTTTCTTTTGCTTGTGACCAGTTGGTTCTGGTATAGCGGGACGCTTAATCTTTCGTTTGATACTTTTCCGCAAGGGCTTTTTCTGGTTTTCCTTTTTTCAGTCGGGCTGACGATCGTTTATTTTTTCTTATTACGCCTCAGCAAGAATCTCTCGTGGCAGATACGAGCTCAATTTTTTCTTGACGCTCTTTTGATAACGTGGCTTGTATGGCGGACAGGCGATCTGACCTCTCCATATATAACGCTCTATATTGTCCTCATCAGTGTTACCAGTTTTTTTCTCAAACCGCTTGCGACGTTGTTTATGGCGGTGTTTTGCGCTTTATTGTTTATCACGCTTGCCGTGCTGACGAATAATTCCGTGATTGATGGATTCGGCATTGCGCAGCCGACGGGTAAAGCTGTTCAGATCGTGAGCTTTCACGTTGTCGCATTTCTCGTTGTCGGCTTGCTCGCGTCGA
>JAYVFJ010000117.1:0-9025 GCA_043773225.1 Chloracidobacterium sp.
AAGCCGGCGATATTTTTAAGAAACCAACCGCTGCTCCAAATGACGTTGCCGGTCAAAATCAGCGTGCCGTATGGACACACTCCATCGGCCTCGGTTTGCGGCTGAAAACGCCCGTCGGAGGCGAGTTTGGCGTAGATTACGGCTATCTCCTAAACCCGCCGGAATTCCTCATTCCGCAATCAGGCGGCGGCAACGCTATTTACCGCTTACAGCAAGGCCACATCCACTTCCGTTTCTCGCAGGCTTTTTGATCGCGTTGTCAAAGTGTCTGACTGTCCCACGCTGTCCCACACGCCTCGTGGGACACGCTAAACGTTGTATCTAAGTGAGTTAACATAGTACAAATGCCTCTGTCCCACGATTTTTGAAAAAAATCAGACAATGTCGGTCAAAAACCGTAACTGCTGTGGTTATTCATGTTACAGCGTTCCACGTTTTGGAACGAGGCGATCATTGTTGGGACACGATAGCTACGTCAAAAGTAAAAAGTCAAAAGGCAAAGTTCAAACAAAGATCAAAGATCAAAGTCTGTTTTTCTGCCGACTGCTTACTGCTTACTGTTTGTCAAATATCTGTTCCCGCATCAAGCTAACAAATTCCGAGACAAATTGAAATGCCAACTTTCCTGATACGACGTGGTTTTCCGAATATGACGCAAGTTTCCGAATATGACGTGGTTTTCCGGCTGGAAATAAGATCTTTTTTTGCCACGGATGAACACAGATTTAACGGATAAACATGGACAAGATACAAAAAATATCTTTCTTTATCTGTGTTTATATGTGTGCATCAATGGCTAAAAATTTCCGGCGGTTTTTTTGCCCGCGAAATACGCGAAACACACGAAATAGGATTTGTGCCAAGTTTTTTTCGCGTCTTTTTGCGTATTTCGCGGGAAGATCTCTTTTGAACGCTTCGGAACCCGGTCGCTTACCCCCTCCACCGCCGATTCTATCTGCCAAATGCCGACAAAAGGTTTGACACTCAGGGATTTGATCAAAATTATTTGTAAAAAACGTGGCTGAGTTATATATTACTTAATTAATTACCTTCTCATGCCGAACTGTGTTTTCAGATTGTCTGAAGTGTGTGTGTTATGTTTCAGGAAAGGTGTCGCTAGTTTTGGAGTTTTAAATGAATAAGATCAAGTTAATTTGCGTAATGTTTTTTTTGGCGTTTGGGGTTGCGGCGTTTTTTGCGGACAACGGTTTGATTCCCGTGGCTCAGTCCTATTCCAGCCAGCCGCCTCCGGCAATGACCGGAGCGCCGGGTGAGCAAAACTGCTCGCTTTGTCACGATGAGACGGGGCCGGGCACGATAGCGATAATGGCGCCCGCAAATTACGTTCCCGGACAGACATATCAGATACAGGTTCAACACGCGACAACCGACGCGACCCGCATGCGTTGGGGATTTGAAATGACAACGCTCGACGGCACGAACTCCGCCGCCGGGACATTTACGGATACTACCGCATTTACCCAGCAGGATTTTGGCGATGGGCGATGGTATATCGAACATAATACGGCGGGGACGTTTGCCGGAACCGGCGGCGGAGCGACGTGGACATTCGACTGGAACGCTCCGGCAACCGACGTCGGCCCGGTAACGTTTTATGCCGCCGGCAACCAGGCAAATAACAACAGCAATCCCAGCGGCGATCAGGTTTATTTGACCACGACTGTCAGCAACCCTGCCGGGCCAACGCCGACAGATACGCCAACCGATACGCCGACGGCAACGGCGACCGCAACGAGCACAGCAACAAATACAGCGACGCCGACGCCGACTTGTTTCACTGTGACGACATTGTCAGGCACGCAGGAAGTGCCGCCGAACGGTTCGGCGGGAACAGGCACCGGAACGGTTTCGGTCAATGCGGCTCAGACAATGATCACGGTCACGCTAAATTGGTCTGGTTTGACCACCGCCGCCAATGCGGCTCACATCCATGGCCCTGCCGCAGCCGGCTCTAGCGCAGGCGTGTTATTTGGCATGACGGGCGTGACAAACGCGACCGCCGGCTCGATACCTACACAATCCTTTGCGATCTCGGCGGCTCAATTGACGCAATTTCAGAACGGATTATTTTATTGGAACATCCACACACCGACCTTTGGCGCCGGCGAAATTCGCGGTCAGATTCTGCCAGGCCCGTGTCTGGCGACGCCGACCGCGACGGCAACAAATACCCCGACTAACACGCCGACGGCGACGGCAACACTTACATCGACTAACACGCCGACTGCAACCGCTACGGTTACGTCAACAGCAACCGAAACCCCGACGGAAACTGCGACACCGACGGCAAGCCCGGCGGAAACTCCGTCAATCATGGGTGTAATAACCTATGGAAACGCAATCGGCAGTCCTGCTCCGCCGCGATTTGTGAAGAACGTGTCGGTGGGGAGTAGTGGGGGCAATCCTCCAGTCTGCTGCGTCATAACGGGATTGGACGGGAAATATACGTTGACCGGTTTTGGAACCGGCCCCTACACGATCAGGCCGACAAAAGTTGGCGGCCCAAACACAGCGGTCACGTCAAACGATGCGGCGAGGGTCGCTCAGGGCGTTGCAAACTCAGTTCCGTTTGTAAGCCAAAACCAGCGATTTGCTTCGGATGCAAGCGGGAACGGCGGAGTGTCGTCAAATGACGCGGCTCTGATCGCCCGGTTTGCGGCAGGACTTACAGGCACGGGAACCACCGGCCAGTGGAGGTTTTTCGTTTCCGGAGCGCCGTCGCCGCTGCCGACGGTTCCACAGACGTATCAGGACAATATCCAATACCCTGGTCCGATCGGCGTTCTGACGGGAGAGGATTATGTAGGCCTGCTGATCGGCGAGGCCAGCGGCAACTATAATACGGTGACACACCCGAGAACAGCGAACAGTGGACAGTGGACAGTGGACAGTGAGGACGGCGGAGCTAAAGGGATGCCGATCACGGTTGCGGCTGGGAATGTTATCGTGGCGACGGACAAAGAAATTATTGTTCCGGTCAGCGTTGTAGGCGTCGTTGGTCAGGACATCATTTCTTATGAGTTCGATCTGCGTTATGATCCGACGGTGATACAGCCGCTGGAAAATCCGGTGGATGTTAATGGAACGGTCAGCCGCGGGCTTTTCGCTGTCGCTAATCCGCATGAGCCAGGACTGCTGAGAGTAGTCCTTTACGGCCCGATGCCTATCGCCGAAAACGGCGTGCTGCTGAATCTCAGATTCACTGCGGTCGGAACGTTTGGTTCTATGTCGCCATTGACGTTTGAGCGCATAATGTTTAACGAGGGAGAGCCGCGAGTTATGGTATCTGAGGGGAAAGTTGAGATTTCATATTGAAGGAGCGGGGGCAAGCCCGCCTTCCTTACTGCAATTTATTTTCTTGATTCTTAATTCTAGTCTTGAATCTAAATCAAGTATTGATAAATGATTCAAGTTATTTCAGAACAGTCAGGAAGGCGGGCTTTGCCCCCGCTTCTGATTTCTATGAGAGATGAATGAAAATCGGCATTCTAATTTCCGGTCGCGGGTCGAATATGACCGCTCTTGTTGATGCGGTGCAGAGCGGCGAGATACTAGGTTCGCAAGTTGCCGTTGTCATAAGCGACAAACCGGATGCGGCCGGCCTCAAAAAAGCCCGTGATCGCGGCGTCGAGACCGTTGTTATCGAGCGAAACGGCCGCAGCCGCGAGGAACATGACACCGAAATCGCAGCCGAGTTAAAGAAACGCGGCGTTGATTTGGTTTGTCTCGCAGGCTATATGCGATTGCTCTCGCCCGGCTTTATTCAGGCATTTCCAAACAAGATCATTAACATTCACCCGAGTTTGCTGCCTGCGTTCCCCGGCCTGGACGCACAAAGGCAGGCATTTGACGCGGGCGTTAAAGTTAGCGGCTGCACGGTTCATTATGTTGACGAACTGCTCGATCACGGGCCGACGATCTTGCAATGTGAGGTTGAACGTTTTGATGACGACACTCTTGAAACGCTGTCTGCGCGCATACTTGAGCAGGAGCACAACCTCTATGTCGAGGCTGTAAATAAGATTTTCACCACAAAGGCACAAAGGACACAAAGAAACTAACCAGATTTCCCTTGTGCCTTTGTGGTAAATCCTGCTTTGACACAAGCTCTTTTTTTCCGTAAACTCAAAGTTTTCACTTTTGAGTGAGATTTAATGGAGAGCAACTATGCCGAAGAGAACATATCAACCAAACAACCGACGCCGCGCCAAAAAGCACGGCTTCAGGGCGAGGATGGCGACAAAGAACGGCCGCGCCGTGCTAAAACGCCGCCGCGCGAAAGGGCGCAAGAGATTAACAGTCCACCATTATTAAGTTTTCGTCTGCCAAAAGAGAGCCGGCTGCTTAAACGCGCCGATTTTCTGAGGGTTTACGAAAATGGAACGCGTTTTGAAGGCCGTTTTATGACGGTTTTCATTTTGCCCGCGAGGGCAGACATTCACCGCGTCGGAATTACGGCGACTAAGAAAGCGATCGGCAAAGCGCACGACCGAAATCGTGCAAAGCGGCTATTGCGGGAAAGTTTCAGATTGAGCCGCGTTGAACTTGACGCCGCAGCAACCAAATACGATTGGGTCTTGAACGCCCGGCGAAGTATTTTGAAGGTAAAGCTGGAAAAGCCTTTGACGGAATTCCGACAGATAGTCGCAAAAGTCGTAAAGGATGTTTTGCCCGCGAAACACGCGAAAGGACGCGAAATATAAGAACACGTTTCTTTCGCGTATTTCGCGTATTTCGCGGGCAAAACATTCTTTGGTGTTAGTTGATGAAATTCCTTGTTCTAGATCTTTTGGGCATTTATAAGGCGTTTTTGTCGCCCTTTCTGCCGCCGGCGTGCCGGTTTGAGCCGACCTGTTCGGAATATGCACGTGAAGTGGTTGATAAGTATGGTGCGATGCGCGGAACATGGCTGGGCCTAATGCGTATCTTACGATGTCAGCCGCTGTGCAAGGGCGGGCATGACCCGGTTAGCTGATTTGCGAATTTCGATTGCCGATTTGCGATTGTTCGGAATCTGAAGTTAATTCGCAAATTGCAAATCGAAAATCGCAAATTTTAGTAATGGAAGATTCCGGTAATCAAAATCAAACTCGTTTTCTGATCGCGGCAGTTTTGTCGATGGCGATTCTGTTTGGCTGGTCGTATTTTTTTGCTCCAACGCCGAAGCCGGCCGATAATGCTAGCGTCGCTGCGAATACGAACCTGGCACAATCAGTGACGCCGCAAGCCGTTCCAACGCAGGCAACTCAGGCTGAAACAGCCACTGTTACCACGCCCGACACGACTCCGAATCGCACGATCACGATCAAATCGCCGTTGTATGAGGTGAAACTTGATTCAAAAGGCGCGGTGGCGACGAGTTGGGTAATATTTAAGAACAAATCGCCAAAGGGCGAGTTTGCCGTGTTTGGCGATGGCTCGAACTCAGCGAATGAAAAACCGCTCCAGTTGATCTCTGACGAAGCCCTCAAACGCAGCCCGCGTGAAATTCCCTTTCGCATCGCGACCGACGATCAAAATTTGACAACGCTTGTAAACGACCGCAACTATCAGGTCTCGGCATCTGAAGAAAACACTACGCTCGCCCCGGGTGAGGAAAAGCAGATCGAATTTACGCTTGCCGATGCAAGCGGCGTCGAGGTCAAAAAGACCTTTGTTTTTCGAGCCGAAAGCTATATCGCAGACCTCGCCGTCAGTCTAAAGAAAGACGGTCAGCCGGTGCCGAATACGAAGCTGCTTATCGGGGCGAGCATTGGCGATCACGCTATAAATCACCACACTTTTTACCAGATCGAGTCCGAAGCGGTCGCCGGCATAGACGGTGATATTTTCCGGCACCAGGGCAATTATTCGTTCACATACGACGCGGGCAACAAGGCGACTCTCACCGACAAAGGCACCGTAAACTGGGCCGGTGTCGGCGACGCTTATTTTGCGATGGCGGCGATACCCGCCTCGCCGTCACAAGGCGTTGAATATCATGCATCGAAATATGACGTCCAGACACAGCCGTTTTTTGAGAGCATTTTTCAGTGGATATTGCGTAACCCAAAGACGAGCGAGACGCGGCATCTTGTAACGGTTTACCTGCCTATAACGGCGGACGGATCGGTGACAAAGGTCTTTACCGGCACGAAAGATTATTTTTTGCTTTCGACGCTCAATGATGCTTTATCAAAGGACGTCGGACGTCCGGTCGAGATCACAAATCTCATCAATTTCAGTAATTACTGGTGGCTGCGTTGGCTGACAAAACCACTCTCAATCCCGATTCTCTACGCGCTCAATTTTTTCAATGCGCTGACTCATAATTACGGCGTTGCGATTATCGTTTTTACGTTCTTGTTTTACATGCTGCTGTTTCCGCTGCGTTGGTCGCAGTCGAGGTCGTTCAAAAAAGCATCTGGCAGCGCTCCGAAAATGAAGGAGATTCAGGACAAGATCAAAGACCTGCAAAAGAAAGGTGTGCCGAACGACGATCCGCGAATGCGTGCTCTGCAAATGGAGCAGTTAAAAATGACAAAGGACGCGCTGCCGATAGGCGGCTGCCTGCCAATGCTGCTGCAGTTTCCGCTGCTGATCGCGTTTTACACTGCGGTGACTGTCTCTTTAGAAGTTCGCCAAGCATCGTTTATTTGGCTGCCCGATCTTTCGGCTGCCGATCCGTGGCATATTCTTGAATTCGCATTTGCCGTCTCGATGATCCTGTCGATGAAATTTACGCCGCAGGCGGCGACCGTCACGCCCGAGCAACAGATGCAGCAAAAGATGATGACCTACTTTATGCCGCTAATGATGTTGTGGGTAATGTGGGCGGCTCCGTCGGGACTTCTGTTATACTGGTTCTTTGGCAACATCGTCAGCTTTGGCCAGCAGATGGTCATTAACAAGATGAACGCGAAAAATGATCCGCCCGGCGCGGCAGTGATCGTTGATTCGGTGCCAAAAGGTGCAAAGCAGGTGAAGCCACGCATGGCTTGAAAATTTAAAAGTGAAAATGTGAAAAAGTTAGTTTGTAGTTATCAACGCCTACTTTTAACCTTTTACACTTTTCCCCTTTACTAAATATGAACGAGACATGTGAAAACGCAAAGGAATTCCTCTCGGGGCTCGTCGCCGATCTGCGTTTTGATCTGAGTGTTGCGGCCGAGTGGACTGACGAAGGCTGCGTGCTTAATCTCAGCGGCGAAGACGCCCATTTTGCGCTGGCTGAGAACGGCGAACTGCTTGACGCGTTTGAAGTATTGCTTTTCCAGATCTATGGCCGCGAACTCGACCGCGAGCACCGCTTTATTGTTGACGCCGAAGGCTTTAGACAGTCACGCAAATCCGAGCTCCACGCAATGGCTCGTTTTGCAGCAGATCAAGTTCGTAAAAATGGCCGCCCGTTCACATTCGGCATCCTCAATTCAACCGAGCGCCGAATCATCCACATGACACTGCAAAAAGAAGAAGACCTATTCACCGAATCCGTCGGAGACGGCCGCGACCGCCGTCTTCAGGTTCGTCTGCAATAAAGAAATTCAAACAGGATATACAGGATAGGCAGGATAAGAACGGTTTTATATCCTGCTCATCCTGTGTATCCTGTTACTAATTTATGCCTGACACCATAGTCGCACTAGCAACACCCACCGGACGCAGCGGTATTGGCGTGATTCGTCTGAGCGGCAAAGAAGCGCTTACGATAGCAAAGAAACTGGTCGCAGTTAGTAATTTCCGACCTCGCACTGCGCATCTCAAACAGCTTATTGATCCATCAACCAATGAAATTATTGATGAAGCGATCATCACTTGGTTCAAAGCACCGCGTTCGTTTACAGGCGAAGATGTGATCGAAATAAGCTGTCACGGCTCGCCGGTTTTGCTGCGGCAGGTGATTGATATTTGTTTAGCCGCGAATGCACGAATGGCGGACGCGGGTGAGTTTTCGCTGCGAGCGTTGGCCAATGGCCGAATGAATCTCGCCGAGGCCGAGGCGATACGCGATCTGATAGACGCGCAAACAACTGCGTCAGCTCGACAGGCGATCAGGCAGCTTCGCGGCGAGTTTTCCAATCAATTACAGCCGCTAAAGGACGACCTTTTAAATGTGATCGTCATTCTCGAATCTGCGCTTGAGTTTGTCGAAGACGACCTACCGGATGTTCAGGCAGATAATGTAAAACAGAAGCTCATCGCAATTGCCAAAAAAACCGAAGAATTGGCCGCGACATTTCAGGCGGGACGGCTCATACGCGAAGGCTTGCGCGTCGCATTGGTCGGGCGTCCAAATGTCGGTAAATCCAGTCTGTTCAATGCTTTGCTAGGCAGTGAGCGAGCAATTGTGACCGAGATAGCCGGCACCACCCGCGATCAAATACACGAACAATTCACTATCGGTGACATTCCGATCTCTTTGATAGACACTGCCGGATTGCGCGAAACGACGGACAAGGTCGAGAGCATCGGCGTAGAGCGTTCAAAAGCGACGATGGCCGACGCGGATATTGTTATCGTTATGCTCGATTCATCGGAGGAGATAACTGATGAAGACCATGAAATTCTCGACAGCGTAAAAAATCTCAATTACATTGTCGCGCTAAACAAGATCGACAAAGTCCCGTCGCACGACATCGACAAAATAATCGCCGGCAAAAACTCACGCCTCGCGTTTCTAAGGCCAAAAATAACCCCCGTATCGGCAAAGACCGGCGAAGGGCTTGACGATCTCAGCGATGCAATCGTCCGGCCATTTTCGCCAGAAGACATTACGACATCAGGCTTTCTTGTTACCGACGCGCGCCATCACGATCTGCTTGTCCGTGCAAAGGCAGAGATCGAACAATCTCTCGACCAAATGAACAACAAAATCAGCGAGGAGATCGTCCTCATCGGCCTGCACAATGCCCTTCGCTACCTAGGCCAAATAACCGGCGAAACAACCACCGAAGATATACTAACCCGCATATTCTCAACATTTTGTATCGGTAAGTGAGAACGTCTGCTCACTTTGTTTGCATGG
>JAYVFJ010000118.1:0-3763 GCA_043773225.1 Chloracidobacterium sp.
TATGAGATAGCTTTTATCATCAATGCGGCTTCATTCATGATCTCGGCATGGACGGTGTGGCTGATACCTGAAGAAGCCGTAAGCGAGAAAGGGCGAGAGGGAGACGGGGAGAAAGGAAGCGAGAGAGAGTCGTTCTGGTTTGAGTTGAAGGAGGGTTTTCGCTATGCCGTCGGCAATAGGTTCGCGTTCACTATTCTGATAATGAATGTGATTTGGGCGACCGGCGGCGGGGCGATCAATATTGTCTTTGAGCGCATGGGCGGGGTTTATTATGCGGGCAAAGAATCGTGGAATCCGGATGTGGCCGTGGCGATGTTGTGGACGGCGGGCGGCTTTGGTTTGTTTATCGGGATGATGATCGCCCGCCGGACGTCAATCTATCTTGACCGCAAAAATTCGGTGCGCTCTTTTGTCGGCTGGGCACTGATTGTTCACGGCGTAATGTTCGCGGCCGCCGGATTTATGCCAAGCCTCTGGTTGTTTGCCCTGCTCACGTTTGTGTCGCGGGCAATAGTGGGCGTCGAATACGCGGTGCAGGAAACCATGTTCCAACGCAGTCTCCCCGATTACATACGCGGCCGCATCTCAACCCTCGACCGCGGCGCCGAACTAGGAATGTTCGGCCTCTCAAGCTATCTATCCAGCCTCGCACTGTATCAGATAACGCCGCAAACGTTGACAATGATTTCCGGCCTGCTTGCGGGAACCGCAGGCATCGTGTGGTTCGTCCGCGAACGAAAGCCGGAATCGGATGCCTAAGATTTTTATTCCAGCCTCGTGGTCAGAATAGTTCTACCTGTCCATCCGCTATTGTTACTCGCGGCTCGCCTTCATTGAACATTATCCGTTCAAAAACAAGCGGCGAAGCAGTGCCGGCCGCTCCGACGGCGATGAATTTGAGATTTAAAAGCAGTCCGTTCTCATCTATCGGGAATGCTCCATAAACGACAACTCTCAGCAGTCCCGGCTCGGTTGCATTTGTCACAACCGAAAGAGCGCGGCTGACAGTTCCTGCGACATCGGCCGGCTCAGTAAGCGGCTGTATCACTGTCGGATCGTATCTGAGATCAAATTCATAGGAGATAATCTCCTTTGCCTTCACGCCCTCGACGCTGACCGGAACAACAATCTCCTTGTCCGTCGCCGTCACAACATCCGGAACCGAAACTGTGATCGGTTTTTTTCTCTCACCGCCGTCTTCACTGTCCACTGACCACTGACCACTGTTCACTGTTCTCGGGTGCGTTGCGGGATTCCAGTTGCCGCTGGCCTCGCCGACCAGGAGGGCTACATAGTTCTCGCTTGCCAGGTTACTTGTTACCGAAGCATACGTCCGGCTGTCGTTATAGGTCGCAGGCTGAGTCGGCAGTGGCGACGGTGCTCCCGTTACGAAGAATTTCCACTGTCCGACATTACCCGTGCCGGTGAGCCCCGCCGCGAACCGCGCGATCAATGCCGCGTCATTTGACGACACCGTTCCGTTGCCGCTCGCATCAGAAACAAATCTCTGGTTCTGGCTCACAAACTGCACTGCCCCTGATACGCCTTGCGCGACCCTCGCCGCGTCATTTGACGTGATCGCTCCGTTCGCACCACCCGGCTTGGCCGGTTTAATGGTGTATGAGCCGGCCCCAAAGCCCATCAGCGTATATGTGCCGGGCGTTCCCGTAATGACGGGACCGACCGCGGGCGTGCCCGAAGTGCTGCTCAACGAAACATTCTTGACAAATCGCGGCGGCGCCGGATTGCCGATCGCGTTGTCATAAGTAATGGTTCCGCTGATCGAAGCTGCCGAAACTGTGATGCTCCCGTTTGTCTTTATCGCTGATGGCGTTCCTTCATTGAACAGAAAACTCTGATGGGCGCGCGCTCCGGGGTCGGTGTAATCTTGGAATATAAGAGTCGTTGATTGCCCGGCCGTGCCAATAACATTGAAGCGTAGATTCAATAAGTTTCCGGAACCGGCAAAAACCCCGGGCTGCCAACCTGAAACGATCAAATGCCCCGGATTGTTTGCGTTTGCCGCGACAAACGCCGCACTGCTTAACGACCCTGTCTTATCAAATGCGGGTGATGCCGGTGTTATGACCGCCGGATCAAACGTGATCTGAAAGTCGTATGAGTTGACCGCAAGAGCAGTCAGATTTCCCACGGTTAATTGAACCGTGATGACACCCGGAATCGCGGTGACAACAGGCAGCGATACGCCGGGTGTGCCCGGCAATCCACCCGTGATAACCGGCGACGTGCCCGAAACATCTCCTTTAAGGACATTTGTATTGATAGGAAAAGCAGCACAAGGGCCGGGCGGTGTTATAGTCGTGCCCGTCGTCGAACCCGCGTTCCCGATGACATATTGCGAAATGAGCGCTGCGTCAATCGTTGAGAGAGCGCAGCTGTTGTTTGTGTCGGCAGCAGCCAGATGATTGTTCGTAAAAGCCGGAGTAGGAAGCGGTGAAGCGGCAACATAACGATATACCAACATTGCGTCGAATGAGGTTATGGCATTCAAAGGAGGGTCGAACGCCGATTGCCCTTGTATCCGGACAGCAGCGCAAGCAATAAATACAAATGTTAGGAATAAACTTAAAAAATGGGAACGCAGAAAAGAGATAATGTGCGGCATATACTTTTTCATTTTGCGTTTTTTGCAAATACACAATTCACTCTCGGCGGAACCTGCGAGGTCACCTTATAAGGAGCACAAAACGGGCTTAAAACGCTAATTGACCGATGATACCACACCTAAAAACTATTTTATACAAATAAAACCCCGACGAGAACCGGAAGTATTCGTGCAGGCAACAATATTCCAACGCAGCCTGCCCGACTACATCCGCGGACGAATCTCAACGCTAGACCGCGGGCGGCGAACTCGGAATGTTCGGCCTCTCAAGCTACATCTCGAGCCTCGCACTGTATGAAATATTACCCAAACCCTAACAGTAATCTCCGGCCTCCTCGCCGGAACCGCCGGCATCATATGGTTCGCCCGCGAACGAAAGCCGGCGTTCGATTAAAGGAACTCCAACGCATACTTCGCCCAGACTAGAAATGAAAGCTCCCATTACTCGGCAAAGTTGTAAGTTTGAAGTATATTAAGAAAAACGATGCCAAAACCTCCATTGACAATCCCGTTATTGCACCAAGAAGCAAATGTATTCGCTCAAGTGGAGTCTACCTTTCCGGAGCCTGCACTTTATGGCGTGACTGATGGAAAAGCAGTAGGAACTTATGTAGAGCATAAGTTCAAGGCCTATCTCGACACGAAGTATGCTTTTGAGACTGGCAACGCAGCATCTGGAATTGATCTTCCGGCACTGGAGGTTGATATCAAGGTAACGAGCATTGTTCAACCGCAATCATCATGTCCATTCAAATCTGCGCGTCAAAAGATTTTTGGACTCGGCTACTCACTGCTTGTTTTTGTTTACTCAAAGCAGGATGATCCGGTCGCTCAAACAAGCACATTGGATATGTGAGGTGGTCTAATTTAGCCGGACACGAAACTCTTAGTAGAATGAGAGCATGAGAAAATATGATGATGAATTCAAACAGCAGGCGGTTAAGAAGATAATGGACGGGCAGACGGCGGCGTCTGTATCGCGGGAATTGGGAGTGTCGGAGAATCAGTTGCACGCGTGGAAGAAGCGGAGGTTTGAGACGGCGACGGACTCGGAGAAAGAGTTGATCGCATTGAAGAAGCGGCTGCGTGAAGTTGAGATGGAGCGCGACATATTAAAAAAGGCGGCGCTTATCTTCG
>JAYVFJ010000119.1:0-4967 GCA_043773225.1 Chloracidobacterium sp.
GATTTTGCGAAATAGCCCTGGCGGTGGGTGAGTTTTATTTTTTCTTTTTGCAGTTGAGGGTTTGTCAGTTGGATCTCGATCTTGCGGTATGAGCCGTCGCGGTTTTGGTTTGCGGGCTCGTAGGCGATCAGATATTGCGAACGCAGTTCGTCTTGTATCTGTGCGAAAGCATCGCGAAGCTCTCTTTCGTCACGCGGAAAATAAGCGCGGCCACCGGTTCTGTCGGAGATCTTATTCAGCGAACCTTTATCTACACCGTATTGAAAACTATCGCCAATGCCAATCGAGTAAATTACAGCCTCTGACTTCAATGCTGCCTGAACGGCTTCATCCAATTTCTTTTTGCTGAAAGTATCGACGCCGTCCGAGAGCAGGATGATCGCTCGCCTTGTTCTTTCCGGGGCGGGGCCGAGAATTTCATCCGATGTCACCCATATCGAATCCCAGATGGCTGTTGAACCGACCACTCTCGCATTGTCACCCGAAATCGGCGGAGTTCCCGCAGTGCCGACATTTCCACCAATATAACCCGATGGGGGAACAAATCTCACGCGGTCAATAGACCGTCTAAGCCTTACCAGATTATTCGTCAATCCCTGTTCGAGTGTCGATTCACCAGTAAAAGATATTACCGCCACCTCGTCCTTTGCAGGTCGAACCACAGTTTCGAGAAACGATATGGCCGCAGCCTTTTCCTCAGGAAGCGTGCGTTCCTGAGAAATACTTGTATCGATTAGAATTGCCAGGCTCAACGGCAGATCAATCTGTCGGGCAAAGGCTGTGATCTCCTGCGGCTTGCCGTCCTCAAGTATCCTTACATCTTCCTGTTTGAGGGTTGAGAGTAATCGCCGATTGCGGTCCTGCGCCGTAAAAAGAACATTTACGACATCGGTATCAACTTTGATGACTTCGTCATCGTCCGTAACAGGAGGCGTTGCGGTCGGCGAAGGTGCTTTTGCCGATGGATTGGGCGGAGTTTGCTGCGCGTCGGCTATTGTCCAACCAATCAGCCAAACGAGCGTAAAAACCGCCAACAAAACCAGAGATCGAATTCTCGAAAACATCATGCAACTCCTACTTCAAACTATCTTTGACCGCCCTGTAACTCGTCTTAGTGCGTATTTTATATTTGCCGGCCTTTTCCTTGTCGGTAAACCTGACCTCGATCTTGCGTGCACGGCCGTCGAGATTCTGATTGGCCGGTTTATAAGTGATCAGGTATTGCGATTTAAGCTCGTCCGAGATCTTTTTAAATGCCTTTTCCAGTTCGAGCATATCGCCGGTAAAAAAAACTTCGCCGCCCGTGTCTTCGCAAAGCTGCGTCAAAAGTTTGTCGCCCTTATCCTTTACCGTTCCCGCGTCAACGCCCGGCACGGTTCCGAGAAAGCCCGCCTTTGTAGAGATGCCGAAAATGGTCGTCTCGGTTCGCTGTGCAATATCAATGGCGTCTTTTAGTTCGGCGCGGCTGAATGTATCGTCTCCGTCGGTTATGACGACGATCACATGGCGGCCGGGAGCATTGCGCAGCTTCTCGTCAGAAAACTGCCAAACTGCGTCGTAAAGAGCTGTCTGCGAACCCGGCTTGCTAACTTTATCTACCGCACGGTCGAGCAGGTCCATTTTGTCCGTAAAATCCTGCCTGAGATTGACCTCGTGGTCAAAGGTCATAAACGCGGCCTTATCTTTTCGCAGTTGGATAACCGTATAAATAAAATTCTTTGCAGCTTCTTTTGAGAACTTCATTTTTCCCGCCGTCGAGGGCGAAGTGTCCATCAGAACCCCGACAAAAACCGGCGGATTCGACTTTTCGCGGGAGAAAAAAGTCACTTCCTGCTGAACACCGTCCTCAAAAACGGCAAAATCACCTTTGCTTAACCCACTGATAAGATTTTTCTTCTGCGTTACCGTCACAGGAAGACGCACCTCGAAAACCTTTGTCGGGCCGGTGTCGTCAGTAACCGGAGTCAGTGTCGGAGTCGGTTTCTGCGCCGAGACGGCCGCTGCAAACACAAGCGACAAAAGTAATAATTGGAATGAAACAAACCTGAACGAACTCTTCATAAAACGGTGCTGATTTTAACGTAGCAGACAAATATTTCGATGCCAAACGGCTGTTGCCTGTTGCCCCGATACAATTCGAGAGTATAGCAAACATGCGGGTCAATTACATCACTTTGCGATCTCGCCGGCTTTGCGTGAGAATCTTCTTGATGGATTCAAACATTTTTAGGGAGTACGATATTCGCGGCATTGTCGGCGAGCAACTTACCGATGAGACGGTTGCAATGCTCGCCCGGGCGATCGGCATATTTTTCCGCCAAAACAGAGCCAGGCGTATAGCGATCGGTTATGACGCCCGCGAAAGCAGCCCGCGATTTTGCGACCTGCTAACGCGAGGATTAAATGAAAACGGCTGCGAAGTTGTTTTGATTGGCATGGTGCCGACGCCGGTTTTGTATCATACGACTTTTACAAAAGACGTTGACGGCGGCGTGATGATAACCGGTTCGCATAATCCGCCCGATCATAATGGATTTAAGATCTGCCTTGGTAGGGACACACTGTTTGGTTCGCAGATACAGGAAATTCGTCGGATTGCGGATTGCGGATGGCGCAGTGCGGATTGGAATCCAAAATCCAAAATCCAAAATCCAAAATCGACAGATGTTCTCGACGATTACTGCGGCGACATTGTATCTCGTATTGACTTTGGCCCGCGAAAACTCAAAGTGGTCATTGACGCCGGAAACGGCATGGGCGGTGTGACTGCGGTTCCTGTTTACCGCGAACTCGGTATCGAGCTAATCGAGCTTTTCACCCAGCCAGACTCGACATTTCCAAATCATCATCCCGACCCGACCGTGACTGAAAATCTGCAGGACCTGATAATCGCTGTTCGCGAGAACGCCGCTGATATCGGCATTGCTTTCGATGGCGACGGCGACCGCATCGGCGTTGTTGACGAAACGGGCCGCATCATCTGGGGCGACGAACTGATGATCTTGTTTTCACGCGAAATCCTCGCAAAAGCGCCTGGCTCGACGATCATTGCCGAGGTCAAATGCTCGCAAACCCTCTTCGACGACATAGAAAAACACGGCGGCAAACCCCTAATGTGGAAAGCCGGCCACTCGCTCATCAAATCAAAGATGAAAGAAACCGGTGCATTATTGGCAGGCGAAATGAGCGGCCATATCTTCTTTGCCGACCGCTTTTACGGCTTTGACGACGCAACTTACGCCGGAGCGCGCTTGTTCGAAATCCTCTCAAAGACCGACAAGCCGCTGTCCGCGCTGCTCGCTGATCTGCCAAAAACCTTTTCAACGCCCGAACTCCGGGTTCCGTGCCCGGACGAAACCAAATTTGATGTCGTCGCAAAGATCGCCGAACACTTCTCGCAGACAAATGAAGTGATAACTATCGACGGTGTCCGCATCCTCTTCGGCCACGGCTGGGGCTTGGTGCGTGCGTCGAATACGCAGGCGATTCTTGTTTTGCGGTTTGAAGCCGATTCAGATGAAGCTCTGAATGAAATCAGGCACATTGTCGAGGGACAAGTTCAAAATCTAATTGCCGAATTCAAATAGTCAAGATCAAGGCATCTTGCGATACCATTTAAGCGATAAGTGATACGGTTCCCATTTGCCGAAGATGGTTTTTCCCCAACGATCATAAAGGTCAAACTTTTCTTCGAGTGACTTGTTGCACTTCACGACAATAAAAATATCGCCATTACTTGTACCACCCATTTCCTGAAGTTCGAAAACCTCGCCTGGATATTTTTTAGAGATCTGCTCGCTCAGACGAGACAGAAGCTTGTCCGCAATTCCTGTTTTGTGACAATCGGTACCAAATTCTGTCGGACATTTCATGTTAAATCGAAACTCACCTTCATAAGTAAGCCAGCGTGGCGGCCACGCATAGACAAAATCGACCGTCTTACTTGCATCGTTTAAGAATCGACGGGCGTCAGTCACCGTCTGAAATTCGCGCGTTTCTTTTTTCAAATGTTTGAACCGCGATGAAAATGCTTCCAGTTTTTTGAGATCAAAATACACCGAGCCTTTGGAGGTAACTAATTCCTTGCATTCAAGGTTGATCGGAAATGAATCCAGTTCTTTTCCATTTTTTAGAATAATAATGTCGTAATGATAGCCACAGGCATACATGTGCTGTGGTTTTTTGAAAACCCAATCCTTTTTGATTGCGTTCAGAAGCGGTACATCATCTGTGTAAAACTCACCGATCTTTTTTTGAAGCGGGTGGTCATTATGATGAACAAAAATTCCCAAGAAAGTATAGCCGCCGTCTTCAAAACGATATTTTTCAAAAAGAGCAGCTTGGCCAAAACAAGGATTTACACAAAATATCAGCAGAAAAACAAATGCGGCTACTCTCAATGAAAACCGTATTTTGTCCAATCATCGTCGTGCCGTCGCCAAAATAGGGTAAGGTAGCCGCGTCGTCGTTCCTCGTTACGGAGGCCAGACATGCGAAATCTCTTAGGATCGAGCCTCGGCAGAATCGTCTTCGTTGTCTGTTTGCTCGGAGTGGCCCGGACAGTCCTTGCGCAGCAGGGGACCGCGGAAATCGGCGGAAAAGTGACAGACTCCCAGGGCGCCATCCTTCCAGGCGTTGCCATCGTCGTGACCAATGAGGCCACTGGTGTGTTTCGCGAAGTCACCAGCGGCAATGAAGGGACCTACCTTGCGTCGCAACTGGTTCCGGGGCGCTACAAGGTCGTCGCGCGGCTGACCGGCTTCCGAACCAACGAGCGAAGTGGTCTGCTTCTGCAGGTCGGCACGCAAATGACCATCAACCTGGCGCTGGCGGTTGGCGGCCTCGAGGAAACGGTGACCGTGACTGGCCAGTCGCCGCTGGTGGATACGACCAGCGCCCGAGTGGGCGGCAACGTCGGCACTGCCGAGCTGAGCGAACTGCCGGCGATGAACCGCAACTACTTCGCG
>JAYVFJ010000120.1:0-2368 GCA_043773225.1 Chloracidobacterium sp.
GCGGACCTGTCCCAGCAGGCACAAACCGCATCATCAACTCGACCTTTTCGGGTAACACCGCCCTAAGTTGCGGCGGCATTGGCACTAACACCCTCTTGCTGACAATCATTAGCTCGACCATCTCAGGTAACACGGCGAACTCACCGTATGAAGGCGGCGGCGGCGGCATTTGCCAAGTCTATGGTTCGGTGATAATCGTCAACTCGACTATCTCAAGTAACATAGCCTCGTCCAGCGGCGGCGGCTTTTTCAACTACGCAGGCGACACAACGCTGCGCAATGTAACCATTACCAAGAACACCGCACAACGCGGCGGCGGCATTGATCAAATATCTGACGTCGACGAAGATGGCTTTCAATATCCATCTAGGCTCGATTTCGGCAATACGATTGTGGCAGGCAATACCGCAACTACTGGTCTTGGTCCCGAAATTTACAACGGACGTATCTCCATAATCACATCGGCGGGCGGTAATCTGGTCGGCGATTCGCCCGGCGATTCGACTAACCCCGGAGATGTTGCTATAGCCTATCAGCCGACAGACATTCGAGATACCAATCCAATGCTCCGGGCGCTCGCTAACGGAACAACTCCGACGCACGCGCTGCTGGTGGGAAGTCCGGTAATCGATAGAGGGCTCAATGCTGTGGCATTGGACCCTTCAAATGGAAACGTTTCGCTTGCCTTTGACCAGCGCGGAACAGGCTTTCCGCGTGTCCGTGACGGCAACGGCGACGGCACGGCGACCGTGGACATCGGCGCATTCGAGTTTTCGGCGACTAATGCAGCGAATATCGAAGAACTTTATGCGGCCGTCAATAATCCGCAGAACGCGGGAAGCCTAATCGTAATCGCGCCCGGAGTTTATATGCTTTCCGCCAATGCCCCCGGCGGAGGTGCCAGACCGAACGGCGGTCGGCTTGATCTTCAGGAAAATATGTCGCTGCAGGGCGTTCTTGGTGATCGTGAAGCCGTTGTTATTGACGCTGTTAGCCTCCCGGCGAGTTCATACAGCGCACCGCCGATTACAAATACGGCGGCAATCAGAATGGGAAGAGGCACCAATTCCGTCGAATGGCTGACAATTAGAAATGCCGTCAACGGATCCGCGGGAATTGAGACCGATTTGAACACGACCGCGACGGCTTACATCCGCATCGCGCACATCGTTTCCACCGGCAACGCGCGCGGAATTGATGTCCGAAACTTCGGACCGACGGCGGCGGGGCGGATCATCCAGGCGGAAATCGTTGATAACGATTTACCTACCAATAGAGTAGGACAATCCGAAGGTTTTCGGTTCACTAACATACAGGGAGCGCACGGCGGCAGGATATTCGCCGCTATAAGCGACAATCGCAGTTCCGGCAATCAACAGGGACTTCTGCTTGCGAATAATCGGTCGAATAACGCAACCATTACAGTTTTTTCTTCGGGCGACCGATTCTTTGAAAACGGTTTCGGAACAGGAATAATCGCCGGACTAAGCCAACTTTCGATTCCCGCGAACGGAAACACAATCAATTTCACGGCTCAAGGCTCCAGTTTTGAGAATAACAACGGCCCCACCATTTTCGACCGAGGGGGTTTGGTCATACTCGGCGGCGAAAACATATCAATGCCGAATGGAACGTCGAACAACACGGTCAATGTCGTGCTGCGAAACTGCCGGTTTGGCAATAATCAACTATATGACATCGGCGCGTTCGGAGCGCGTTCAGATCCCCTTTCCATCGGATCACCGGGAATGAATAACCACGTAAAAATAAGGTTATACCGCACACTGATTCCGAATTTAGTAACCGCCGACAGTATTCCTGAAACTCCCGGCGGTATGAATTCCGTAACCGTCATCAGACCTCAGGTCGTTCCGAGTTTTGATTACGACGGCGACGGGCGAGCCGATCTGTCCGTTTTCCGACCGTCCGACCGAACGTGGTATCGCAACAAAGATCAAGGCGGATTCGATGCCGTTCAGTTCGGTTTGGCAACCGACAAACTTGCGCCAGCCGATTATGACGGCGACGGCAAAACCGACATCGCTGTCTATCGCGCCGGAACATGGTATCTGCAAAGGAGCCAAACTGGCTTTCTCGGCATCGCTTTCGGCGAGGCGAACGACATTCCGCAGCCGGCTGACTTCGATGGCGACGGGCGGGCCGAAATTGCTGTCTGGCGAGCGTCAAATGCAACCTGGTATGTCTATAATCTGGCGACCAATCAGCTTACGCAATTTACCACAATACAGTTGGGAGTAAACGAAGACAAACCGGTCGTCGGGGATTACGACGGTGACGGACGAGCCGATTACGCCTTGTTCCGGCCATCGGGCGCCCTGTGGATTATTCAACAAAGCACGGCCGGCTT
>JAYVFJ010000121.1:0-11670 GCA_043773225.1 Chloracidobacterium sp.
TTTGTGGTGAAAATGTTTTAATGGCGTGCTAGATTCTAAATTTTTACATGAAGGAAGACATTAAAGAAACACGGCTCGAAAACGGCATGGTTGTTCTGACCGACCGGATGTCCGGCGTACGTTCGGCTACGCTTGGGTTCTTGTTTCGCGTTGGGGCGCGGCATGAACCGGCTGATCTGAACGGCATTTCGCATTTTATCGAACATACGGTTTTTAAGGGAACGGCAAAACGCACTGCGCTCGACATTGCGATCGAACAGGATCGTCTCGGCGGTAATCTTGACGCGTTTACGACGCATGAGGAAACGGGTTTTGCCATCAAGGTAATTGACGACGAACTGCCAAAAGCATTTGACCTGTTGGCCGACATGCTCGCAAATCCGCTTTTTGACGAGACCGATCTCGAAAGCGAGCAGCGCGTCATCATCGAGGAAATGAAGATGGTCGAGGATTCGCCAGAGGATCACCTGGGCGAGATCTTTAGCGAAGCATTTTTTCCCGCTCATCCGTTGGGCATGAACATCGCCGGAACACCAAAAACCGTCAAAAGTTTTAACCGCGAAATCACGCGAAAATTTCACGAAAAATATTACACCGCGGCAAATCTCGTCATAACCGCTGCCGGCAATGTCGAGCACGAGCACATCCTGGAACTCGCAAAAACTTCATTCGGCACTGATTCTGACAAAGGCCAAAGACCAAAAACCGAAGACCAAAAGCCACATCCCGCAGCTCCGATCATCATTAAACAAAATCAAAATCTCGAACAGGCTCACATCATTATTGCGACTCCGTTTGTTGCGGGCTCGGACAAACGCCGTTACGCGGCCGATCTGCTGGCGAACATTATCGGCGGCGGCACTTCGAGCCGCTTGTGGCAGAAGATACGCGAAGAGCGCGGGCTTGCATACAGCGTCGGAGCCTCGACGGTCATGTTTCAGGATTGTGGAATGTTCTCAATCTCTGCCGGAACGTCGCCGGAGCAGGTTGCAGAAGTCGTCGATCTCTCCGTCGCCGAAATGCGGGACGTTGTCCAAAACGGAGTAACGGCAAATGAACTCGCTCTTGTAAAACAGCAATCGGTTTCATCTATCCTGCTAAGCCTCGAAGATTCAGCCGCCCGAGCCGCCTCTCTAGCCGAATCAGAACTCACTCATGGCCGGCAAATTTCTTTAGAGGAATCGCTCGAAAATCTCAACGCAGTTACGCTCGGGGATGTCCAAACACTCGCTCGGGAACATTTTTGCACGGAAAAAGTAGCATTCGCTGCCTTGGGTGCTCTCAAAAACTTTGCGATAGAACGTGACCAATTAGCTGTTAGCTAACAGCTAATAGCTGTCAGCTATTTGGCTTTTATAAGCAATTGGATCTTTCTCACCTGCCAGCTTAAATCCACGAAGGCGCAACGCGCACGAATCGCATGTCCCGCAAGCCAAATCTTCGTTGCGGTAGCATGACCATGTGAGATGCAAAGGAGCATCAAGCTCCATTCCTTTTTTTACGATCTTGGCTTTTGAGAGACGGATTATCGGAGTGCAAATTTTGATGTGCGTGTCGGGTTTTGTGCCGGTGTTTATAGCTTGTTGAAATGCTTCAAAAAACTCAGGCCGGCAATCGGGATAACCGCTTGAGTCTTCGGCGACGGCGCCTATGTAAATGCGGCCTGCACCGATGATCTCGGCCCAGCTTACGGCGATCGAGAGCATGTTTGCATTGCGAAATGGGACGTAGCTTGTCGGGACTTTTTTTGATTCGAGGTCGGCTTCGGTGACGGCGATGTTTTCGTCCGTCAACGATGAGCCGCCGATCATTGCAAGATGTTCGATAGAAATATCAAGCCGCTTTTCGACGCCATAATGATCGGCAATGTCGTTAAAAGCTTTTCGCTCTCGGTTTTCTGTTCTCTGGCCGTAGGAGATATGCAGAAACGCTAGATTTTCATTTTCTTCGCGCGCCATGGCCGCCGTAACGCACGAATCCATTCCGCCTGAAACCAGAACAATTGCCTTAGACTCCACGTGCTTCTGCTCCCCAAATATATTTATGTAACTGCAGATTCAACCGCACCTTCAGCCCGCTATTCGATACCGCCTCGACAATTTCCACAAGATTTTCAATGTCGTGGACAGGTGAGATCAATATTTCTTTTGCACGTCTTTCGAGATCGTATTTAGTGATCGTTTCTTTTGCAAATTGCCAATCATCCAAATCAGCAATTACGAATTTCACTTCGTCCATGTCCGAGCGGAGACGTTTGAGATTCGGCCAGTGATTTCGCTCGGCCTCGCCCGATGCAGGGCATTTTACGTCGAGAACGATCTTTGCACGCGGATCGACTTGTTCGGTTGAAACAT
Organism: Chloracidobacterium sp.; assembly: GCA_043773225.1. Taxonomy (GTDB): domain Bacteria; phylum Acidobacteriota; class Blastocatellia; order Pyrinomonadales; family Pyrinomonadaceae; genus OLB17. Next base: position 2,355 of record JAYVFJ010000121.1, read on the forward strand.
AGCCGCCCGTTTCTATCAAAACTTCATAACCTTGATCGCAAAGCTCTGTGATAAAAGGGAAGACCTTTTGCTGCGCGAGCGGTTCGCCGCCCGTTACCTCGACCAAATTGCAGCCAAATTCTTTGAGCTTGGCAAGAATTTTATCAAATTCTATTTTCTCGCCGCCGGTGAAAGTATATTCGCTATCGCACCAGACGCAGCGCATCGGGCAACCCGTCAGACGCACAAATGAGCACGGCCGTCCGGCGTGTGACGATTCGCCCTGGATCGAAAGAAAAATCTCGGTAACTCGCAGTTCCATTCAAACAGGATATACAGGATGTTCAGGATAATTGTTTCGTGCCCATCCTGTCCATCCTGTCCATCCTGTTTGAATTGCGCCTTAGCGGTTTTCTGGTTAAACTCATTGGATATGAGAGCACAATTGAAAAAGTTTATTGAATCCATCGGCGACGATTCGATCGCCATTATTCCGGCGGCGCATGAGGCGACGCGGAGCTATGACACCGAATATAAATTTCGACAGGATTCGGATTTTATGTATCTAACCGGGTTTCCTGAGCCGGATGCGATAGCCGTGATCGATCCGCGTTCTAAGAAGCCTTACACGCTGTTTGTCCGGCCGCGCGATTTGGAAATGGAAACGTGGTTTGGCCGCCGCGAAGGCGTTGACGGGGCGGTAAAAAATTATAAAGCAGACCGAGCTTTGTCGGTTGATAAATTCGGTTCGGAGTTAGGCAGGTTGCTCGACGGGCACGACAAACTTTATTACCGATTCGGTGTTGATGAAAAACTGGACCTTCAAATTTTGCAATACCTTTCGGCACAGCGGCAGCGTCGCTTGAAAACTGCATATCCGCCGCATACGATAGTTGACCCGACCATCTTGATCCACGAAATGCGTTTGCATAAGACAGAGAAAGAAGTTGAATTTATGCAAAAGGCAGCGACCATCTCCGCCGAAGCTCATATTCTTGCGATGAAAAAAACAAAGCCGGGAATGAACGAGTTCCAGGTCGAATCGCTGATCGAGGCTTACATGCGCGACAACGGCGCGAGCGGCGTTGCATACAATTCGATCATCGGCGGCGGCGAAAACGCGACGATCCTGCATTACGTCGAGAATAATCGCCCGTTGAAGGACGGCGATCTGCTGCTGATCGACGCCGGTGCCGAATATCAGGGCTACGCGGCCGACATCACTAGAACTTTTCCTGTCAACGGCAAATTCTCGAAAGCGCAGCGCGAGATTTACGATGTCGTTCTGGACGTGCAGCAGCAATGCGTCGAATATACTAAAACAGGAAATACAGTTAAGGGAAGACAGGATTTTTCAATCGAGCTTTTAACCGAGGGGATGAAAAAACTCGGCCTCCTTAAAGGCAAAACAAAAGACCTGATCAAAAAGAAATCTTTCATGAAATATTACATGCACGGCGTCGGCCATTATCTCGGCCTGGACGTTCACGATGCCGGACGATATTTCACAGATCAGGCTACAAAAAATTCGCGCCCATTTGCTCCCGGAATGGTTTTGACGGTCGAGCCCGGGTTATACATTCCGCCGAACGACAAATCTGCGCCGGCAAAGTATCGCGGCATCGGCGTTCGCATCGAGGACGATGTGCTTGTAACAAAAGACGGCAACGTCAATCTCACGGCCAAAGTGCCAAAGGACGTGGACGAGATTGAGTCAATAATGCAAAAACCCATTCCGAACAAACTGAAAACTACAAAGTAAAAACTGAAAACGAAAAACGAAAAACCTATGAACAACATTGCCGGAAATCTTCCGATTCTTTTCAGTGCATTGCTTGTGAGCATCCTATTTCTACAGTCGGGGCTCGACAAAGTCTTTGACTGGAAGGGCAATCTTGAGTGGCTGACCGGTCATTTTTCTAAGACGTTTCTAAGCAGCACGGTGCCGATGATGCTCGCGGTGATCACCGTTATGGAACTCGCAACGGGGCTGTTGGCCGCTGTCGGAATCTTTTATTTTTTCGTTACTGGCTCAATGATTTTGATCTTTTACGCCTCGGTTGTCGGCACAGCTTCGATCACGGCATTGTTTTTTGGGCAGCGTGTTGCCAAAGATTATGCCGGCGCGGCCATTTTAATCCCGTATTTCTTATTGCTCGTGCTTGTGATGAATTTTACAAGAAGCTCTCTTCAATAACTAAAGACAAAAAAGAACGGGAAAAGCCCGCTCTCTTAATAAAGATATTGTCTTTTTTACTTGGTTTCGCCGTCGGTCATAGCGGGAGCGGCGCTGGTCGAAGAGGCTATTTTCGGCTTCTTTTTGGTCATGGGCCTAGCGTCAGCTTTTGCGGCAGGAGCGGCGGCATTAGCCGCGACTTCACTGCTGTGATGAGCCACGATCTGCCATTTGCCTCCACGGTTCACCCAGACATGCGTACTGCGATACTGCAAAGGTTTCTCTCCCGTGACGGTACCGCGATGTGTCATGACTGCGACGTCTCCGAAAAATCTGACCGAATATTCGTCAGCGACGTCAGTATCCTTTGACGGTTTTAGTTCCGCCAGATACTGGGTTTTGTTTTGCATCATCCCATCAGGCATCGTCGCCCAAAAATCATCAGCGACGACCATAGATGCGGCCTTTTTGTCGCCACGCAATTCGGCGGCGGTCCAATTCTTATCCATGTCAATAAGAGTGGCTTCAAGTTTGGGGTTCTTTTGCTGGCCAAATGCAAAAGCGCTCGCGGTCAAAAGAATTGCGGTCATGAAAAAAATCCGTTTCATAGTTTTATCTCCTGGTAATAGATTGTAAAGATCACTCTTACTATGAAACGAATTTTGCGATGCGTCAAGGCGATGCGTAATGCTACCTGGTCAATCGCTGAATGGAAAATGTTGCTTTGTATGCTTTTTGTTTTATTGCAGCACCGCTTTTTGGTGCGGGAGTCAATTCGGTCAAATAGATCGCCCAGCCGTTGTGTTGATCACCTTTGGGACCCATTGTGGTATTCATCACCATCGTCTTTGAACCGCGGGAATCAGCGATCTTTACATGAACTTTTGCGTTGCCGGCCCAGATGCAATTTGCATCCACCGGGCAGCGCGAGTCTTCAGTCACCGAGATGAATTTGATACTGAATTCACCGCCTGCGACGGCTCTCTTTTGACCGCTTTTCAAAGTGACCGTTTCGGGTTTGTAAGCCAAAACCGCAGCCGAAAGACCAATGATCGTTATAAGCGCGAGTAACATCTTTTTCATAATAGCCTCTTTCAAACCGGCTCAAAACGCCGATTCGCATTATTAGAACGGATTTCGCTCTCGCGGGTTGCAGCAAATCAATCAGTTTCAGGCCGTAGCAGATGCACCGGACTTTATTTTTTCTTCGATGGCGCGGGCAAATTCGTTGGTTTTGGCATTACCGCCGAGGTCCTTTGTGATCGATTTGCCTTCCTCAAAAACGGCAAACAAAGCCGTTTCAAAACGCTGTGCCGCATCTCTTTCGCCAATATAGCGAAGCATCTGAATTGCCGACAGCATCAGCGCTGTCGGGTTAGCGATGCCCTGTCCGGCGATGTCAGGAGCAGAGCCGTGAACAGCCTCAAAAACGGCCCCGAGTTCGCCGATATTTGCTCCCGGTGCAAGGCCGAGTCCGCCGATCAAACCGGCACAAAGGTCTGATACGATGTCGCCATAGAGATTTTCCATCACCATTATGTCGAACTGCTCGGGCCGCATAACGAGCTGCATGCAGCAATTGTCAATGATCTTGTCGTCGGCCTCGATCTCCGGGAACTCCTTTGCAACATTGTAAAAGCATTCTAGGAAAAGCCCGTCAGAGAGCTTCATTATGTTTGCCTTGTGGACGGCGGTCACCTTTTTCCGATTGTTGTCTCGGGCATATTCAAAGGCGTATCGGGCGATGCGCGTCGAGGCTTTTTCCGTAATGATCTTTAAACTTTCGACGACGCCGGGCACGACAATGTGCTCGAGGCCGGCGTAAAGGTCTTCGGTGTTTTCACGGACGATTACCAAATCAAGTTCAGGATAACGACATTTAACATTTGGCAGAGCTTTGATCGGACGGACATTAGCATATAGATCAAGAGCCTTTCGCAGTCCCACATTTACAGATGTAAAGCCTTTGCCGACAGGCGTCATGATCGGCCCTTTGAGTGAAACCTTGTTCCGCCGCATCGCTTCGAGGGACGCATCGGGCAGCGTGTTGCCGTATTTTTCCAAGGCCTGCGCACCGAGTATCTGCGTTTCCCATTCAATATCGACGCCGGTCGCCTCGATCACGCGAACGGTCGCCGCCACGATCTCAGGGCCAATGCCGTCGCCGGGAATAAGTGTGATTTTATATCTCATTCTACTATTTATTTTCGGTGATTAAATTAAGCCTTTTAATATTTTTGAAGTGGCTGCTGTTATGGGAAATAAGCGGTATGTCGAGCGAGATGGCAGTCGCGGCGATCCATGCGTCGGGATGAGCAATAGTTCTACCCGTCGTCCTGCTTTCAAAAATAATCTCGGCCCACGCATCGCAAATCGATGCCGTCGAGTTCTGAATTGAATAGCGCTTTAACGCCATGTCTAATCTGGATGTCAGATTAGATCCCCAACCCCGATTCAATCGCCAACCTCGCAATTCGGCGTATGTCATGAACGAAATGAAAAGAAACTGATTTTCCAAGTGCGGTTTGTATAAATTCTTCCGCGTATCATTCTTAACAAAAAAAGAAAACACGTCAGTATCAACTATGACCGCCAATTCTTTTGTGCCTCCAGATCCGCCTTTCTAATATCCTCACGCCACTTCAAAAAATCTTCCAACTCGTCATCAGAATCGAACGGGCTGTCAAAAGGTTCATTAATATCAAACCGCTTTCCGCCTAGTTTTATAGCCAGACGGTCCGCTTTTGAAAGCGGCTCATTTCCCTTCGTCGTTTTTTCCTTTCGTAATATTGCGGTCATCCTTTCGGGCACTCCTTTGATAAAATCTAATCACTTCTCTAGTAATGAATTTACAACGATTCACGGCCAAATGGAAGTTTTTATGAGTTTTTTCCGAAATTCTGACGTGTTAATAATCGGCGGCGGCGTGATCGGCCTGAGCATTGCACGCGAACTTCACAAACAAGGCGTCGGACGTATCACGTTGCTTGAAAAAGGTATTTGCGGCGAAGAGTCATCATGGGCTGCGGCAGGAATGCTCAGTCCTCAAGTCGATACAAACGAGGCCTCGCCGTTTTTTGATCTTTGCTGCGCTTCGCGTGATCTTTATCCGCCATTTGTCGAGGAATTGTTTGATGAAACACGTGTTGATATTGAACTAGACCGCGCTGGAACGCTTTATCTGGCGTTTAGCTATGACGATGTGAGCCGGATCAGAGAACGATTTAAATGGCAACGAGAAACCGGGCATTCGGTCGAACATCTTTCAGCAGAAGAAACGAGCCGAGTCGAGCCATTTGTCTCACCGTTTATCCGCGAGGCTTTGTTTTTTCCCAACGACTGGCAGGTTGAGAATCGCAAACTGATCTCAGCTCTAAAACGGTTTGCTGAGATAAACGGCATTAAAATACGCGAAAATACAAGTGTAGAAAAACTTGTCGTTAATGGCAATCATGTTGTCGGCGTAGAGACGGATGACGGCATTATTTACGCCGATATGACCATAGTTGCAACGGGAGCTTGGACGTCGCTCATCAAACTTGGCGATGCCGGAATACCTGTTAAGATCGAACCGGTTCGCGGGCAGATCGTTGCGTTTCAGTCGCCAAAGCGGTTGTTTCAGCGGGTGATATGCTGCCGCGGAGGTTATATTGTGCCGAGGCGTGACGGTCGGATATTGGCTGGTTCGACATCGGAAAATGTCGGATTTGATAGATCAGTCACGGAATCCGCTGTGCTTTCATTAAAGGAAATGGCTTGTGAGATAACTCCGGCGATTGCCGACATGGAAATAGCAGATCATTGGGCGGGCTTGCGGCCATACGCATCGGACGGGTTGCCGGTCCTCGGCTCGATCGGCGGACTCGACGGCCTTTTTATGGCAACCGGCCATTACCGCAACGGCATTTTGCTTGCGCCCTTAACCGCAAAACTTGCGGCGAACAAGCTGATCAGTAACATCGACTCAGAATATTTCAAAACATTCGGGGTAGAGCGTTTTCAATTTCGGGGTATAGGGACAAGCGGGCAGCATTAACATTTTATGCGATTTATCTTACTGTCATTTTTGATGTTTTTAGTGACGACTGCGGCCGTTGCACAATCAGGCCGCGCTCCTGTCGGCGTCTCAAGTCAAACAGATGCGACCGTTTCTGTCGTCGAATTGACTGCAAAACAAATGTTCGATGAAGCGAATGGATACATCAAAACAAAAGCCACCGAATATGATGCTAAGAAAGTTCCGTTTAGCCAGCGGCTTTTAGAACAGACGCGGCTAGAACAGCGGCAGCTCGCCGCAAAATACGCAGCTATAGCGTCGGCCCGCAAGAACCTTGCCGGCGAGGATCTTTATTACATCGGGATGTTGCATTGGATTGCCGAGAACCTCGATGGAACAGCCGAAAATCTTCGCAAGTTCATTGCCCTCGAAAGCTCTGCCGCCGACCGCCGACAGACTGCACGGTCGATTGTCATCGTTGTTCTGGCAAAACAGAAAAAGTTGGAAGAGGCCGAAATGCTGCTAGCGGAATATCTCAAATCCGAACCAAAAAAACCCTCCGAGATTGCCCGAATGGAGGGCGAGCTTGCCAAGGCGTATCAGACGCAAAAGAATTTTGGCCGTATGGCGGCGCACGCTGACGAGGGTTATAAAGCTGTAAAAGAATTGTCGAAAGATGTGGCGTCGAGGGCACGATGGCTTGACGAGATATTTGATGCAGGGATGCTTGTTTTTGAAGCTTATCGCGATCTTGGAGATCAGAAAAAAACTGAAGCGGCGCTTGAGGATATACGCGTGACCGCTGCTTCTGCTTCGTCGTCAAACCTGTATTATTACGCCGTCGATCAAAAGATCAAGTATCTGATCGAAACCGGCCGCAAGCCTCAGGCGCAGGAGTATTACATGACGTCGCTAATACGGGCAGAATCGGCGTTTCGTGCCGCTTCGTTGCAGGCAGATGTTATTTCACGATTAAAGAAACGCGAAAAGCATTATAAATTGCTTGGCGAGATCGCTACGGAATTGCCCGTGGTCGATCAATGGTTTCCGGGCACACGTAAATCCTTTGCTGATCTAAAGGGCAAGGTTGTTTTACTCGATTTTTGGGCGACATGGTGCGGCCCGTGTTTTGAGGCATTTCCGTCTTTGAAAGAGTGGCATCAGGATTTTTCGCGTGAGGGGTTTGTTATACTCGGCGTGACGCGGTATTACGGCAGAGTCAGCGGCCCTTGGCTTGATAATCCGGGCGAGATCGAAGAGCTAAAAGCTTTTCGGGACGCCGAGAAATTGCCTTACGATTTTGTCGTCGGCAAGGATTCGAGCATTCAATTAACCTATGGAGCTACATCGTTGCCGACCGCAGTTTTGATCGACCGCAAAGGCGTGATACGTTACATCGAATCCGGCACAAGCACGGAGCGTCTTGCACAAATTAGAGAAATGATCCTGAAACTCATGGCTGAAAAGTAATCAGATGCCAAAAAACGGCCAGCAAAAAATAAAAACACAGGGTTTGTATGACCGCATCGCGGACGTCCAAAATCTGGCGATGAAGATTAATGGCTATCGCGCGTCGGTTGCAAAATATCTGAGGTCGCTCGATTTGAACATCGGTGAAGATTCGCTTGTTTTGGACGCGGGCTGCGGAACCGGCGTCACCACGCTCGCGTTGCTGGACGCGGGTTTTACTCCGCAGCATATAACGGCACTTGACTTGTCGTTTAATTCCCTCAAGATCGCTCGTTGGGAATTTGCCAAACAAACAAAATATCCGACGAGCATTGACACCGTTCAAGGCAATGTTCTGAAATTTCCTTTTCCTAATGACACTTTCGACATAGTAATGATGTGCGGCGTGCTTGAATACACTCCGCTCGATGAGGGCTTGAGCGAGGCCGCACGCGTTATGAAAAAAGGAGCGCCGCTGGTGCTGCTGCCGGTTAAACAATCACTTGTCGGGTCGGTGCTGGAGCTTTTTTATAATTTCAAGATCCACAAATTGGCAGATGTCCGCTCGCTTGCAAAGCAGCATTTCAATATCGTCGGCAATTACGAATTTCCCGTCACCGAGCCGATCTCATGGTCAAAAACAATCTTTTTGCTGGAAAAGAAATAAGTTGCGGACCGCTTATCATCGCCCATCGAGGGGCGAGCGCTCATGCGCCGGAGAATACACTTGCGGCATTGCAAATGGCGGTCGAGACGCAAGCGGACGGCGTCGAATTTGACGTTCGGCTGGCGAAGGACGGTGTTCCGGTGGTAATCCACGATGAAACGCTTGCGCGAACGGCATTGCGTAAGGGAAAAATCGCTGATTTTACGTCTGTAGAGTTGGGAAAGATCGATGTCGGTTCGTGGTTCAATACAAAATATTCCAAACGTGCCAATTCCGCTTTTGGGCGTGAAACAATACCGACGCTGGCTCAGGCCATGCAGCAGTTACATGGTTTTGGCGGGTTGATCTATATTGAGTTAAAGGTTTGCGATGGCGTTTTCCGTGAACTATCAGAGGCTGTTTGTGGAATTATCAATAAATCGCCTATATTGCCGCAGATCATCGTTAAAAGCTTCAAATTGGCGGTAATCCCGGAAGTTCGTAATCATATACCTGATATTCAGACAGCCGCGCTTTTTGAGCCGACGATCTTGGACTATCTGCGGCGGCGAAGGCACATAATAGCGAGAGCGCGCGAATGCGGTGCCGATCAAATCTCGCTTCATCGCTCACTTATCACACCCAAACTCGCCTCGCTCGCATCGGAATTACAAATGCCCGTCACAGTTTGGACAGTTGACGATCCTGCATGGCTAAAGCGCTGCCGTAAACTCGGCATTAAGGCGTTGATAACAAATGACCCTGTTAAAATGCTAAACGCCAGGCGTTTTTGATCTTGAAACAAAAAAAGGGACGGGCAAAAGCCCGTCCCAATTGTTAGGTTACCGAAGCAGTTCGTTAGTCGGCAATCATGTCAACGGTTACCGATTGACTGGTAACGCTGACCGTCAGCGGCGTGAATGCAAGCTGTTTGGACTCTACACTGATGGTGTAGGTATGTCCGACCTGTAGTCCGCCGAAACGGTAAACTCCGAAGCTGTTCGACATGATCGAGCGGGTTTCGCCGGCTGTGTCCGTCAATGTGACGCGGGCATTTGGTATGCCCTGT